>NZ_PGTB01000089.1 GCF_002786325.1 Pseudooceanicola lipolyticus | reverse complement strand
GGCCCAGCGCGACACCGCGTCGGCGCCGCCGCCCAGCCACAGCCAGGCCGCAAGCGCCAGCACCAGGGCCGCGCCGGCCCAGCCTAGGAGTCGCATACCAGGCGCAATTCGTCGGCAAAGGCCTCGCCCACTTCGGGGAAGGCTTCGTCGGACAGGTCCTGCATCATCGCGTCGACCTTGCTGTAGGCGGCATCGAGATCGGGCGTGGTCTGTTCCACCCGGCAGGGGCCCTCGACGGTGACACCGCGGGTTAGGTCATAGGCGGTATAGAAGGTGGGATCATAGGCCTTGATAACCAGCCCGTCGGCGGGAACGGACGCAACCGCCCGGCTGTGCACGGTGATCAGCCGGGCGTTCTCTTCGCTGATGCCGCCCTTTTGCGGCGGGCCCAGCGGCACCGGCCCGTTGGCATCGCGGACATAGAGATCGCCCTCGAAGCCTTCGATCCATCTCATGTCGAACCCGTCCAGGATCTCGAGCTCGGCCGGCGTCAGGTGGCCGTCATGGTCGGGATCAAGGTTGTTATCCTCGACGATCAGCATCGAATAGAATTCGTCATAGGCCCAGGTCACCTCGATCCCGGTCAGCTGCCCCTGGGCGTTCACCTCGATCCGCAGGCCGGTTTCGACGAAGATATGCGGATGCGCCAGGGCCGGGGCGGGCAGGAATGCGGCGAGCAGGGGAAGAAGGGTCAGTTTGGGCATGATCGGACGAGGCAGCAAATTGCGCGCCAGTCTAGCGCAGCCGCACCGCCGCGAAAAGGCGGCGCAGCGGCCTCAGCCGCCCTTGGTCAGCCGATCGGCTTTTTTCCGCACGAGCACGGTGCGCAGGTCATGCATGGTCAGCAGCAGCGCATCGGTCACCTCGTCCAGCTGCGCGTCGGTGGCCTTGGACTGGGCCCAATGCGCGGTCTGGTTCAGGTGGTCGATGGTGCGGTGGATGTCGTCCATGTCGCGCCGCGCCAGCAGCGCGCGGCGTTCCTCCATCCAGGCGCGGATCGCCGCCATATCCGCCTCGGACAGGCTGCGGTCGCCATGCGGCCTGACCTCGCCGTTGCGGATGTTGATCACCGCGATCTGATCCATCTCGATCCGCCGCTGGCGGTTCTCGGTGTCGACGCGGAAGACAAAGGCGCCGTTTTCGCGGGTGCGGAAAAAATATTCGGGAAGTTCGCTCATTTCGGCTCCGACTGGTCGATCACCCGCCACAGGCTGCCATCGGGATCGACCAGGGCGAACATGCGCGGCGCGTCGGGCAGCCGGAACATGCCGGTGATGCGCGGGATCGCGTGGTCGCTGGTTGACAGTCCGACCTCGGAGAAGCGGGCGTGCAGCGCATCGATATCGTCGCTGCGCAGGCAGGCCGAGAACCAGCTTCGCGCCGGATCGAGGTCGGGATGGGGAAAGAACTCGACGATCTGGCCGTCAAAGCCCAGGATCAGCCAGCTGTCGCTGCGAAACCGGGTCTCGAATCCCAGCCGGGCGTAAAACGCTTCGGTCACGTCAAAGTCCCGGCTGGGCAGGTTGGCGGTGATCCGAATTGCGCCCATCCCGATCAGCCGAGCCCCGCGCAGAAATCCTGGATCCGGCTGCAGGCCTGTTTCAGGTTCTCGTCCGAAGTGGCATAGCTGACCCGGAAATTCGGCGACAGGCCAAAGGCCGCGCCGAACACCACGGCGACGCCGGTTTCTTCCAGCAGCGCCTTGGCGAAGGCCTCGTCATTGTCGATCTTGACGCCGCTTTTCGAGGTCTTGCCGATCAGACCGGCGATCGAGGGATAGACATAGAAGGCACCTTCCGGCACCGGGCAGGTCACGCCCTCGATTTCGGACAGCATCGATACCACCAGGTCGCGGCGGCGCTTGAAGATGGCGTTGTTCGAGGCCAGGAACTCCTGCGTGCCGTTCAGCGCCTCGACCGCGGCCCATTGGCTGACCGAACAGGGGTTCGAGGTGGACTGGCTCTGCACCTTGCGCATCGCTGCGATCACCGGCTCCGGCCCGGCGGCATAGCCGATGCGCCAGCCGGTCATGGCATAGGCCTTGGAGACGCCGTTGCAGGTGAGCGTGCGGTCATAGAGGCCCGGTTCGACCTGCGCCGGGGTGCAGAATTCGAACCCGTCATAGGCCAGGTGTTCATACATGTCGTCCGACATCACCCAGACATGGGGATGGTTCATCAGCACATCGGTCAACCCCTTCAACTCGTCCCGGCTATAGCCCGCGCCGGTGGGGTTGGAGGGCGAGTTGAAGATGAACCACTTGGTCTTCGGGGTGATCGCCGATTCGAGCTGTTCGGGGGTGATCTTGAAGGCGTTTTCCAGCGTCGCCGCGACCGGAACCGGGGTGCCGCCTGCCAGCAGCACCATGTCGGGGTAGCTGACCCAGTAGGGCGCCGGGATGATCACCTCGTCCCCCGGATTCAGCGTTGCCATCAGCGCGTTATACAGCGTCTGCTTGCCGCCGGTGCCGACGCTGATCTGCTTGGGCGTGTAGGTCAGACCGTTTTCGCGCTCGAGCTTGGCGCAGATCGCCGCTTTCAGCTCGGGGATGCCATCGGGCGGGGTATATTTGGTCTTGCCGGCATGGATGGCGGCAATCGCCGCCTCCTTGATGTTGTCCGGGGTGTCGAAATCCGGCTCGCCCGCGCCCAGCCCGATCACGTCGCGCCCGGCGGCCTTCAGCTCGGCCGCCATGGTGGTGACGGCGATGGTGGGCGACGGTTTCACGCGGCTCAGCGTCTGCGACAGGAAGGTCATCAAGATCCCCGGTTTGAAGTTCAGGCGTGTCTGTCATAGGGTGCCGCCCAGACGCGATCAAGCAGCAACCGATCCCGGGGGAATCAGGCATGACCGATGGTGCGAGCGACTGGTACGGACCCGAGACGGCGACCTTCGGCGACCGTGTCGCCGGGGCGCGCGAGGCGGCGGGCATGACCCAGTCGCAGCTGGCGCGGCTGCTGGGGGTGAAGAAATCCACCCTGATCGGCTGGGAGGATGACATTTCGGAGCCGCGCGCCAACAAGCTGCAGATGATGGCGGGGCTGCTGAATGTCTCGATCATGTGGCTGCTGACCGGCGAGGGCGACGGCACCGCCGCGCCCGAGGAGGAAGACGAGGCCGCGCCGGATTACCAGGCCTTCCTGGCCGAACTGCGCGAGATCCGCGCGGCGATGCGGGCCAATGCCGAACGCGCGGCGCGGCTGGAAAAACGCATGCGCCAGGCGCTGCAGGAGCAGGGCGCCTGATGGAGGAGCCGCGCGCATACCGGCTGAAGCGGCTGAAGATGCGGTCGATGCGCCGCGGGATCAAGGAAATGGACCTGATCCTGACCGCCTATGCCGAGGCCAATCTTGAAGCCATGGCCGAGTCCGAGGTGGCGCTGTACGATGCGCTGCTGCACGAGAACGACCAGGATCTGTACCAATGGGTGACCGGCCAGGCCGATGCGCCCGACCAGTATTCGGGTATGATTAAAAATATCGCCCAAACCTTTCAGAAATAGACACAAAACCACTTAACCGATTATTCGGTATTTGCCGTCACTCTCCCTCGAACAGGCCGAGTCGGAGGGACGGATGAGTTTTGAGATGCAGTTGAGCCGGCCGCCCGATCGCGGGCTGATGACCGGGTATCTTGAGGTGCTGGCGATGGTCGAGCGGCTGCACCGCTTGCTGCTGGACGTGATCAAGGACGAGTTTGAGCGGGTCGGCGTGCTGGAGATCAACGCGGTGCAGGCGCTGCTGCTGTTCAATGTCGGTGATAACGAGGTGACGGCGGGCGAGTTGAAAAGCCGCGGCTATTACCAGGGCAGCAATGTCAGCTATAACCTGAAAAAGCTGGTCGAGATGGGATATATGCACCATCAGCGCTGCGAGATCGACCGCCGCTCGGTCCGGGTGCGGTTGACCGCGCGCGGTCGCGAGATCCGCGATCTCGTCTCGCAGCTGTTCTCCCGCCATGCCGAGGGCCTGGACAGCCGCCAGGTGTTGTCGCTGGACGGGATCGAGGCCACCACCAGCACGCTGAAACGGGTGGAGCGGTTCTGGTCCGACCAGATCCGCTATATCTATTGAGGCGATGCGGTGCGCGGACAACCGCGTTCCGCGTCAGGCCGCCACCTCCTGCAACCCGCCGGAGAGCAGCGCCGGGGTGACGCCGGCGCGGGCGATATCATCGGGCAGCGATACGTCGTTGATCAGTGCCGCCGCCGCACGCGCCAGCGCCGGGGCGGTCTGGATACCGTATCCGCCCTGACCGGCCAGCCAGAAGAAGCCCGGTGCGGCGGGGTCATAGCCGGCCAGCGGATTGCCATCGGGCAAGAAGCTGCGCAGCCCGGCCCATTTGCTTTCGATGCGGTGGACCCGCATGTCAAAAGCGCGTTCGATCCGGTCGACACAGATCGCCACGTCGATCTCTTCCGGTTGGGCGTCGCAGGGCGGCGAGGGGGTTTCATCGGCGGGCGAGATCAGGAACTTTCCCGCCTCGGGTTTCAGATAGAACTGTTCGTCGACATCGATCACCATCGGCCAGCGCTCTGTTGCGGTGCCCTCGGGCGCGGCGATGATCATCGCGGTGCGCCGCTTGGGCACCAGCCCGCGTGGCGCCAGGCCGGCACGCTGCGCGATCTCATCGGCCCAGGCGCCGGCGGCGTTCACGACGGTGGCGGCGAAGAAAACGCCGCTGCCGGTTTCCACCTGCCAGCCCGCGCCGCCCTGCGCCAGTGCCAGCACCTCGGCGCCGGTGCGGATCTGCCCACCGGCAGCGCGGAAGGATTTCAGATAGTGCTGATGCAGGGCGGCCACGTCGATATCGGCGGCGCTGGCATCAAACAGCCCGGCCGCACAGTGATCGGGCCGCAACAGCGGGATCCGCCGCCGCATCTCGTCGCGCGACAGCGGGCTGACCGCGTCGCCCAGCGCGTCACCGAAGGCCTGCATCGCAGCGACCTGATCGTCGCGCGCGATAAACACGGCGCCGCGATCGCTTAGCAGCGGATGGCTGACAAAGGGGCTGCGCGGGTCGCGGAAAAACCCACCCGACGCGCGCGACAGGGCGCGGATCACCGGCGGCCCATAAGCCACGGTATACAGCGCCGCCGACCGGCCGGTGGTGTGATAGCCCGGCTGCGGTTCGCGTTCCAGCAGCAGCACCCGGCGCGTCGCCGCCAGCTCGGCGGCGACCGAGGCGCCGGCAATGCCCGCGCCGATCACGATGAGGTCGAATTCCCTGTCCATATCGGTTCTTTGTTTCCCGGTTTTTTGAACAGGTAACACCCGCGCTCCGGCTGAAAAAGAACCCTTTTCGGTTGCGTCCGCTTTGGGTGGCTCCGGCAGGCGGGCGCGCCGAAGAATTTCGCATGTCGGGCGGGCTGAGCCCCGCGCGATCTAAACAATTGGCAATACGCGCATTTCGCGCAGCGCGACGCGTGGTAACCCATGGCATGAACGCGCCCGGGGTGTATTTCTGAAGAGGCATCGGGCCGCGTCACTCCGCCATACCGGACTGGCTTGGCTGGTGTTTGTTTTTGAAAGGATTTCGCCGTGGCCGGGTACCGAACCGTCAGGGGCATCGCATTGGCCGCATTGGCGCTGCTTGCGGCGGCGTCGTCCGATGCGGAAACGCCGCTCTCCGTTGCTGTCGTTACCGTCGAAAAAACCCAGGCCGTGCGGCACCTGTCCCTGACCGGCGAACTGGCTGCGCGCGAGACCTTGAACGCGTCGTTTCCCACCGGCGGGCGGATTGCCGAGATCGCGGTCGATGACGGCGACCGGGTCCGCGCCGGGACGGTGATCGCGCGGATCGAACGGTTCCAACAGGAACAGGCGCTGCTGAGCGCGCAGGCGCAGCTGACCGCCGCCGATGCCGAGCTGACCGCGGCGCGCGACCGGCTGCGCGCCAGGCTGACCGACCTGGCCGACCGTGAATTTCCCAATGCCGATATCTTCATCAAGCTGCTGGAGATCGGCCCGCCGGTGGGCCGGCCGGTGCAATACCGGATCACCGGGCCCGACCTGGCGCTGCTGCGAGACAAGGCGCGCGACCTGGCGGCGCTGGTGTCCTCGGACGGGCGCACCGCCAATATCGTGCTGGACTGGAACGAGCCGGCGCGGGTGGTGCGGGTGGAGATCATCCAGGACCGGGTGCGCCTGCTCGGCCTGACCTCGGGCGATATCGCGGCGGCGCTGAGCCTGATGTTCGACGGCCAGTCGGTGACCGAGCTGCGCGATGGCAAATACCTGGTCGACCTGGTCGCACGCGGCAGCGACGACACCCGCTCGTCGATCGAGGCGCTGACCAATCTGCAGCTGGGCGGGTCCGGCGACCAGCCAATCCTGCTCTCCTCGGTGGCGGTGTTCCGCTATGATACCGAACAGCCGCTGATCCGGCAGGAAAACCGGGTGCCGACGATCACCGTCTACGCGGCGATCACCACCCGCGACCAGCCCGACACCATCGTCAATGACCTGGCCGGAAAGATCGCCACCTTCAACCAGGCGCTGCCGCCGGGGTATCGTGTCGAGGTCGGCGGCACGGTGGAATCCAGCGCCGAAAGCCAGGCGCCGATTGCCGCGGTGGTGCCGCTGATGCTGTTGATCATGGCAACGCTGGTGATGGTACAGATGCAGAGCTTTCGCAACACGCTGGTGGTGTTCGCGGCGGCACCGCTGGGGCTGATCGGGGTGGTCGCGGCGCTGCTGCCCTCGGGTGCGCCGCTGGGCTTCGTGGCGATCCTGGGGGTGCTGGCACTGATCGGCATCCTGATCCGCAACTCGATCATCCTGGTACACGAGATCGAGGTGCAGCGGGCGGCGGGCCAACATCCCTGGGAGGCAGTGTTTGTCGCCTCGGACAGCCGCGCGCGGCCGATCCTGCTGACCGCGGCGGCGGCGAGTTTCGCGCTGATCCCGATCGCGCGCCAGATCTTCTGGGGGCCGATGGCCTATGCGATGATGGGCGGCATCATCGCCGGCACGGTGATCACGCTGATCTTCGTCCCGGCGCTGTACCTGGCGGTGCACCGGATCCGGCCGCCACGGGCCGAGGTTGCGGCAGCGGCGTGATCAGCGCAGGAAGGGCGTCGCCTGCATGGTGCCGGGCACCGGCACGCCCAGGCGGCCCAGGATGGTCGGCGCCAGCTGCAGCTGGTCGATCACCATATCCTCGGCCGGGCCTTCGGCGGCGCCGAAATAATACAGCGCCGCGTCCTGCTGCAGCTCGCCCCGGCCGCCGTGATGGCCGCGGGCATCCTGGCCGTGATCGGCGGTGACGATCACCTCGTAGCCCATGGCGCGCCATTGCGGGATGAACGGCGCCAGCATCTCGTCCATGACGAAACAGGCATGGTCCATCTCTTCGCTGTCATGGAAGAACCGGTGGCCCATGCTGTCCAGCGTGCAGGTGTGCAGCATCCCGTAGGTCAGACCGAAGCGGGCGCAGAGGCTGGTCAGCGTCGCGAACAGGTCGACATCCGAGGGCGTCATCTGGTTGGCCTTGCCATAGCCGGTCATGCTGTGGAACCGGCCATGGTTGATGGTGGCGCTGTCCGGTTCGTCATATTCGATGTCGCGGACGTAATCGAACGGGTGGCGGTTGAAGAATTGCGACCAGAAGGAATGCGCCACCGCCCCGGTCACGCCGCCGGCCTTGCGCACTTCGCTGAAGATATCGGGCTGCGACAGGCGGAAGACGTTGCCATTGCCGGTGCAGCCATGCACCTGCGGCGGCACGCCGGTATGGATCGAGGCATAGCAGGAGGCCGAGATCGACGGCAGCACTGCCCGGTGTTTCCACACCCGCGCCGCGCCGCTGTCGACCCAGCCTTCGAGATTGCCGAACAGTCGGCGCCAGTTGCGCCAGGGCACACCGTCGAGAATGATAAGCAGCAGCTTGTTGGTCATGCGGGCCTCCGTCGCTTCGGGGCCACCTGACCGGGCGCCGGGCGGATTTGCAAGCCCCGGCAGGCGGGGAGGGCCCGCATTGGCGGCGCGGGCAAAAGTTTCCGGGAAACTTTTGCCAAGACTTTCCCGGAAAGTCTTGGCGCCTCAGTGGAAGCGATAGCTTGAGGCGGTGACGCCGCCCATCAGGTCGACATCGTGATAGACCCGTTCGGCCCGTGCCGTTTCGGCGGCACCGAGCGCCACGAACAGCGGCACCAGGTGGTCCTCCTGCGCGTGGCAGACCCGCGCATAGGGCGCGCTGTCCCAGTCGCGCAGCGCCGCGGTGCGTTCGGCGGCGGGCAGGGCCAGGGTTTCGGCCAGCCAGCGGTCAAAGGCGGTCGAGGGCACCTTGGCCTGCGGTCCGAACAGCCGCAGGTTGTGAAAGGACAGGCCCGAGCCGACGATCAGCACGCCCTCCGCGCGCAGCGGCGCCAGCGCGCGGCCGATGGCGAAATGTGCCTCCGGGTCATAGGATTTGCGGATCGAGACCTGGAACACCGGCATCTCGGCCTGCGGCCAGGTCACCGCCATCGGCGCGAAGGTGCCGTGATCAAAGCCCTGGTCCGCGTCCAGGTGCGCCGGCACGCCGGCCGCCCGCAGCAGTTCGGCCGCGCGCCGGGCGAGTTCGGGCGCGCCGGGGGCAGGATAGCTGATTTCATAGGTTTCCGGCGGAAAGCCGTGATAGTCATAGACCATCGGCGGGTTCGGTGCAGACATCACCGCGACATCCTCGGTTTCCCAATGCCCCGAGACCATCAGCACCGCCTCGGGCTGCTCGGCCCGCATCGCCACCAGCGAGGTTTCGAGATTGGCAAACATTCGCCGCATCTCGGGCAGCCAGGGCCAGGGACCCCCGCCATGCGAGATGAAATAGGTGGGAAGGGAATCGCGCATCAAGGCCTCCGTCGCGCCGGGTCAATGCGGCCAGGATATCAGCTGCCACCGCCATTCCCATCGCGACAGGCGGACAGGTCCTGTGCAGGGGCGCACGACAGCCGGGCTTAATGCCCGGCGCTTTCCATCTTGCGATGCGCCAGCACCTCTTCCAGCCAGCCGAGTTTCATCTCGGGCACCGAGGACAGCAGCAGGTCGGTATAATCGTCGAAAGGCGGCGACAGCACCTGCGATTTCGGGCCATAGCGCACCAGCTGACCCTGATACATCACCGCGATCGAATCGGCGATGGCGCGCACCGTGGCCAGGTCATGGGTGATGAACAGATAGGCCACGTTCTCGATCTTCTGCAGCGTCAGCAGCAGCTTGAGAATGCCGTCGGCCACCAGCGGGTCAAGCGCCGAGGTGACCTCGTCGCAGATGATCAGTTTGGGTTTGGCGGCCAGCGCGCGGGCGATGCAGACCCGCTGTTTCTGCCCGCCCGACAGCTCGGCGGGATAGCGGTCGATGAACTCTTCGCCCAGTTCGATCTCGTCCAGCAGCTCGATGATGCGCTTGCGCTTTTCCCGGCCTCTCAGCCCGAAATAGAATTGCAGCGGCCGGCCGATGATGGTGCCCACGGTCTGGCGCGGGTTCATCGCCACATCGGCCATCTGGTAGATCATCTGCAGCTCGCGCAGATCCTCGCGGCTGCGCCCGGCCAGGTCGGGCGACAGCTTGCGCCCGGCGAAGGTGATATCGCCGGCGGCGGGCGGCAGCAGCCCGGTGATCACCCGCGCCAGGGTCGACTTGCCCGATCCGCTTTCGCCGACCACGGCCAGGGTCTGGCCGGGATGCAACTCGACCGAGACCTTTTGCAGCACGTCGAAACTGGTGCCCTTGTAGCGCGCGGTGATCTTGCGGGCGCGCAGCAGCGGCTCGGCGGTTGGCTGTTTCTCCTCGTGCTTGATCGACCGGACCGAGACCAGCGCCTGGGTATATTCCTCGCGCGGGGCGTTGATGATCTGGTCGGTGCTGCCATATTCCACCATGTCGCCATTGCGCAGCACCATGATGTTGTCCGACACCTGCGCCACCACCGCCAGGTCGTGGGTGATATAGAGCGCGGCAACGCCGGTGGCGGCGATCGCCTCCTTGATCGCGGCCAGCACGTCGATCTGGGTGGTCACGTCCAGCGCCGTGGTGGGTTCGTCGAACACCACCAGATCGGGTTGCGGGCACAGGGCCAGCGCGGTCATGCAGCGTTGCAGCTGGCCGCCGGACACCTGGTGCGGATAGCGCTTGCCGATGGTGTCGGGGTCGGGCAGGCCAAGCTTGCCGAACAGTTCGACGGCACGTTCCTCGGCCTCGCGGCGCGAGAATTTGCCGTGGAACACCGCCGCTTCGGTGACCTGATCCATGATCGGCTTGGCCGGGTTGAACGAGGCGGCGGCGGATTGCGAAACGTAGGTCACCTCGCCGCCGCGCAGCCGGCGCACGTCGCGCAGCCCCGAGGACAGGATGTCGCGGCCATTGACCCAGACCTCGCCGCCGGTGATTTCGACCCCGCCGCGGCCATAGGCCATGGTGGCCAGCCCGATGGTGGATTTGCCGGCGCCGGATTCACCGATCAGCCCCAGCACCTTGCCTTTTTCCAGCTCGAAATCGACGCCATGCACGATCTCGATCTCCTGCGGGGCCTCGCCCGGCGGATAGACGGTGGCGCCGATCTTGAGATTGCGGACCTTGACCAGGGGTTCGCTCATCCGCGGCCTCCTTTCAGCGAGGTGGTGCGGTTCAGGATCCAGTCGGCCACCAGGTTGACGCTGATCGCCAGGGTGGCGATCGCCACGGCGGGGTAGAGCGCGGCGCCGATGCCGTAGACGATGCCGTCCTTGTTCTCTTTCACGATGCCGCCCCAATCCGCGCCCGGCGGCTGCACTCCCAGCCCGAGAAAGGAAAGGGTCGAGACGAACAGCACCATGAAGATGAACCGCATCCCCATCTCGGCCACCAGCGGCGACAGCGCGTTGGGCAGCAGCTCGCGGAAGATCACCCAGCCATTGCCTTCGCCGCGCAGCCGCGCCGCCTCGACATAATCCATCACGTTGATGTCCACCGCCACGGCGCGGGCCAGGCGATAGACGCGGGTGGCATCCAGCAGGCCCATCACCAGGATCAGCACCGGGATCGTCACCGGCATCACCGACAGCACCACCAGCGCGAAGATCAGCGTCGGGATCGACATCAGCAGGTCGACAAAGCGGCTGAGCACCTGGTCGGCCCAGCCGCCCATCACCGCGGCGAGAAAGCCTAGGACCGCCCCGGTGGCAAAGCTGATCAGGGTGGCGGCGGTGGCGATAAAGATGGTGGTGCGCCCGCCATAGATCATCCGGCTCAGCAGGTCGCGGCCGATGTTGTCGGTGCCGATCCAGTGCTCGGCCGAGGCCGGTTCCCACACGCCGCCGACCAGTTCGGCCATGCCATAGGGCGCGATCAGCGGTGCGAAGATCGCCATCAGAAAATAAAGCGAGGTCAGGAACAGGCCGATCAGGGCGGAAAGGGGGATCCTCATGGGCGGATCGTCCTCCGGCCGGTTGCACGGGATAGGGAAATCGGTTTGGTCTTCATTTCGGGTGCCTCAGCCGTGGATTGGCGAGGATCGAGGCGATATCGGCCACCAGGTTCAGCCCGATATAGACCGCGGCGAAGATCAGGCCGCAGGCCTGCACCACCGGCACGTCGCGTTTCGACACATGGTCGACCAGGTACTGGCCCATGCCGGGATAGGTGAACACCACTTCGATCACCACGACGCCGACGACCAGATAGGCCAGGTTCAGCATCACCACGTTGACGATCGGGGCGATCGAGTTGGGAAAGGCATGCCGCCAGATGATGGTGAACATCCGCAGGCCCTTCAACTCGGCGGTTTCGATATAGGCCGATTGCATCACGTTCAGGATGGCGGCGCGGGTCATCCGCATCATCTGCGCCAGCACCACCAATGTCAGCACCGCCACCGGCAGCGCGATGGCGTGCAGTTTCTGGCCCAGCGACATGCCGTCATAGACGGTGGCCACCGAGGGCGCCCAGCCCAGTTTGACCGCGACGAAATACATTAGCACATAGCCGATCAGGAATTCCGGGATCGAGACCGAGGTCAGCGTGACCGCCGAAATCAGCTTGTCCGGCCAGCGGTCGCGATAGCGTACCGCGAGCAGCCCCAGGAAGATCGCCAGCGGGACCGAGATCAGCGCCGCCCAGAAGGCCAGGAACAGGGTGTTGGACAGCCGGGTGGCCAGGCTGTCGGCGATATCCTGCCCCGAGGTCAGCGCGGTGCCCAGATCGCCGGTCATCACCCCGCCCAGCCAGGCGACATAGCGGGACAGCGCCGGTTCGTTCAGCCCCAGTTCGGCGCGCAGGTTGGCCAGGGCTTCGGGGGTGGCGGACTGGCCCAGGATCGACTGTGCCACATCGCCGGGAAGAATCTGCGTTCCCGCAAAGATCAGGATCGATACGAGAAAGAGCAGCAGCAGGCCCAGCGCGATGCGCTGGACCAGCAGTTTGGTGATTTGCCCCATATCAGGCGGCGACCCACATCTTCATCGGAGCGTAGAAGTTCATCAGCTCGAAGCCGACTTTCTGTTCCGTCCAGCCGGTGACCCGGTCGGAGATGCCGTCGACGAAGTCGTTGAACATCGGGCAGATCAGGCCGCCTTCGTCATGCACCATCTTCGACATCTCGGCATACATCTGGGTCCGCTTGGCTTCGTCCAATTCGGCACGGGCGGCGAACAGCAGCTTGTCGAAATCCTCGTTGAAGAACCGGGTGTCGTTCCAGTCGGCCGTCGACAGATAGGCGGTCGAGAACATCGAATCCTGCGTCGGGCGGCCGCCCCAATACGAGGTGCAGAACGGCTGGGTGTTCCAGACTTCCGACCAGTAGCCGTCATTCGGCTCGCGCTTGATCTCGATCTCGATGCCCGCGGCGGCGGCCGATTGCTGGAACAGCGCGGCGGCATCCGGCGCCCCGGGGAAGGAGTTGTCCGAGGTGCGCAGCAGGATCGGCCCGGAATGGCCCGATTTCTCGAAATGGAACTTGGCCTGGTCCGGGTCATAGCTGCGCTGCTCGAGCTCGGTGAACAGCGGGTACGAGCTGTTGATCGGGGTGTCATTGCCGACCGAGCCATAGCCGAACAGGATCTTTTCGACCATTTCCTCGCGGTTCATCGCGTATTTCAGCGCCAGCCGCAGATCGTTATTGTCGAAGGGCGCGGTGTTGCAATGCATGATGAACACGTAATGCCCCGGACCCGAGGTGGTTTGGATGTTGATGTTCGGTGCCCGTCCGACCAGGCCGGCAGTGCGCGGCGGCACCCGGTTGACCATGTCCACCTGGCCCGATTGCAGCGCCGCCATACGTGCGGTGTCGTCATTGATGACCACCATCTCGATGGTCTCGGCATAGCCCAGATCGCCCCAGTAATTCGGGTTTTTCTCGGCCACAAAGCGCACGCCCATATCCACCGATTTCAGGATATAGGGCCCGGTACCGATGGCGGCGGTCGGGTCGTCCTTGCCGCCATTGGGCTGAATCATCAGGTGATAATCGGTCATCAGATAGGGCAGGTCGGCATTGGGCTGCTCGAGCTCAATGATGAAGGTGTCCCCATCGGTCGACATATTGGCAATGCCGCGCATGATGCCCAGCGCGCCCGACTTGGTGTCTTCGCCGGAATGGCGCTCCATCGTCGCCAGCACATCCTCGGCGGTCACCGTCTGGCCGTTCGAGAAGGTGATGCCCTGGCGGATCTTGAAGCGCCAGACCTTGGCATCTTCCGAGGCCTCGACGCTTTCCGCCACTTTCGGGTCCAGCCCGCCTTGCGGTGCCAGTTCCATCAGCGGTTCGCCCCACAGCCGCGAGACCGAGGTCGCGGTGGCATTGGCGGCAACCGCCGGGTCCAGGCTGTCGGAGGAGGCGCCGCCCTGGATACCAACCCGGATGGTGCCGCCCATTTGCGGCGTCTGCGCCCGCAGCGCGCCGGCATACATGCTGCTGGCCAGCGCGGTGGACAGGCCCAGCGCCGAGGCCCGGCCGATAAATTCGCGGCGCGACATTTTACCGGCGCCCACGCGCCATTTCAGATAGTCGAGTTGATCAGACATGAAAGTCTCCCTGTTTTCAGGCTGCAGCTTCGAGGCACAGTTTTATTGATTGGTGAGTCAAAACTGGCCCATTTCGGTCGGGGTCGCAAGCTTAAATGGCCCCTAAGAGTAACGGTGGCGTTACAGGTGGTCGCGTTCGATGGTTTCGTTAACCGTCCGGTCATGCACGGTTTCATCGTTTTCGAACGCCTGTAGCCGGGCGGTCAGATGGAAATGCGTGGGGTCCGACCACATCTCGCAGCGGGTCTCGGTGCGCAGGCGGATGCCGTCGCGTTCCAGCTCTTCGGTCCAGTGGCAGGCGCCGCGGGCCGACAGCGGATCGTCGGGGTGGATGGTCCAGGTCTCGCGGGCGATGCCGCCGCTGATCAGGCCATGCGCCGCGTCGCGCTGCTTGCCGAAATCGTCCTCGATCCGCAGGTGCACCGCACCGGTGGTCAGGTCGGTTTCGATCCGCCGGCTGTTGCTGTTCTTGCGGAGCGTCTCGGTTTCCCAGGGTACCTCGGCATCGGGCGGCGGAAACACCCATTCGTCCGGCCCGGCCGTGGGCCGCACGGGCAGGGTCAGCCTGCCGCCGGTCAGGTGCAGCGCTGCCGCCTCGGGTGTCGGCCAGATCAGCGGCCAATAGGCCGACGAGATCGCCACCCGCAGCCGGTGACCCCGGGGCAGACGATAGGCGATATGGTCGAGGTCCAGCGTGATGTCATAGCTTTTGCCTGGTTCCAGCGCGGCGGGTTCGGCCGGGTCGTCGCGATGCGACAGGTTCAGCACGCCATAGGTGATCCGGGTCGAGGCGCCATCGGGGTGGATATGGTTCAGCCGCACGGCGATCTGCGCCTGCGGCTTGTCGGCGCTGAGGCGCAGCTGCAGGCGCGGCGCGCCGACGATATCGGTGTCGGCCTCGACCGGCGGGCTGTCGAAACAGACCGACAGCGCATCATCGCCGCGCTGATCTCCCGGCATTTCCGGGCCCAGCCAGATGGCGCAATATTCGCCGCCGGCCATGCCGCAATGCTGCGGCGAGGCCACCAGGCGGTCCAGCGCGGCGGGGGCGCGGCCCAGGCCGCCATCGGTCAGGTGCCAGGTCTCGGTCGGCAGATGCGCGGTGGCGCCCTCGGGTTCGGCAATCCAGCGGCCGGGGCGTTCGGTGTACCAGGCCGCCGGGCGCACGCCATCCATCAGGTAGGCGCGATAATCGGGGTCGGTTTCA
This sequence comes from Pseudooceanicola lipolyticus, assembly GCF_002786325.1. GTDB lineage: Bacteria > Pseudomonadota > Alphaproteobacteria > Rhodobacterales > Rhodobacteraceae > Pseudooceanicola_C > Pseudooceanicola_C lipolyticus. The sequence goes on along the minus strand of NZ_PGTB01000089.1, from coordinate 1,184 downwards.
ACGCCGGTATCGTGGCCTTTCAGCCAGCGGTCCCACCAGCGCAGCGCCTCTTGCAGAAAGCCGATGCGCGGCTCGGGCACCGCGAAATGCGGGTATTTGTGCACCCAGGGACCGACGATGCCCTTGGCTGGTGCCGTCAGCTTCTCCACCAGTTGCGGCACCGCGTTCTTATAGGCGTCGCCCCAGCCGCCCACCGCCAGCGTCGCCGCCCTGATGGCTGAGAAATCCTCGCAGACCGAACCGTGGCGCCAATAGGCGTCGCGGCGCTGATGGCGCAGCCAGAGCGCCGGCAGGAAAGGCTCATGTTCCAGCCGGTCCAGCCACAGCGCCTTCCAATTGTCGCGCAGCACCGGGTCCGGCGCGCGCGAGGAATAGGCCCACATCGTCGCGCCCCAGCCGAGGTTTTCATTCAGCAGGCAGCCGCCCTTGTAATGGATATCGTCGGCAAAGCGGTCGACCGTCGAACACAGGGTGATGATCGCCTTCAGCGCATCGGGCTGCAGTGCCGCCACTTGCAGCGCATTGAAGCCGCCCCAGCTGATCCCCATCATCCCGACCGCGCCGCTGCACCAGTCCTGCGCGGCCAGCCAGGCAATCACCTCGACCGCGTCGTCCAGTTCCTGTTGGGTGTATTCATCGGCCATCAGCCCGTCGCTGTCGCCATTGCCGCGCATGTCGACGCGGATGCAGGCATAGCCGCGTTTGGCGAAATAGGGATGGGTGAGCGCATCGCGCGCGCAGGTGCCGTCGCGCTTGCGATAGGGCAGGTATTCGAGGATGGCTGGAACCGGGCTGTCGCCGGTATCCACCGGCTTCCACACCCGCGCCGACAGGCGGCAGCCATCGGACAGCGTGATGGCAAGATCGGGGATTTCCTCGATCTCGCGCAATGTATTGGGGGCAGTCATGCGCGGAACCTCCCCGCTGCGGCAACGCGTGTCAAGCGCGCAGCGCGATCAGCAGATCCATGACGTTGGTGCCGGTGGGGCCGGTGACCAGAAGTGCAGAGTTTTCCGCAAGATAACTGCCGCTGTCGGCCCGCTTCAGCGCCGCGTCAGCGCCCGGTCCCCAGGTGCTGCCATCCACCACCGCGCCCGCCGCGTCGGTGGGGCCATCGGTGCCATCGGTGCCGCCGACCACGAGGGTCAGGCCCTCGCTGCCGGCGATTTCGCGCGCCAGCGCCA
>NZ_PGTB01000088.1 GCF_002786325.1 Pseudooceanicola lipolyticus | reverse complement strand
GAAGGCCGCCGCCGGTTCCGACAGGCCCATCGCGTCGGGGCCGTCGCGCAGATCTTCCGTCGGCGCGCGGCTGCGGATCAGGCTGCGGATCCGCGCCTGCAACAGCGCATCGTCCACCGGGTGGTTCAGCACGTCATCCAGCCCGGCACGCAGCGCCATCAGCCGCGCCGCCCGGTCATTCTGCGGCGCGAGGGCGATGATCGGGATCCGCGCGGTATCGGGGGCATTTCCAAGCACCGCGCGCGCCGCCAGCGCGCCGCCATCGGGCAGCGTCATGGCGCAAAGGATCAGGTCGGGCTGGCTGCGCCGCACCAGCGGCACCAGCCCGGCCATATCCTCGGACTGGATCACCTGATAATAGGCCGCCGACAGCTGGACCTTCAGCATGATCCGGCTGGTGGCGATGGCGTCCAGAACCAGAACCGTTCCGTTCACGGCGATGCCTTTCGATAACGGCTAAAATTTGTCTGGAAGTCTCGCCCACAGACGTTAACAAAGTATTTCCAGCGCCGCGAAAGGACCCCGGATGCCCCCCTCTACCGACGCCGCCGAAACCCTGGCGCTGCAGGCGCTGGCCTGGCTTGTCGCCAATGACGAGCTGTTGCCGGTGTTCCTGGGCGCAACTGGCGCATCGGAGCAGGATCTGCGCGGTTCGGCCAGCGATCCGGTGTTCCTGGGCTCGGTGCTCGACTTCCTGCTGATGGACGATGCCTGGATCGTCGCCTTCTGCGACAGCGTCGGGCTGGGCTATGACCGGGTGGCGCCGGCGCGCGCTGCCTTGCCCGGCGGCGCCGGACCGCATTGGACCTAGGCCGATGCGGGTCGATGCAATCCTGTTCGACAAGGACGGCACGCTGTTCGATTTCGGCGCCACCTGGGAGGGCTGGGCCGAATCTTTCCTGCTGCGCGCCACCGGCGGCGACCGTCCGCGCGCGGCGCGGATCGGCCAACACATCGGCTTTGACCTGCAGGCGCGCCGCTTCGAGCCCGGCAGCATCGTGATCGCCGGCACCCCGGACGAGGTGACCGAACGGCTCCTGCCGCATTTCCCCGATCGCGGGTTTGACGACATCCTGCGGATGCTGAACGAAGAGGCCGAAAACGCGCCCCAGGCCGAGGCGGTGCCGCTGCTGCCGCTGCTGGGCCGCCTGCGCGATCTCGGCCTGCGCTTGGGCGTGGCCACCAATGATGCCGAAGCACCGGCGCTGGTGCATCTGGAGGCGGCCGGCGTGCGGGGGTATTTCGATTTCATCGCCGGTTGCGACAGTGGCCATGGCGCCAAGCCGCAGCCGGGGCAGCTGCTGGCCTTTGCCGAGCGTATCGGCCTGGCGCCCGACCGCATCGTCATGGTGGGCGACAGCACCCATGACCTGATCGCCGGGCGCAGCGCCGGGATGCAGACGGTGGCGGTGCTGACCGGGCTGGCCGAGGCGGCGGTGCTGGCGCCCTATGCCGATGCGGTGCTGCCCGATATCGGCCATCTGCCGGCCTGGCTGGCGGGCTGAGGCCGCGGCGCCCCCGCCGCGGCGCCGAATCCGGGGCCAGGCAGGTGAATCCGACACATTCGGTCGCATTCAGGACGGCAGCCGCCGCGCCCCTGGGGCTTGCTGAAAACAGCAGGTCAGGAGAGCGATATGGCGGATGCACTGGCAAAACGGCGGCGCGGCGGCGGCCGGGCCGGAAACGCGGCACGGCGCGGCCATGCGGTGATCGAACAGATGCCCTGGCGGCTGCCGGTCAACCTGGACCGGCCCACCGAGCCGCTGGACGAAGCGGGCATCGCCGCGCTGCATGACGGCGCCATGCGCATCCTGGAAGAGATCGGCGTTGCCTTCCTGAACCCCGAGGCGCTGGAGATCTTCCGCGCGGCCGGCTGCCGGGTCGAGGGCGAACTGGTGCGCATGGACCGGGATTTCGTGATGGAGATGGTGGGCAAGGCGCCGTCCTCCTTCACGCTGACCCCGCGCAATCCCGACCGCAAGCTGGTGATCGGCGAGAATTATATCCTGTTCGGCAATGTCTCGTCGCCGCCCAACTACTGGGACATGGAGATTGGCCGCAAGGTGCCCGGCACCCGCGAGCAATGCGCCAACCTGCTGAAGCTGACGCAATATTTCAACTGCATCCATTTTGCCGGTGGCTACCCGGTCGAGCCGGTGGACCTCCATGCCAGCATCCGTCATCTCGACGTGCTGTTCGACAAGCTCACCCTGACCGACAAGGTGATGCACGCCTATTCGCTGGGCCCCGAGCGGGTCGAGGACGTGATGGAAATGGTGCGCATCGCCGGCGGCCTCAGCCACGAGGAATTCGAGGCGACGCCGCGGATGTATACCAACATCAACTCGACCTCGCCGCTGAAACACGACCATCCGATGATCGACGGCTGCCTGCGGCTGATCCGGCGCGGCCAGGCGGTGATCGTGTCGCCCTTCACCCTGGCGGGCGCGATGGCGCCGGTGACCATGGCCGGCGCGGTGGCGCAGTCGCTGGCCGAGGCGCTCTGTGCCATCGCGCTGTTCCAATATGTGCGCCCCGGCTGCCCCTGCGCCATCGGCACCTTCACCTCGAATGTCGATATGAAATCCGGCGCCCCCGCCTTCGGCACCCCGGAATATATGCGGGCGACGCAGATGACCGGGCAGATGGCGCGGTTCTACGGCCTGCCGCTGCGCTCCTCCGGGGTCTGCGCCGCCAATGTGCCGGACGGGCAGGCGATGTGGGAGACCTCGAACAGCCTGTGGGCGGCGGTGCAATCGGGCACCAATATGGTCTATCACGCCGCCGGCTGGCTGGAGGGCGGGCTGATCGCCAGCCCGGAGAAATTCATCATGGATTGCGAGCTGCTGCAGCAGATCCAGCGCTATCTGGAGCCGGCCACCTTTGCCACCGGCCCCGACGAGATCGCGCTGGAAGCGATCCGCGAGGTCGGCCAGTCCGGCCATTTCTTCGGCATCCAGCACACCCAGGACCGCTATACCACCGCCTTCTACCAGCCGTTCCTGAGCGACTGGAAGAATTTCGAGGCCTGGCAGGCCGATGGCGCGGTCTGGACCCCGGAGCGTGCGCATCGGATGTTCAAGGAGATCATCGCCAGCTTCGAGCCGCCAGCGATGGACCCGGCGATCCGCGAGGAACTGACCGCCTTTGTCGACCGCCGCAAGGCCGAGGGTGGCGCGCCGACCGATTTCTGAGGCTCGCAGGGAGAGCGATCACTCTTGGTCCGTCCGTTGTTGGAATTTGCCGCTCCCCCGCCGCCATATCGTCGGTGGGGGCGGTGGTGGTGCAGATCAGGATCCTGTGTCCGGGCGGCAAACTTGCCATCGCATGATTCCTCTACTCCGAACTCACCGTGGCGGCGTGGCTGCGGCGACTGACCGGTGGCGCCGCTCCGCCGGCTGCCCTGTTAAGGCCGCGGCATGGGGCGGCGGGCCAAGCCCCGGCCCCGCCGGTGCCAGCGCGGTGCCGGACCCTTGCGTGCCAGCGGTGATCAAACCCGGTGCGCCGAGCGAACGGGGCCGCGGTGCGGATCGCCGCAGCGCGCAACTGGGCAGGGAAGCCATCCGGCAGGTCAATAACCTCTTGCAGCATCGCCCGCGCGCTCGGGCCGGGGCGACCCGGGTGCCCCCCGTTTCGCCCGCCTCAGTCCACCGCGGTGTGATCGCTGCGCTGCGTGTGTGGCGCTGTCTGGCGGAATTCGAACGCGCCGCTGTCTTCGAAACGTTGCAGCCAATGGCGCAGCTCGTCGCTGGCGGCGGGGGTGTCCGCCGCCAGCCGTAGCGCGCGGGCAAGGCTGCTGCGCACCACATCGGTTTGCAGCGCCCGCAGCAGCGCGCCTTCCACCGCGGTTTCCAGCTCTGCAGCTGTCGGAAACCCCCGGGCGGCGCGGGCCATGACCTGGCGAAACACCTGTTCCAGCTGGGCGCGCGAGATGTCCCGCTTGCTGATATAATCGTCACAGCCCCGCTTCAGCGCGGTGACCGCGATGTCGATCCGGTCATTGCCGGAAATCATGATCTTGGCGGTAGCCCGATGTCGGCTGTCGGCCTGCAGGATGTCCAGCGCCGCCAGCCCGTCCCCCTCGCTGAGGCGATAATCGATCAGCACCAGGTCATAGGTGTTGGTGTCCAGCTTTTCGGCCAGCGAGGTCAAGGTCGGCGCCTCGTCGATCACCACCGGCAGGTCGGCAAATTGCGCCATCCGCCGGATGCGCGCCCGGTCAAAGGCGCTGTCATCCAGCAGCAAGGCCTGGATCGGCGTGGCCGCAGGCCCGCCATCGGTTCGCGTGAAATCCATGTTCTGTCCCCCGGAAACTCCAACCGTTCCCAGGATACCGTCCGGGTTCTGCCGCCGGGTTAACGCAACCCCGCCAGGCGCGGCGGGGCGAGCAAAAAGAGCCGGGGATTTGAGCCAATCTTTTCCCGCGGCCCGGCCAAGCCTCAATGCAGGGGCGGCCGGTTCAGCGGAAACCGCAACACCAGGTGGCAGCCGCGCTGATCCGGCTGGTCCGGCCATTCGATCCGGCCGCCATACAGGCTGGTGATCTTGCGCACATTGGCCAGCCCCATGCCGCTGCCTTCGATCTCGTCGCGGGGCCGCAGCGTGGTCATGACGCCGAAGACCCGGTCACGGTATTCGCGCGGGATACCCGGCCCGTCATCGGCCACCGACAGCACCTGCCAGGGGCCCTCGTTGCGGGTGGCGATCCGGATGGTGCCGCGGTCGCGGTCATGATGCTTGACCGAATTCGACACCAGCGAGGATAGCAGCGTGATCACGTCGGTCTCGCCCATGCGGATCGAGGGCGCGCGGATGTCGCGCAGGATCCGAAAGCCCGGCGGAATGCGCAGCTGGCCCAGGATCGCGTCGATCACCATCTGCCATTCCACCGTCTTGTCCTGCTGCAACCGGCCGATCCGCGAATAGATCAGCAGATCGATCAGCATTCGGTCCAGCCGCCGGGTATGGGTGTTCATCAGGGCGATGTTTTCCGCCAGCGACCCCGAGACCGGATTGCCGCCGGTCAGCAGATCCTCCTCGATCCATTGCGGCAGTTCCAGCAGGGCGCGCACGGAATTGCGCACATCGTGGCTGACCAGATAGATAAAATCCTCGAACTCGCGGGATGCGGTTTCAGCCGGAAACAGGCCGCCGCCCGCAGCTGCGGCTTCGCTCTTCTGCGGATCCATTCACCACCTCGCAACCGTGACATGGCGGCCAGCCTAGCGGCCAAGATCCTAAGAAATCCTGAACGCGCGGCAACCGCGCCGCGGAATGGCGTTTACCAGCGGGTAACGCCTTCGTGTGATGATCAGCTTGCCGCGAGGTGCAAGGCAAGGGATGCGGGATGGATATGCAGCAGGCCGTGGATGATCTGGAAAAACTGGCGTTCAATCTGCATCGGACGGCGCCGGGTGTGAAGATGCTGGTGCTGGATGACAGCGTGTTCGACCGGCGCCGCATCCGCCGGCTCAGCCATGACACCCGGCTGGGAATAATATTGGACGAGGTTGCCTCGATCGAGGCCTTGGGGCCGGTGTTGGACCAGGACAAGTTCGACGTGATCCTCGTCGATTACAACCTGCCGGCCGGCGATGGCGTCGACGCGGTGCGGATGATCCGCCAGCACGTTCTGAACCGCGACTGCCCCACCATCATGGTCACCGGCGACGACACCTCCGAAGTGGCGGTGAAATCGCTGAAATCGGGCTGTGCGGATTACATCGCCAAGGACCGGCTGACGGTGGAAACCCTGCGCAACAGCATCGTTGGCGTGATCGAGCCCGCGATGGCGGCGCGCGGGACATTTCTGAGCCAGGCCGAGATCGAGCGCCTGACGGCCGAGATCATGGCCAAATACACCCATGCGCTGCAACCCAAGCTGGCGCGGCTGATCCGCGACATGCGGATGTTGAAAGCCGCGTTGCCCGATCCCGGCGCCAACCTGCCCGAGGATCTGGAGCGGATCGAGCGGCAATGTATCCAGCTCTGGACGGTCCTGCTCGATCCCCGCACGGTTTCCGGCAGCCGGGAGTTCCGGCATTAACCCCGCGGCGGAGAGATCGATGACAGATCAACAGCAGCGCAACGGATTCGATCACGGCGGTGCCGACCGCCGGCAACAGGCGCGCCGACATTCCGATTCCGGCCATACGATGCGCGAGCTGGACACCGCACTCAAGGTCTGCCCGATGCCGCTGCTGCTGGTCGATCCAACGGGTCGGATCCTGATGGCCAATGCGCCACTGGAGGCACTGTTCGACTACGCCCCCGGCACCCTGAGCGGCGCCCCGGTCGAATGTCTGGTGCCGGAAGAACTGCGCAGCCGCCATCCCGGCCTGCGCACGGCCTACCTCCGGCAACCGGTCAAGCAGGTGATCGGCCGCCGGCGCGACCTGAACGGGGTCAGCCGCACGGGCCGGACCATCCCGCTGGAACTCGGGCTCGACCCGGTACAGATCAACGGAGTCACGCACGTGCTGGTCGCCGCGCTGGACATTTCCGAACGCAAGGCGATGGAGGTCGAGCGCGAGCAGAAAAATCGTGAGCTGGAGGCGCTGAACACCGAACTGTCCAGCTTTGCCAACAGCGCCAGCCACGACCTGAAGGCGCCGCTCTCCTCGATCACCGGTCTGCTCAGCATCTGCATCGAGGATCTGGATGGCGCTGATGCCGGCGAGGTGCGCCACAATCTGCACCGCGCGCTGGAGATCAGCCGCCGCAGCGCGGCCAAGGTCGAAAACGTGCTGGCCATCGCGCGGGCCGGGCGCCAGTTCATCCCGGCCGAGGCCTTCCCGATCGGCGCCGAAATCGCCGCGATCTGGCGCGACCTGACCTCGGCGATGACCGCGCCGCCGGAACTGACGCTCGACCTGCATCACGGCGACCCGGTGCGGACCGAGCGCCCCACCTTCAACATGATCATGGACAATTTGCTGTCCAATGCCATCCGCTATGCCGATGCGGTCAAAAGCCGGCATCGCATCCGCATCGCCAGCACGCGCAAGGGCGGCACCCTGTGGATCAGCGTGGCGGATAATGGCCTGGGCATCGCCAAAGAACATTTGCCGCGGGTCTTCAACATGTTCGAACGGCTCGACGACCGCAGCGGCGATGGCATGGGCCTGTCGCTGGTGCGCAAACAGATCGAACGGCTGGGTGGCCGGATCTCGGCCGAAAGCCGCGAGGGCGCCGGGACCGAGTTCACCTTTTCGCTGCCGCTGGCGCAGGAGACAACGTGATGGCCATCCCGGTGATCGTGATCGATGACGAACAGGTCGACCGCTATACCGTCAAGCGTCGGCTGGCCCGGCACGGCGGCTTTGACGAGGTGCTGGAGGCCAGATCGGGCGATGCCTTTCTGATCGATTATTGCGACCGGATCCCGCCGATTGAATTCGACAGCGCACCGGTGCTGATCCTGATCGACATCAACATGCCGGGGCGCAACGGTTTTGAAACCGTCGAGGAGTTGCAGCGCCGCCAGGACGAGGGGCGCGCACCGCCCAGCGTCGTGGTGATGATGTTCACCTCGTCCAGCAATCCCAATGACAAGCAGCGCGCCAAGGCGCTGCCGCTGGTCAACGGCTATATCGAGAAACCAATCGATGCCGCCGGCGTCGAACAGGTCTTCGACCTCTACCGCAGCCACGTCACCGGCAAAGCCGCCTGACCTGGCGGCGGCGCATCCCTGTCCCGGCCCTGCGCCGGGACTCCCCGGCGCCGCTCAGGCCCCCTGCGGAAAATCGCCCCTTGTCACAGCCCGCCCATTGCCCGGATCTGGGCGACAATCTCGTCCAGCCCTTCACGACTGCGCAGCGCCGCAAAGTGGTAGGGCCGCGCGCCGCGCATCTTGCGGCTATCGCGGTCCATCACCTCCAGCGAGGCGCCGACAAACGGTGCCAGGTCGGTCTTGTTGATCACCAGGATATCGGATTTGGTGATTGCCGGGCCGCCCTTGCGGGGGATCTCTTCGCCCGCCGCCACGTCGATCACGTAAATCGTCAGATCCGCCAGTTCCGGGGAAAAGGTGGCCGACAGGTTGTCGCCGCCGGATTCGATGATCACCACGTCCAGATCCGGGTGCCGTTCGCGCATCCGCGACACCGCCGCCAGGTTGATCGAGGCATCCTCGCGGATCGCGGTATGCGGGCAGCCGCCGGTTTCCACCCCGATGATCCGGTCGCCGGGCAACACCTGCAGGCGCAGCAGCGCCTCGGCATCCTCCTGCGTGTAAATGTCGTTGGTGATCACTCCCAGCGAAAATTCATCGCGCATCGCGCCGCACAGCGCGGCGGTCAGCGTGGTTTTGCCGGCGCCCACCGGGCCGCCGATGCCGATGCGCAGCGGGCCATTTGCCGAAGTCATGAGCGGAACATCCTCGAATATTGGGTTTCATGTTGCATCGACGCGATATCGGCCAGGAAGGCGCAGTTGCCGATGGCGTCTAGCGGCTGCTCCAGGGCGCTGTGACTGAGCGTCTCGCACAGCGGCGCCAGCGCGCGGATGATCGCCTGCCCCTCGGTCTGGCCCAGGGGCACCAGCCGGATCGCCGCCGAGGTCAGGTTGGAGACCAGCGCGTGCAGATACATCTGCGCCACTGGCGCCAGGGGCAAGTCGCAGGCGCGGGCCGCGGCACCGATGGCAACCGGATAACACAGCGGCGGCAGATCGGTGTCCCAGACCTGGTTGATCGTGCGGACAAAGGACCGGCCCTGTTCTTCCGTTTCGGTCAGCCGCTCGGCCGAGGCGGCCAGCGCCTGTGCCTCGGCATCGACCTCCTGCAGGGCCGCCGCGCTGTCGGCGCGAAAGGCGGCGGCCATCAGGATCAGGTCGCTGCGCCCGGCCCCGTGATGCAGCACGGTGTCGATCCAGCCGCGAAAGGTCGCGGCCTCGGTCACCGCGCCACTTTGCACCATGGCTTCCAGCCCGTGGCTGAAGCTGAAGGCGCCAATGGGAAAGGCGGGTGAGAACCATTGCGCCAGGGTCAGCAAGCTGGGTGCGGGCAGCTCAGTGGTCATGGGAATGGGTCCGCCCGTGGCCATAGGCGCCACCTTCGGGGGTGAAGGGTTCGACCACGTCGCGCAGGGTGGCCCCCAGCCGGGTCAGCATGTCGGCCATCACATGATTGCGCTGAATCAGCAGCCGCCCGGCTTCGATCTGGCAGGGGGTGTGGCGGTTGCCGACATGCCAAGCCAGGCGCACCAGGTCAGGCCCGGTGATCTCGGTCAACTGCTCCTCGGCAGCGATCACCTCGATCAGCCGCCCGTCGGTCAGCTCCAGCGCATCGCCGTGGTCGAGCGATTCGGTATGGTCGAGATCGACGAGAAAGCGCAGGTCGTCGAGGGTGGAGAGCACCTTGCGCCGCAGGAAACGGTCGTCATAGGTCAGGCGGCAGCGCAGCGGGCTGCCGGTCCAGTGGCCCTTGCGGTGCAGGGTCTGCGCAACGGGAAGGTCAGGCATATCGGGCCCCGCCATTTGGTTCGGTCCCGATGATTAGCCCCGTAGAGGGGGCCGGGCAACGCCCCGGACGGGGCGTTGCCAGGAAGATATCAGCCCCAGAGGGGCCAAACTGCGGCGGCGCAGAGGCGCGGCTTAGCAGTAAAACAGGTCGCGGAACACATAGCGCGGAATTTCGTCGCGCTTGATGCCCAGCTTGGCCAGTTCGGCGTCCGACTTGGCGTTCAGCCGTTCGATTTGTGCGGTCCGGCTGCGGGCCTCGACATAGGCGGCGAACCCTTGGGCCAGCGCGGTCCAGATGCGTTCGAAAGTGGTGCGAATGCCTGTATTCGGTTTTGCAGTTGCAAGTGCGGTCATTGGAAACCTCGTGTTTGCACGTTCTAGGTTTCCTCCCCTGCCACCCTAGATAGGGGAACGCGGGGCAAAGCACCAATGCAATTGCAGCATTCTTGTTATGCACCTGCAGCAATTCGGGGGGTGTCGTTTGTTTCAAAACAGGAAATACCGTTGCGCCATCGGCAGAACCTCGGCCGGTTCGCAGGTCAGCAGCTCGCCATCGGCGCGCACCTCGTAGGTTTCCGGGTTCACCTCGATCTCTGGCAGCGCGTCATTCAGGGCCAGATCCTTCTTGCCGATATTGCGGGTGTTGCGCACCGCGACGGTCTCTTTCGCCAGTCCCAGCGTCTTGCCGATGCCGGCATCCTGGGCCGCCGCTGACACGAAGGTCACCGAAGACTGTTCGCGTGATCGGCCATAGGCGCCGAACATCGGCCGGGTATAGACCGGCTGCGGTGTCGGGATCGAGGCATTGGGGTCGCCCATCTGGGCGCAGACGATGGTGCCCGACATCAGCACCATTTCCGGCTTCACCCCGAAAAAGGCCGGGTTCCACAGCACCAGGTCGGCGCGTTTGCCTTCCTCGATCGAACCGATCTCATGCGCGAGGCCATGCGCGATGGACGGGTTGATGGTATATTTCGCGATATAGCGGCGGACGCGGAAATTGTCGTTGTCGCCGCTTTCCTCGGCCAGCCGCCCGCGCTGTTTCTTCATCTTGTCGGCGGTCTGCCAGGTGCGGATCAGCACCTCGCCGATGCGGCCCATCGCCTGGCTGTCGCTGGCGATGATCGAAAACGCGCCCATATCGTGCAGGATATCTTCGGCGGCGATGGTCTCGCGCCGGATGCGGCTTTCGGCAAAGGCGACATCCTCGGGGATCGACTTGTCCAGGTGATGGCAGACCATCAGCATGTCCAGATGTTCTTCCAGCGTGTTCTTGGTGAAGGGCCGGGTCGGGTTGGTGGACGAGGGCAGCACGAACGACTCGCCGCAGATGCGGATGATGTCGGGCGCGTGGCCGCCGCCGGCGCCCTCGGTGTGGAAGGCATGGATGGTGCGGCCCTTCATCGCCTTCACCGTGTTCTCGACAAAGCCGGATTCGTTCAGCGTGTCGGTGTGGATCATCACCTGCACGTCCAGCGCGTCGGCCACCGACAGGCAGCAATCGATGGCGCCGGGCGTGGTGCCCCAATCCTCGTGCAGCTTCAGCGCGCAGGCCCCGCCCAGCACCATTTCCTCCAGCGCCGCGGGCAGCGACGCGTTGCCCTTGCCCGACAGGCCGATATTGATCGGGAAGGCATCGAAACTTTGCAGCATCCGCCCGATATGCCAGGGGCCGGGGGTGCAGGTGGTGGCCAGGGTGCCATGCGCCGGGCCGGTGCCGCCGCCCAGCAGCGTGGTGACGCCGGAATAGAGGGCATCGTCGATCTGCTGCGGGCAGATAAAGTGGATATGGCTGTCAAAGCCGCCGGCCGTCAGGATCTTGCCCTCGCCGGCAATCGCTTCGGTGCCGGGGCCGATGATGATGTCGACGCCGGGCTGGGTGTCGGGGTTGCCGGCCTTGCCGATCTTGGCGATGCGGCCGTCCTTCAGGCCCACATCGGCCTTGTAGATGCCGGTATGGTCGACAATCAGCGCATTGGTGATCACCGTGTCCACCGCGCCCTCGGCGCGGGTGACCTGCGATTGCCCCATACCGTCGCGGATCACCTTGCCGCCGCCGAATTTCACCTCTTCCCCGTAGGTGGTCAGGTCGCGTTCGACCTCGATGACCAGGTCGGTATCGGCCAGGCGCAGCTTGTCGCCGGTGGTGGGGCCGAACATCGCGGCATAATCGGAACGGGAAATGGTGGCGGGCATGGTCGGTCCTCGAGTCTAATGTCCTGGAATACGCGGGCCGCGTCGGGTCAGCCGGCGGGAATTCTGGCGGGTGCGGCGGCGGATCGGGCGCAGCGTCGCCTGCGCGATCTGGCCGGGCGTCTGACCCTGTAATCCGGCCAGGCTGGCGGCGATCATCGCCTCGGTGATGGCGGGCAGCTTTTCGGCCAGCATGCGCTGGTTCTCCGATTTCGCGACCGACCACAGCCCCGCCATGCCCAGCATGCGCAGGGTGATCACGGTCTGCGCTTCCGACCACATGGTGATCATGTCGCTCCAGCCTTGGATCAGGTCATATTGCGGCTGCAGCGCCTCGCTGAACTTGGGCGGTTTCATGAACATGTCTTTGTACCGTTGCTGAACTGTACTCATACCAAAACCCCTTGTGGGTGCGGGTCGCGCGGCCGCATATCTGCTGGCCTGGCCGATCCTGCCGGGCCGTGCGTGGCGATTATTCTGTTGGCGGGACATTCTCGGGGTCAGTCGGGACCCGTCGAGGGTTCAGAGATCGCCCATCACCTGCTGGTTGAAGCCGAAGATGCGACGGTCTCCGCTGATTGGAATCAGCTGCACGTCGCGCCGCTGACCTGGTTCGAACCGCACCGCCGTACCCGCCGCGATGTCGAGCCGCATCCCGCGGGCCGCGGCGCGGTCGAAGTCCAGCGCCGCATTGGCCTCGCCGAAATGATAATGCGAGCCCACCTGCACCGGGCGGTCGCCGGTATTGGCGACCTGCAGGGTGATTGCCGCGCGCCCTTCGTTCAGGGTGATTTCGCCCGGCGCCGCAAACAGCTCGCCAGGGATCACTTGCGCACCATGATCAGGGCCACCACCGCGACCAGGCCCAGCGCCAGCGCGATCATCAGGGCGTTGTCCGCGCCATGCGGATGCAGGTGGGTGCCGGAATGGGCCAGGGCGGGGCTGGCGGTCAGGGCAAGCGCGGGGGCGAGCATACGGTTCATGGATATCTCCTTGTTGAGCTGAGGTGGGGGGAATCCGAGGTTATCGGATCGGATTGTGCACGGTCACCAGCTTGGTGCCGTCGGGAAAGGTGGCTTCGACCTGGACGTCGTGGATCATCTCGGGCACGCCTTCCATGCATTGGCCGCGGGTGATCACCTGTGCCCCCGCTTCCATCAAATCGGCGACGCTGCGCCCGTCGCGGGCACCTTCGACCACCGCGTCGGTGATCAGCGCGATCGCCTCGGGATGGTTCAGCTTGACGCCGCGTTCCAGCCGCTTGCGGGCCACCACGGCGGCCATCGCGACCAGCAGCTTGTCTTTTTCTCTGGGGGTCAATTGCATGTCAGAGCGTCCATGTTTTGGGGAGGGGCGCACGCCGGATTGCGTCGATCATCGGGATCAGGCTGCGGCGCAGCAGGTAACTGTCAGGGGCCAAGAGCCGGGCGAACAAAACGCCGGGCCGGATCAGGCTGGCGCCGCCGCATTCAGGCAGTATCTGGCGCAGCGGGTCAAGATGGCGTTCGGCATCGGCGCCGACATAGACCAGGCTGGCCATGGCGCGGTGGCCCGCCGCCACCGCCGGCAGGTCAAGCTGCTCAGAGATTGCGCCCTCCATCCGGGTGGCATCGGCAAAGACCAGCTGCCCGTCGCGGCGGATCTCGATCCGGTCGCGGAACAGGCCGTGGGTCACCGCTTCGCCCATCGCCATCCGGCCGAACACCACCGGCTCGACCAGCAGCAGGGAGGCATCGGGCGCCAGCTCGGCCTGCAGCCGGCGGCGCAGCGCGCAATTGTCGAACAGAATGGTTTCCTGCGGCAGCCAGTGCAGGCTTGCGCCCGGCTCGGCCACCAGCTGGGTCGTGACTTTGCCAACCTCGCCGGGCTGCGCGCGATAGATGCGCTCGGCCGCCTGGGTGGTCAGCGTCAGGTGGCTCCCGGCCTCGGCCCGCGCGCTCAGGGTGAACCGGTCGCCGCCGGTCACGCCGCCCGCGGTGTTCAGCAGAACCGCGGTCAACGCCGACTCGGATGTGCGTGGCAGCAGGATCTTGGACGCGCCCGATTGGTACAGCCCGCTCAGCACCGTGCGCGTCTCCGCCAGCCGGGCGGACACGCGGGCCTGGCCCTTGGCCCGGGGCTGCCTTTGGACGGTTTCGGCCGGGATCAGAGGCGTCGTGACAGTGATGATGCTCTCCCCCGATGAGCGTTTTGCTTAAAGCTTTTGCTTAAAGAAGAGGCATGCCGTCAAGAAGCGCGAAACGCACGTGAGAATCGGTGAATTCCGCCGGATCACCGCGTGCGCCGCCCAATAAATAGGCAAACGAAGCGCTATCGCCCAACAATTGGGCGTTTCCGCTCGGTCGAGCGCAAAAACCAGTCATCTCGGTTGCCGCAACGGGATGTGGTCGCATTGCTTGTCCTGCCTGACACCGCGTCAATCTCGCGGAGAAATATGAAAGGTGCGTGACGCCCGGCTGAACGCGTGTTCGGACGGGGTGCCGCGCGGGTGCAACAAAAACGCTGCGGGGGATAGGATGGCTGCGCTGCCTTGTTCAGGACAAGGCCGTGCCTCCGGAATTCCGCAAGGAGGAAGTTAATGAAATTGATCAAATCTGCTGTGGCCGGGACCCTGGCCCTGGGGATGAGTGCGCTGCCGGCTCTGGCGCAGGACGACACCATCAAGGTGGGCGTGCTGCATTCGCTGTCCGGGACCATGGCAATTTCCGAGACCACGCTGAAAGACACCGTGCTGATGCTCATCGAAGAGCAGAACAAGAAGGGTGGCGTGCTGGGCAAGCAGCTCGAAGCGGTGGTGGTCGACCCGGCATCGGACTGGCCGCTGTTCGCTGAAAAGGCCCGCGAATTGCTGACCGTGGAAGGCGTCGACGTGATGTTCGGCTGCTGGACCTCGGTGTCGCGGAAATCGGTTCTGCCGGTGATCGAGGAACTGAACGGCCTGCTGTTCTATCCCGTCCAATACGAGGGCGAGGAAAGCTCGAAAAACGTGTTCTACACCGGCGCCGCGCCCAACCAGCAGGCGATTCCGGCGGTCGACTATTTCCTCGAAGAACTGGGCGTCGAGAAATTCGCGCTGCTGGGCACCGACTATGTCTATCCCCGCACCACGAACAACATCCTGGAAAGCTATCTGCAGGAACAGGGCATCGCGGCCGACGACATCTTTGTCAACTACACCCCGTTTGGCCATTCCGACTGGTCGAAAATCGTCTCTGACGTCGTGGCGCTGGGCGCCGACGGCAAAAAGGTCGGCGTGATTTCCACCATCAACGGCGATGCCAACATCGGCTTTTACAAGGAACTTGCCGCAGCCGGCATCTCGGCCGACGACATCCCGGTTGTCGCCTTCTCGGTCGGGGAAGAGGAACTGTCGGGTCTCGATACGTCGGACCTGGTCGGCCACCTGGCCGCCTGGAACTATTTCCAGTCCGCCGAAAGCGATGAGAACGACGCCTTCATCGAAACGTGGAAAGCCTTTATCGGCGATGACAGCCGCGTGACCAACGACCCGATGGAAGCCACCTATATCGGCTTCAACATGTGGGTGCAGGCGGTCGAGCAGGCCGGCACCACCGATGTCGACCCGGTGATCGAGGCAGTGGTCGGCCAGACCGTGCCGAACCTGACCGGCGGAACCGCCGAGATGCTGCCGAACCACCACCTGACCAAGCCGGTGCTGATCGGCGAGATCATGGCAGACGGCCAGTTCGACATCATCTCGCAGACCGAGCCGGTGCCGGGCGACGCCTGGACCGATTACCTGCCGGAATCCGCTGTGCTGGAAGCCGACTGGATCGATCTGGAATGCGGCATGTACAATACCGAAACCCAAACCTGCGTGCAGCTTCAGTCCAACTACTGATCTAAATCCGGCGAGAGGGGGCCGCGGCCCCCTCTCCCTTGCAGGGGCAGACCTATATGTGGCGGTTTCTCGCGGTCCTGACCGCATTCCTTACCTTTTCGCAAGCGCTGATGGCGCAGGATGCGCCGATACAGGCGCTGCTGCAGACGCATCGCGAGATCATCGAAGACAGTTCGCGCCGTACCATCGGCCCGGCCATCGACGCGCTGGCCAACAGCGACCTGCCGGCGGCGCAGACCGTGCTGGAAAAATGGCAGAACCGCGAGATGTGGCAGCGCAACGCCGACGGCCTGTTTTTCTGGGCCGAGGAGGTCGACCGCGACACGCTGCGCATCCACGATTTCGACAGCGGCGAGGCGCTGGGCGACTTTCCCGAAGACGATTTCAATCAGCTTCGGCCCAATAGCGGGATCCGCGGCCTGATGGCCGCCGCGCTGGTGCAGTTCCAGCTGTCCGATCCCGACCCGGCGATCCGGCGCGATGCGCTGGTCACCATCCAGCGCAGCGCCGATGCTTCGCATCTGGCACCGCTGCGCGCCTCGATCGAGGACGAGGCCGACCCGGAGATCCGGGCCAGCAAGGAAAAGCTGGAGCGCCTGCTGACAATTTCCTTCGGCGAGGACGAGGCGGCGCGGCTGGACGCGATCAACGATATTTCCGGCGATATCGCGCTGGACGTGCGCGCCACCCTGAACCCGCTGGTGCAGACCCGGCGCAAGGTGGTCGCGGGCGCGATCCCGGCCTCGGAAAACGTCGCGCGCGAATTGCAGCCCGGCAGCGAGGCGCTGCCGCGCGAAGACGCCTATGCCATGCTGGTCGAGGCCGATCTCGCCCCGCCGCGGGTCAGCCGCGCCGCGCTGCTGG
>NZ_PGTB01000087.1 GCF_002786325.1 Pseudooceanicola lipolyticus | reverse complement strand
TTGCGGCTGGACGGCGCGCTGATGCCCGGCGCCGCCTCGCCCGAGCTGATCGCGCAGATCGAACAGGCCGGCCCCTATGGCGCCGCCGCCCCCGCCCCGCGCTTTGCCCTGCCCGACATGATGATCCGCTATGCCCGCCGGGTCGGCGAATCGCATCTGAAGCTCTCGGTCAGCGACGGCATGGGCGGCGGCATGGATGCCATCGCCTTCGGCGCCTTCGACACCCCGCTGGGTCCGCGGCTGAGCGAGCATGGCGGCGCCCGCTTCCACCTGGCCGGCCGGCTGGAGATCAACAGCTGGGGCGGCCGCCAGCAGGTACAGCTGCGCCTGGACGACGCCGCGCCGGCCTGACCCCGCCGCCGGCAATTTCTGCACCTTAGGCCTTTTTCCCTCTTGCACCCCGCCGCGCGATTGCCTAATTAGCCGCTCACGCCGCGTGGCCCGTTCGTCTATCGGTTAGGACGCCAGGTTTTCAACCTGGAAAGAGGGGTTCGATTCCCCTACGGGCTGCCACTTCTCCCCCTGCGTTCCCAAGATATCATCCCACTCCGCAGGGCGTCGATATCTGCTGTAAAAGTACCATCTGTGCCTCAATCGGCCTTCCCTCGCGCCAGCCAAAAGCGGACCGCCGGTGCGCCCTCTCCCCCACCCAAATGCCCAACTCACCACACGGTCGCGCGGTGACAGCGGGATGGCCATGATCCTCTGCTCGCGTGCGGGCGCGCAATTGCTAAGATGGCAGGGGGAGGACGGCATGACGGGATTGCTCGAGATCATGTTCGATAAGGGCGTGCAGCTGGAAGAGCTGGGCAGCCTGCGGGTGGGGCGTGGCGAGGTACTGATCCAGCAGAACGCGATCTCCAAGGCGATCTATTTCGTGCTTGCCGGGCGATTCCGCATCGAACGCGACGGCCAGACCGTCGGCCATATCGAGGCCGGCAGCGTGGTTGGCGAGATTGGCTTTTTCACCGGCGGCGTGCGCACCGCCAGCGTCGTGGCGTTTCGGGATTCGCTGGTGCTGCGGCTGACCCGCGCGCAATACGAGTCCTATTGCGCGCGTTTGCCCGGGCTGCGCGAGGCGATCATCGCCGAACTGGCCTCGCGCCTGGCCGAGCGCTATCTCGATCACGACAGCCTGACCCGGGACCGCACCCGCCCGCGCACGCTGGCCCTGATCGCCGCCGGCGATGGGGCATTGCCCGCTGACTTTCCCTCGCGCCTCGGCCGCGCGCTGAAGAGTCTCTGTGCCGCAACAACCGTCACCTTCGACAGCTTCCATGCCGCGACCGGTGGCGCCGCGCCGGACAGCCTGGAGGCGGTCGACTGGTTCAGCCGCAACGAACGCGAAAGCGACCTGACCCTGTACCTGCCCGATCAGGACAACGCGGCCTGGCAGCGCGCCATTATCCGCCAGTCCGATCAGGTGCTGATTCTGGGACATGCCGGCGCGCCGCCGGCGCTGTCCCCGATCGAAACCTTTGCCCTGGCGCAGATTCCCGTCGAACAGCGCCGGCTGCTGTTGATCCATCGCAAACGCCGGGAACGGGTCGCCGGCAGCGCCGAGTGGCTGCGCGGCCGGCCGGTGGCGATGCATCATCATCTGGCGCTGGAAGATGACCAGGACATCTGCCGCCTGGCGCGGTTCCTGACCGGCACCGCGGTGGGTTTGGTTCTGTCCGGCGGCGGCGCCTATGGCCTTGCCCATATCGGGGTGCAGCGCGGGCTGGCGCAGGCCGGGATCGATTTCGACATCTATGGCGGAACCAGCATCGGCAGCGCCATGGCCGCGGCCTTTGCCATGGGGATCGAAGGCGCGGAACTGGTCGCCAGGATTGATGATATCTTCCTGAAAGGACGGGCGCTGAGACGGGTGACGGTGCCGCGCTATGCCCTGCTTGATCACAGAAGACTCGATGCCAAGCTGCACGCGCATTTCAGCGATCTGGATATCGCGGATATGTGGAAGCCATTTTATGCCGTGGCCACCGATCTGGACACCAATCGCCTGGCCATCCTGCGCGCCGGTCCGCTGTGGCAGGCAATCCGCGCCTCCAGCGCCCTGCCCGGCATCCTGCCGCCGTTCATCCGCAGCGGCAACTCGGTTCTCGTCGATGGCGGCATCCTGGACAATCTGCCCTATCGCACCATGCACGCGTTGAAGGCCGGCCCGAATGTGGTGGTGTCGCTTGCCCGCAAGGAAATGCCGACCTTCGATTATGCCTATGACAAGATCCCGGGGCGTCTGGGGCTGCTCCTGCGCAGCCTGCATCCCCGGACCCGACGCTATTGGGCCGCGCCCAGCGCCACCGAGACCATCATGCGCAGCATGACGGTGGGCCGGACCCACGAAACCGATGATCTGGCGCCCGGCGACTGGCTGCTGCGCCCGCCGCTGCCAACGGAGATGGGGTTATTGAACTGGAAAGAGGCCCTCTCGCTGGTTGCGCCGGCCGAGACCTATACCGCGGCCCATACCGAGGCATTGTCCCGGTCAGATGCCGATCTGTATCGCCGGCTGCGGGTGGCAAGGTGACCGTGTGGCCACCCTTGCCGGAGAGATCGCCGCGGACCGCCCGCGTCTATAGCAGGAAATCCGACGCCGTCAGATCAAGCAGTCCGCTCAGGCCGATGCTGAAATCGGCCACCCCGTCGCCATCGGTATCGCCGGCGACAAAGGTGCTGCCGGCCTCCTGCCAGCTGCGCAATTGCCCGGCCTTGCCGGTAAACGCTTCCGCCCCGATCCAGCTGAACGACTGGTCGCCGCTGCGGTCGCTGCGGGCGTCGATATCGGCCAGCGCGATCACGTCGCCCTGCCCGGCTCTGAAATCGGTGATGGTGTCGCCATCGGCCTGCCTGGCCTTGCTGAAGATGAACTGATCCGCCCCCTTGCCGCCGGTCAGCGTGTCGGCCCCACCGCCGCCCTCCAGCTGGTCCTTGCCCTTGCCACCCTCCAGCGTGTCACGGCCGCCCCCGCCGAACAGGCGGTCAGCGCCGCCGCCGCCCTTCAGCGTGTCGCGGCCCGCGCCGCCCCAAAGCTGATCGGCCCCCGCCGCGCCCAGCAGCGTATCGGATCCGCCATTGCCCAGCAGCCGGTCGGCCCCCTTCTGCCCGTTCAACAGGTCGTCGCCGCGATTGCCGCGTGCGCTGTCGTCAAAGGCGGTGCCCTTGTAGACATCATCGCCCGCGGAGCCACGCAGGTCATGCGCCTGGGAATAGACCAGGTCGAGGATCGGTGCCGGATCCACTTCGGTCCCGTCCGGGCCGCCGCCCATCAGCGACGAGACGATTTCATGCACCTGCCCCTTCTCGCCGACCGGGTTCACCACGTCCAGCTCGGACAGGGTGATGGACCCGGCGATTGCCGCCACCAGGCCGTCCGAGCCCACCGCCAGGTCCTCTGCCGCTGCATCCCAGGCCGGGCCGAGGCTGCCGAAGCTGATCGAATCGAGCTGGCCGCTGACCGAATGGTTGGAAAAGGTGTAGAGAAAATCCCGCCCTGCCAGCAGAACCGCAGGCGTGGCGGCCTCGTCGCCCTCGACCGGCGTGTCGATATGCAGGATCTGCATGGTGTCCTCGTCGCTTTCCGGCAAAAACAGCGGCAGGGAATAGGGTGCGAAACTTTCCAGGAACGCCCGCAGCCCGGTTTTGAGGTTCACCCCCGCACCGGTTTGGGCATCGGCGGTCAGCTTGATCTTGAAGGTCATGGTGGTTCCTTTCCGGCCAGCCGCGTTCAGAACCGAACGATCAGCGAGGCCTGCGCGTTGAACCCTGGCGATGGCTGGGTTTCCAGATGGGGGGTATAGGTTGCGTCGGTGATATTGTTCAGCGACAGGTCGAAGACGGTGCTGTCCGACAGCTCCTGGCGCAGGTACAGGTCCACCGTGCGCCAGGCTTCGGACCGCAGGCTGCTTTCATGTTTGCCGCCGGCCACGGTAAACCGGGCACCGATGCGGCGGCGCGCATCGGCGCTTTTTACCCCGGCGGTCAGCACCAGCCGGTCGGGCGGCACCCGCGACAGCTCTGACCCGTCATCCAGGTTGCTGCCGCGCATCACCTGCCCGGCCAGGCTTCCGAAGATGCGGTCGCTGTCATAGGCGGCCTCCAGTTCCAGCCCGGTGATGCGCACGCGGTCGATATTGACGTATTGGTAATAGCTGTCGAACAGCCCGCCCTGGCGTTCCAGGCCGATATAGTCGCGCGCCTGGTTGCGGAACACCGTCGCCCTCAGGTCGAAAACATCGCCACCGGTCAGCAGGCCCTGGCGGTGAAAGCTGACACCCAGTTCCAGGTTGCGGAATTTTTCGGGTTGCAGCGCCGGGTTGGGCCGGATCTCGAAATCCGCCGGTTCCGGGTGCAAGCCGCTGACCAGCGTCTCGTTCAGCGAGGGGAAGCGATAGGACAGCGCTGCCGCGGCATGCAGGCTGACACCGCCGCCCACCGGCAGATCCAGGGCGAGCCGGGGCGACAGGCCCGTACCGCTGACCGCGACATCGCTGCCGGTCAGGTCATAGCGATCCGCCGACAGCCCCAGGGTCAGCGTCGCCGCGCCCAGGGCGATGCGGTCTTCAACCGCCAGCGAGACAAAGCCGCGCCGCCCCGACGGCGTCAGGCTGTCCTCGGCATCGACGGTTTCGGCCCGGTCGCGGAAGCTTTCGAAGGTCAGCGTCACGTCATGATCGCGCCCGGCCAGGACAAAGCCTTGCTGCGCCTCGACCAGCAGGCCGGTGGTGCGGGTGCGGTAGGACCGCGTCTCGCCGGTGGGTGCCAGCGCGTCGTCCAGCGTCTGCTGCCAGACCCGCGTGCGGGTGTCATACAGCGTGCCGGTGACCGACCAGCCGCCCAGTACCTCCTGCGCCTCGTAGCCCAGCGCCAGGCTGTCGGTGCGCAGGTCATTGTCGCGCGGCGTGCTGCCGCTGACACCGGTGGTGTAATCCTTGGCCAGACGGCTGGCGCTGAAGCTCAGCCGCTGGCCGTTCTGCGTGGTCAGCCCCAACGTCGCCAGCCCGCTGCGGGTCAGTTGCCAGGCATGCACCCGCTGGCCGTTCGGGGCGGTGTAGTCACCCAGCTCGGAGCGGGTTGCGGCCACGGTCAGGTCGACCGCCTCGCTCAGTTGCGTCGCCACGCTGCCATGCAACGTGGGCGCCACGGTGTGGGTGCCATAGCGCAGACGGAACTCGCCGCCGGTGGCGCCACCCTCCAGCGGCAGCAGGTCTTCGGCGCGGACGCTGCGCAGTTCCAGCGCGCCGCCCACCGCCCCGGCCTTGGCGCCGGGCCCGCGGCTGACCGTCACCTCGCGCAGCATCTCGCTGTCGGCGGCAAAAGTGCCATTGGCGCCATGGCCGGAGCGGGCAAAATTCTGCCGCATCCCGTCGATGGTCACCGCCACCCGGCCGTAATCCTGCAGGCCTCGTATGTTGACGGCGATCTCGCCGCCATCGGCACCGCCGCCCTGGGTGGTTACCCCCGGCACGCCGCGCAGCACGGTATCCAGCCCGGCGCCCTGGTATTCGATGTCCAGCCGGTCCTGCCCCACCTGCGACACCGATGGCGCGCTGGCGTTCGCACTTTCCGAGGTCACCTCGATCGGCGCCAGGTCCAGCACGCCGTCCTCGGCCTCCTGCGCCGCAACCGGTGCGGCCAGGATCAAGGCGAAACTGGGCAGGATCGCAGCATAGCCGCTGCGCGGGGGGCGTGGCATGAACATCTGCATGAAAAAGGGCGAGCGGCGGGTCGCCGCCCGCCCGCACTGGTTCAGAACGCGAACATGTCTTCGGTCAGATCGGCAAATTCATGGCCGATCAACCGGATCCTGACGTCATCGCTGATCAGTTGAACCCAGCTGTCGTTTTCGCGCACTTCGAAATCCGTCAGGCTGGTCAGGCCCAGCGCGGTGACATCGACAAGGTCCTCGCCGCCGACAAAATCGGTGATGATGTCCAGTTTCGCGTTGCTTGCGATTACGAAGGTATCGGCCCCGGCGCCGCCGGTCAGCAGATCGGCGCCTTTCTTGCCGCTGAGCACATCGTCGCCCGCGCCGCCCTTCAGCACGTCGGCGGACTGGCCGCCATAGAGCATGTCATCGCCATTGCCGCCGATCAGCGTGTCGGCGCCGGCGCCGCCGCGCAGGGTATCATTGCCGCTGCCGCCGATCAGCACGTCATCCCCCGCGCTCAGCAGGAAGGTGTCGTCACCGCCGCCGCCGATCAGCACATCATCGCCGTCAAAGCCGACCAGCTTGTCGTTGCGGCGGGTGCCGATCACCTCGACGCTATAATCCGAGATCAGTTCAAACAGCGCGTCGGCATCCAGAGTGCCGATGGCGCTGTAGACCGCATAGGTCAGGTTGGTCGCGGTGTCGTTGCCGGCGCCCGGCGCCACGGAGATGTCGAATCCGTCGATGATCACGCCCTCGTCCAGGCCCGTGACCGCGCCGGCGGCGCCGTTGCCCTGGGTGCCGCTGGACTGGCCGGTCACCCAGGTGCCGAACACCAGACTGTCCACCGCGCCAGAGACACCATGGCCGAAGGCGGCGCCGTGATGGATAAAGTCATAAGCCAGCCCGGCGCCTTCCATCAGCACCACCGAAGCGGATTCGGTGCCGCCCGAAGACAGCGTCGAAAGCACCTGCGAGCCGTTCATGTAATAGGTGCCGCCATAGGCCGAATCCGGCGTGCCACCGTAAAAATCCTGCGACGCATCGTCGAAACCGGCGAAGAAGGTTTCGAAGAAGGTAAGCATGTTGAACCGGGTCG
Source organism: Pseudooceanicola lipolyticus (assembly GCF_002786325.1). Taxonomy (GTDB): domain Bacteria; phylum Pseudomonadota; class Alphaproteobacteria; order Rhodobacterales; family Rhodobacteraceae; genus Pseudooceanicola_C; species Pseudooceanicola_C lipolyticus. Next base: position 9,850 of record NZ_PGTB01000087.1, on the reverse strand, counting down.
AAAGGGTCGACGCGTCGATGCTGAGGGTCTGAGCCATGATGAAGTCCTGTCAGAAGGGTTGGAAGATCAACCGACTGGCAGGGACTGGCTTGCCGGAAATATCGTCGCCGGGATAATTTAACTTACCTTTTTTGTCAACTTAAAGAACGGGCGAAAAAACCCCGCCAGAACAGCGCCGAACCACCGCGATCTGGTTGAAGATCGTGGCCAGAATCGGGGTACAAAACCTCTGTTCCAGCGCGCGGACTGCGGCTGGGACCGGTCAAATATCCTGTGGGGGTGCCATGGTACCGCCTCCCTGGCTTGAACAGGGGACCTCTGGATCCACAATCCAGCGCTCTAACCAACTGAGCTAAGGCGGCACTGGAGGGCGATTTAGCCAAGCCACCGCCCGATTGCAAGCGGATTAACCGCAAGTTCTGGCTGCTGCCGCCTCTCGCTGTCGGGCTATAGGCGGATGGTCCAGGTCTGTTCCACCAGGTCGACGCCGAAGGAATGTACCGGCCGGCTGTCCACCAGGGTCCAGCCGGTGGCGGCATAGAGCGCGCAGGCGGCCCGGTGGCTTTCATGGGTCCACAGCTTCATGTCGGCATAGCCTGCCGAGCGGGCAAAATCCATGCAGGTCCGCAGCATACGCTTGCCCAGCCCCCTGCCCCGCGCCGCCGGCGTCAGCAGGAACAGCCGTAGCTTGGCGGTGCTGTCTCCCGCCGCGACGCAAAAGATACTGCCCAGCCGCTGCCCCGCCTGCACTGCGATCCAGCCCCGTTCGCGCTCCGGATCGTGAGCGGCGACAAAAGCCTCCAGGATCTCGCGCACCAGTATCCCGAAACTGTCGTCAAACCCCTCGGCGTGCGCGTAATGTTCGCCATGCTGCCGCACCAGCCAGTTGGTATCTTCTGGGGTGAAGCGGCGTAAAGTGATCTCGGACATGCGCCATCAAGGCCGCAGATTCGCTTGATTCTCAAGACCCGCCGCGCTAGCGATGCCGCCAGTCCAGGAAAGACCGGCCATGAGCATCAACACCGAACGCGATATCGAAGCCAACCTGCAGATCGGCCCGACCGACCGGGGCATGGTCCGCCTGTTCATCGAGGCCAAGGGCGTCGAAATCCCGATGGATTTCGATCCGGAAGAAGCCGAGGAGATCGCCGAAGAGATCCTGTCGGCGGCCAAGGCCGCGCGCAAGGCGAAACGCTAAAACCCCGGCCGCAGGGGCACAAAACCCGGATCGCGCAGCGCCTGCAGGCGCCGGGCGGCATGGGTGGCGAATTTATGCAGCAGCACCTTGCGCCGCGCCGGGGCCAGCCGCTGTTCCGGCGCCATGCGCAGGATCTCCCCGTCATAGGCATCGGCGATCATCAGGCCGGTGCCCTCGGGCAGCAGATCGGTCGGAAAGGCCTCGTCCACCGCCCAGAAATAGCGGTCGCACCAGTCCAGATAGCCCTGCCATTTCGCGTCGCTGGTGAAATCGACCCGGCTGGATTTGCATTCCACCACCCAGATCTCGCTTTTGGGGCCCAACCCCATGACGTCGACCCGCAGCCCCGCCGCCGGCACGAATTCTTCAACCGAGACAAAACCGTGCCCCTGCAACAGCCGCCCGACGCCGCGCGCCAGAAGCTGTCCGGGTTTGAGATCGCCAAGGGAAAGATCGCTCATGGCGCAACCATGAACAATACGTGAACATTTTGCAAGAGGCGGGCAGCGGCAGAAATTTTGACCCGCGGCCTTCAGCCCCCTTGCCGCACCGCCTTGTCAGGCTTATCTGGGAATGCGGCGGGTTCTGCCCTTCACGTGAACGGTTGCATTCCGGTGGCCTTACACAATTCCGAGGGAGCTGGCTCTGTTCGGATCCTGGTCCGATTACCTGGCGCCCACCTGTATATACAGGTCCTCGGGAATCAGAACCACACGGTTGCCTGGTGGTCCCGCCGCATTTTCAGAATGGGAGTGGAATGCCGCCCCGCTCAGAACGGGCGGCGCGGCCGGTCATCCACGCGCACCGGGATCGGGCGATACTCGGGCAGATGGGTCTTGTGATCCTGCCGGCCCGCTTCGCCCAGGGCATGGGCGATCCAGTCAGCCGGGATCACGGCCAATACCAGGCCGTTCAGCCTCCGCGACAGCAGCCAGGCCATACATGCGGCAAGACCGAAACCGACCGTCAACTGACGAAAGCAAAGGCGGACAAGCTGGGACATTTCGCATTCCTCACAGACAACCGGATCGAATATAGAGAGGATTGCGGCAAAAGGGAACGCTGGTACCGCAAACGCCGCGCTCTGTGCCCAATTTCGCGCCAATTGTCGCCGAGACTGACCCAAAAGCCGACCTACAGCGCCACTGTTGCCCGCTCCGCAGGGCAAACGTGACGCCATTGCAACGCCTGCGATGCAGTCAAGGCCGCCAAAACGCTTTCAAACCCGCGCCGCTGCGCTTAGCCTGTGGCGAACCCGGCCCGGCGCTGGAGCAAATTTGTGCAGGCATAAGCGGGGCACGGAAGAACATCATGTCGACGCCCAGCCAGCTGGAAGACCTTATTGCCAAAACCGCACTCGGCGACCGCCGGGCCTTTGGCGCGCTTTATGATGCGACCTCGGCGAAACTTTTCGGAGTCGCGCTGCGTATCTTGAGAGACCGGGCCGGCGCCGAGGATGTCCTGCAAGAGACATATATGAAGATCTGGCGCTATGCCGGGCGCTATGCCGCCAATGGAACAAGTCCGATGACCTGGATGATCACCATAGCGCGGAACACGGCGATCGACCGTCTTCGCCGCTGGCGTGCCGCGGAAACCGTCGACGAAACCGCCGCTCCGCTGCCCGACCACGGGCCGACACCGGAACAGAGCGCGATCGCCCGCTCCGAGGCGACGCGGATTTCGCTGTGCCTGGGCGAATTGGAAGAGGACCGGTCGCAGGCGGTGCGCTGGGCCTATCTGGACGGGCTCAGCTATGCCGATATCTCCGACCGGCTGAAAGTGCCGCTGAACACCATCCGCACCTGGCTGCGCCGCTCGCTGATCCGCCTGAGGGAGTGCATGAGCCGATGACCGACCTGCCGCCCCCCGAAGAGGACTGGACCGCCGAAGCGGCGGAATACGTGTTGCGCCTGCTGCCGCCCGATGAAGAGGCCGCCTTCGAGGCCGAGATGGCGCAGAACCCGGCCCTGCGCGATCAGGTCGCCGGCTGGCTGCGCCATTTCGAAGGGCTGAATGCCGGCTTTGCCGAGACCGCACCGCGCCCGGCGATCAAGGGCGCGCTGTTTACCCGGCTGTTCGGCGATGAGACGCCGCGCAGGGTCTCGTTCTGGGACCGCGCCGGCCTGTGGCGCGGCATCAGCCTGGCGGCGCTGGCACTGGCGGCGGTGATGACCACGCTGTGGCTGTGGCCGGCGGAGCGCAGCGGCCCCGGCTATGTTTCCGAGATCGCCGCCGAGGATGGCAGCCTGCGCCTATTTGCCGTCTACGACCCGGCGCAGGGCGGGCTGCGGATCAGCCGCATCGCCGGCACCGCGCCGGCCGGCCGGGTGCTGGAGCTCTGGGCGATTTCGGGCGATGCCGCACCGGTGTCGCTGGGCGTGCTGCCCGAGACCCCCTCGGCGCTGTTGCCGCTGCCCGACAGCTATCGCAGCGCGGCGGAGCTGTTCTTCGCGATCACCGACGAACCGCCCGGCGGCGCCCCCGGCGGCACCGCCACCGGCGAAATCCGGGCCACCGGCGAGGTGCATGACCTGTGACGGACATTCCATCGATGGAATGTTCCAAAAGTTGTCGACAACTTTTGCCCGGCCGACGGCCGCTGGCGAGGAAAAACGCCGCTGCGAGGCCATCGCCGGAGTAAGGTGAGCATTCACCGGTCCACATTCCATCGATGGAATGTTCCAAAAGCTGTCGACAGCTTTTGCCCGCTCCGGGCCCCGGTGAATTGCGCGCGGCACCAGCCTTCGGCCGCCCATGACGGCGTTCAGAACGCCTCGGGCCGGGCCTCGCGCGCCATGTGATCCAGCACCGCGTTGACAAATTTGGGCTCTTTTCCCTCCGGGAAAAACGCGCGCGCCACGTCGACATATTCCGAGATCACCACTTTCGGCGGCGTGGTGGTCTGGGTCAGTTCGGCCCCGGCCGCGCGGAACAGGCTGCGCAGCGTCGGATCGATGCGCGCGATCGGCCATTTTGCCACCAGCGCCCGGTCGGTCATCTGGTCGACCAGCGCCTGGTAATTCACCGCGTTCTCCACCGTCTTGCGGAAATGGCCGATATCGCCATCGATCATCTCGTCGCCCTCGTAGACCGCGCCGAAACGATGATCGAGGAACTCGCGCACCACCGCCTCGGCGCCCTGCCCGGACTGTTCCATCTGAAACAGCGCCTGCACGGCATAAAGCCGCGCCGCCGAGCGCATCTTGCGCTTCTGGTTTCCCGAAAGGGCGGGTTCATTGCTCATGCGATGGTGTTTCCGTCATCTCCGCCGGCCAGGCGATAGCTTTCGGTCGCGGGGCGAAAGCCGACCCCCTTGGATTGGCCGCCCCACTTACGGCCCAGCGCTACCAGATGCAAGGCTGCCGCAGCGGCGCCGCCGCCCTTGTTCTGGGCGTCGGGGTCGGCGCGCACAACCGCCTGGTCGCGGTTCTCCACCGTCAGGATGCCATTGCCAATGCACAGCCCCTGCAGCCCCAGCAGTTGCAGCGCGCGCGAGCTGTCATTGCAGACCGTGTCGTAATGCGTGGTCTCGCCACGGATCACGCAGCCGAGCGCGACGTAGCCGTCGAAATTCGACATCCGATCCGCCATCGCCACCGCGGTCGGCACTTCCAGCGCGCCGGGCACTTCGACCAGGTCCCAGCTGCCGCCCACCGCCTCGATTTCGGCCTTGGCGCCGGCAATCAGGTCGTCGGCGATATCGCGGTAATAGGGAGCCACCACGATCAACAGCTTGACCGGCTTGTCAAACGCGGGGCGCGGCAAGGTGTAATGGGTTTCGCTTCCAGCCATGTCAGGATTTCCCCAGGATCGGTCGGGTGCCGGCAATGGTCAGCCCGTAGGCGTCCAGGCCGATATATTTGGTTTCCGGCGAATCGGTCAGCAGGATCAGTTCGTGCACCCCCAGCTTGGACAGGATCTGTGCCCCCAGCCCGGTCTGCTTGATGGTACGTGGCCCGTCCTCTTCATTGGCATAGAGCGTCTTGCGCGGCTGCCGGAACAGGCAGACGATGCCGCGCCCCTCTTCGGCGATGATCTCCATCGCGCGGGGCAGCTCGCGGGTGGGTTTCGACCCGATGCCCAGGATGTCCGAAGCTTCGTGCATGGCATGGGTCCGGGTCAGCACCGGTTCCGGCGTGGTGATATCGCCCTTGATCAGCGTGACATGTTCGATCCCGTGGGTCTGGTCGGTATAGATCCGCATCTCCCAGCTGCCGCCATATTCGGAGTCGACCATGCAGCGCGAGGTCTCGTCCACCAGGTTGTCGTTGCGGCTGCGATAGGCGATCAGGTCGGTGATGGTACCGATCTTTAGCCCGTGCTCGGCGGCGAAGTCGACCAGGTCGGGCAGCCGCGCCATCTCGCCATCGGGCTTCATGATCTCGCAGATCACCCCCGCCGGATTCAGCCCGGCCAGCCGCGAAATATCGACCACCGCCTCGGTATGGCCGGCCCGTACCAGCACGCCGCCATTCTTGGCGCGCAGCGGGAACACATGGCCCGGCGTGGCCAGATGCGCCATGGTGTTCTGTTCGTTGATTGCGGTCTTGACCGTCAGCGCCCGGTCGGCGGCGGAAATCCCGGTCGACACCCCTTCGCGGGCCTCGATCGAGACGGTGAAGGCGGTTTCATGACGCGAGGAATTGTTCTGCGCCATCATCGGCAGGCCCAGCCGGTCGATCCGCTCGGCCGTCATTGGCAGGCAGATCAGCCCGCGGCCATGGGTCGCCATGAAGTTGATTGCGGCGGCATCGGCGAATTCGGCGGCGATGCACAGGTCGCCCTCGTTCTCGCGGTCCTCGTGATCGACCAGGATATACATGCGGCCCCGGCGGGCATCTGCGATGATCTCTTCGATTGGGCTGATCGCGGCGCGCAGATCGGCCTCGACCGGCCCAGGGGTCTCGAAACTCATACCTCTGCCTTTCATATGAGCGCTGTGCCTGCGGGATAGACCAGCTTGCGCCCGAATGCCAGTGCCCGGCGCTGTGTCTTTATGCACAGAGGGCACAGCATTGGCGAAATCTCGATAGGCGGGCCCGGGCCCCGTTTCGCCCGGCCGAAAAGGGAAAACCCGGCCGGTGGCCGGGTTTTCCTGTTCAGTCTCAGGCGCTGCTCAGTGCAGCTTGGTCTCGATCTGGGTGATCGCGTCGTCGATCAGCTTGGCGCCGCTGGCGGCGGTCATCTGCTTGGCCATCACCTCTTTCGCGGCGGCAACGGCAATGCTGATCGCGCGGTCGCGCACATCCTTGACCGCACCCGCCTCGGCCGAAGCAATCTGGTCTTCGGCGGCGGCGATGCGGCGGGCGATGGATTTCTCCAGATCGGCCTTGGCCTCTTCCGCGGCGCGGGCGGCCTCGTCGCGGGCGGTGGCGACAATGCGCTGCACCTGGTCCTGGGCCTCTTTCTGCTTGCGCTCGTAAGAGGCCAGGATGGTCTGCGCCTCTTCACGCAGCGCGCGGGCCTCGTCCAGTTCCGACTTGATGCCTTCGGCGCGCTTGTCCAGCATGCCGCCCACCAGCGTCGGCACCTTGAAATACAGCAACACGCCGATGAACAGGATGAAGGCGACCAGCACCACGAAATCGGTATTGCCCAGCGAGAAGAACGGGCCGGACGCGGCCAGGGCCGGGCTGGCGCCGAAGATCAGGGCAAGGGCAGTCAGGTTACGCATGTGCCTTATCCTTTCAGACGCGACGTGACCGCGGCGCCAACGGCGTCCTGGTCGGCCTTGCCGCCCATCGCGGCAACCAACGCACCGGCGGTGTCCTTGGCAACCGCTTCGACCGCTTCCAGCGCACCGGCGCGAATCTCGGCGATGGCCTTTTCCGATTCCGCCGATTTCGCGGCGATCTCGGCATCGGCCTTGGCGATGGCATCGTCCAGTTCGGCCTGAATCTCGGCGCGGGTCTCGGCGATGATGCGCTGTGCCTCGGCACGGGCATCGGCCAGCGCCTTGTTATAGGCCTCTTCCGCCTCGACCGCCTTGGCCTTCAGGTCCTCGGCGGCGGCGATGTCATTGGTGATCGTGCCCTGCCGTTCGGCAAGGATCGCCGCGATCCGCGGCAGCGCCACCCGCGACAGGATCAGATAGATCGCGATCAGCGTCAGGATCAGCCAGAAAATCTGGTTCGGAAACCAGTCTCCGCACAGCTGCGGCATGCCGATGGCGCCGCCATATGCGTCGACGCAGCTACCGGCCAGGTCCGCGGCGACCGGATCTACAGTTTCGGTTGCCATCTCGGTCTCCTTCAGACGTTTGCCGTGACCCTACTCCGGGCAGCGCGAGCCTATCGCAAGCACCGCCCGGGCGTAAGGAAATGATACCGGAGTCCGGATCAGACGGCGAACATCAGCAGCAGCGCGACGAGGAACGAGAAGATCCCCAGCGCTTCGGCAAAGGCGATACCGATGAACATGGTCGCGGTCTGGGCGCCCGCGGCGGAGGGGTTGCGCAGCGCGCCGGACAGGAAGTTGCCGACCACGTTGCCCACACCGACGGCGGCGCCGCCCATGCCGACCGAGGCCAGACCTGCGCCGATGAAGGCACCCATTTGTGCGATATCACCTTCCATAGTGTTTCTCCTTACGTTGGAATTGGTGTGATGCGGGTTCGTAACCTGCTGCCGTCAGTGGCTGGGATGCAGCGCATCCTTGAGATAGACGCAGGTCAGAATGGTGAAGACATAGGCCTGGATGAAGGCCACCAGGGTTTCCAGGGCGTACATCGCGGTGATCGCCAGGATCGACAGCGGCGTCACCAGGATGCCCATGCCGGAGATCAGGATCAGCGGCGCGAAGGCGGCGAAAACCTTGATCACCGCGTGGCCGGCCATCATGTTGCCCATCAGACGAATGGAGTGGCTGACCGGGCGGACGAAGTAGGAAATCACCTCGATCAGCGCCAGGATCGGGCGCAGCGGCAGCGGCGCGGCCGAGACCCAGAACAGGCCGAGGAAGCCGGCGCCGTGCTTGACGAAGCCGATCACCGTGACCGAGACGAAGACCAGCAGCGCCAGCACCACGGTCACCGCCAGATGCGAGGTGGTGGTGAAGGCGGTGGGCAGCAGCCCGAGGAAGTTCGAGACCACGATGAACATGAAGATGGTCATGACATAGGGGAAGTATTTCACCCCGTCCGAGCCGGTGACATCCTCGACCATCTTGTAGATGAAGCCATAGGCCAGCTCGGCGATCGACTGGCCGCGGCTGGGCACGATGGCGCGGCGGGCCGAGCCCAGCACCAGCAGCGCGAAGATCGCCAGCACGGTCAGCGCCATCCACAGCGTCACGTTGGTGGGGGTGTACCAGGCGACGGCGCCCTCGCCGAACAGCGGCTTGACCAGAAACTGGTCCATCGGGTGAAACACCAGCCCGCCCTCTGCGGCGTGGTCTGCGGCCCCTGCTGCACCTTGCGCGTCGTCTGCCACCTGTCAGTCCCTCTTCTCGTCCTGCGGGGCATCGGCCCCGCGCTTGTCTGCGCCGATCTCCTGCGCGCTGCGCAGCATCGTCTTGATGCCCGCCGCGAGGCCCAGCAATGTGAACAGCACCAGGAAGATCGGGAGCGTCCCGAACAGGCTGTCCAGCCCGTATCCGATGCCGAAGCCGATCCCGAGACCGGCCACAAGTTCGATGACCATCCGCCAGGCCAGCTGGGCCTGAGAGTAATGCTCATCGGTATGGGACTTCGGCTTGTCGGCGTGTTTCGCCGCCGCGATCCGCGCCTCCAGCCGCTGCAGGCGGGCTTTCGGGTCGTCTTCGCTCATGGGCCGGGCCCCCAGATGTCTTGCGACAGGTGCTAGTGTGCGCGAGCGCCGGAGTCAATTGCCTGTGTCGCAGCCGAAGCAATGACTTATATCATTGTAATTTAAGTATTTTTCAGAAAATCCGGTGACACGCATCGCAGCACCCGGGGGGCGCAGAGCGACGAGTCCGGGCAAAACCTATATTCAACCAGATGGTTGACGAATTTTCCGGGCTGGGGCAGAGGCTGGGCGATGACAGATGCGCTGGATACGGTTTTTGCAGCCCTCGCCGACCCGACCCGGCGCGAGATCCTGCGCATGTTGCTGGAAGACGACATGGCGGTGACCGATGTGGCCGAACCGTTCGAGATGTCGCTGGCGGCGATTTCGAAACATCTGGTGATCCTGACCCGCGCCGGGCTGATCAGCCAGGAGAAGCGCGGGCGGGTGAAATGGTGCAAGCTAGAGCCTGATGCCCTGCGCGCGGCCAGCGTGTGGATGCAGGGGTTCGGCCAGTTCGAGCCGGTCAACCTGGACGCGTTCGAACGCTTTCTGGCACGTGAGCTGGATGCGGACGGGCGCGAGGGCGGCTAGCCCAAGCGGCAAGAATTTTCGAAAATTCTTGGCAAATTCCGTCGACGGAATTTGGCGGCGCTGCCGGACGGTGGTTGCCGTTGAGGCGGAAAAGTTGTCGACAACTTTTTCCAAATTCCGTCGACGGAATTTTTCGCGCTACGCCTCGTTTTCGGCGCCCCCCTCGCCGCCCCTGCCGCGGAGCACCAGCGGCGCCCGGCTGAGCAGATTGCCGCCGCGCGCCGCCTTTTCCGCCAGCGCCAGGAACTGCGCCTGTTCCGCCGCGTCGAGCCCGACCAGGATCTCGGCCTGCAGCGCCCGCACCGCCGGC
>NZ_PGTB01000086.1 GCF_002786325.1 Pseudooceanicola lipolyticus | reverse complement strand
GAGGTCGGCGTCGCGGTCGGCATCGCCGGTGGCGATGAAGACCAGCGCGGCGTTGTCGAAACTGTCCGCGCCCAGCGCGGCCTGGTGATCGGCGCGCCCCGTGGCGACCAGGCCGCGGAGTTCGCTGTCCAGTTCGGGCGCGATGATGGTCAGCCGCGCCTCGGTCCGCAGCACCAGGCGGGACTTGCGCGCGATCTCTTCACCGCCGCCACACAGCACGACACGGCGTCCGTCCATCCGCAGGAACATCGGAAAGTTCTTCATGATCTGTGACCTCGCAACACGAAAAAGGCCGCCGACATTGCCACGACACCTGTCGTGACCTGTCGAGCAGCCTTGCCCAGAACCCGTACTTTGGGAATCAGCGACGCCGTTGTCGCCACCCCAGCCCTACGCGCGCGGGTGACGTGAAGGCAAGGGATTCCCGCCGCAGCGCGGCGCGGACTCCGGGAAGTGCCTGTTCATTGGGCAACTGCCGACCTGCGCCGCCCCGGGCCACGGCCTCCGGCAATTGCCTTATCGGACCTGTTGCGTATAGTTCCGGCCATGGATGACCCGCATAATCCCCGCCCCGGCCACGCCCTGCCCGACCATGTCGCCGGTTCCGGCACGCTTGATCGGCTGGTCGATACTGCCCGCGACTATGCCCGCAGCGCGGCGGCGGACAACACCCTGACCGCCTATGGCAAGGATTGGGCGCATTTTGCCCGCTGGTGCCGGATGCGCGGCACCCATCCGCTGCCGCCCTCGCCCGAGCTGATCGGGCTTTATATCACCGATTGCGCCTCGCCGCAGGGAAAGGCGCTGTCGGTGTCGACGATTGAACGGCGGCTGTCCGGGCTGGCCTGGGGCTATCGCCAGCGCGGTTTTGAACTGGACCGCAAAGACCGGCATATCTCGGCGGTGCTGGCCGGAATCCGGCGCAAACATGCCCGGCCGCCGGTGCAGAAAGAGGCGATCCTGGCCGAGGATATCTGCGCCATGGTCGCCACCCTGCCCTTTGACCTGCGCGGGCTGCGCGACCGGGCGATGCTGCTGCTGGGCTATGCCGGCGGGCTGCGGCGGTCGGAAATCGTCAGCCTGGATGTGCAAAAGGACGACACGCCGGATTCGGGCGGCTGGATCGAGTTCCTGGAGGGCGGCCTGTTGCTGACCTTGAACGCCAAGACCGGCTGGCGCGAGGTCGAGGTCGGCCGCGGTTCAAGCGACCAGACCTGCCCGGTCCATGCGCTGGAACAATGGCTGAGCTTTGCCAAGATCGATTTCGGCCCGGTTTTCGTGCGCACCTCGCGCGATGGCAAGCGCGCGCAGGAGGCGCGGCTGACCGACAAGCATGTCGCGCGGCTGATCAAACAGACGGTGCTGGCCGCCGGGTTGCGGCCCGACCTGCCGGAAAAGGAACGCCTCGCGCTCTATTCCGGCCATTCCCTGCGTGCCGGGCTGGCCTCGTCGGCCGAGGTGGACGAACGCTATGTGCAGAAACACCTCGGCCATGCCTCGGCCGAGATGACGCGCCGCTATCAGCGCCGCCGCGACCGGTTCCGCGTCAACCTGACCAAGGCGGCAGGGCTGTAGCGCCGAAATGTCCCGCGCCCTGCAGGTGCGGGCCGCGGCGACATTCAAACGTCACATCGCCATGCGACACTGCCGGTCATGCAAAATGGCTCCGACACCCGACTTCGCCTGCTGGACGCGGCCGAAAAGGTCATCCGCGAGGCACATGGATCGCTGCAGATATCGGTGCGCCGGATCACCGCCGAGGCCGATTGCAACGTCGCCTCGGTCTCCTATCATTTCGGCTCGTTGGAACAGCTGGGCGTCGCCACCGCGCGGCGGGTCTATCGCCGGCTGAACCAGGAACGGCTGGCCGAGCTGCAGGCTGTCATCGACCGGGCAGCGCCGAAGGCGCCGGGCGTGCATGACATTCTGCGCGCCCTGATCGGCACCTCGGTACGGTGGAGCCTGGATCCGGCCAGCCCCTATGCGGTGTTTCTCTATCTCAACCGGTTGTCTTCACTTTCGGACAAGCCGGAGATCTTCGACGAAATGGTGCAGGACATCACCCATCACCGCATCTTCGCCGACTATCTGGGCCGGGCCGCGCCCTGGTACGATCACGGCGAGATCACCTGGCGCCTGGCAGCGGCGCTGGGGGTCAGGTCGCAGTTCACCCGCCATGCCGACCGTTGCGCGGTGCTGACCGAGGGGCAGATCGGCGCGCTGGACGCCGAAGACCTGATCGACGAACTGTGCCGCATCATCGCGCCGATGTTCAGCCGCCCGGACCAGGCCGTGCGCACCCTCGCGCCCTCGGCCTCTGCCGCCGGGCGGCGCTCAAACACCGTTTGAGCGGCGTCACCTGCGGGATACGGAATCGGGTTAGCACGCCCCAGAACCTAGACAGGGAAAGGGCGCGGCATGGCGGATATCCGCCTTTCTTCCATCAGCAAGAGTTTCGGCGGCCCGGCCGTCGTCAACAATGTCGACCTCGAAATCGGCTCGGGCGAATTCCTGGTGATCCTGGGGCCGTCGGGCTGTGGCAAATCCACCCTGCTGCGGCTGATCGCCGGGCTGGAAGAGGTCACCTCGGGCACCGTTGAAATCGACGGGCGGGTGATGAACCGCGTCGATCCCGGCCGCCGTGGCTGCGCGATGGTGTTCCAGAACTACGCGCTGTACCCGCATATGAGCGTGGCGGGCAATATCGGCTATGGCCTGCGGGTCGAGGGCGTGAAACGCGCCGAACGCAGCGCCCGGGTGACCGAGATCGCCCGCCTGCTGGAACTTGAGGCATTGCTGGACCGCAAGCCGGCGCAATTGTCGGGCGGGCAGCGCCAGCGCGTGGCGATGGCCCGGGCGATGATCCGCAACCCGTCGGTGTTCCTGTTCGACGAACCGCTGTCCAACCTGGACGCCAAGCTGCGGGCCTCGATGCGGATCGAGATCAAGCGGCTGCACCGGCAGCTTGGCACCACCTCGGTTTTTGTCACCCATGACCAGCTTGAGGCGATGACGATGGCCGACCGCATGGTGGTGATGAATGGCGGCCGCATCGAACAGTTGGGCACCCCGCAAGAGATCTATCGCCGCCCGGCGACCGCCTTCGTCGCGGGTTTCATCGGCACCCCGGCAATGAACCTTTTGCCGGGCCGCATCGCCGAGGATGGCGCGGCAGAACTGGCGCTGGGCTGGCGTCCCTGCCCGGGGCTGCGCTGGCCGCTGGCACCGGGCACCGCGATCACCCTGGGCCTGCGCCCCGCGGCGCTGACGCCCGCAGAACTACAGGCAGAGAGCCCCGAATTCACCGCCGATCTCTGCGAGGATGTCGGCACCGAATTGCACCTGCACGCCTGCGCACCCGGACTGGACCTGGTGCTGGCCGTTCCGCCGGACAGCGCGCTGCCGCAGTGCGGTTTCGCGGTCCGGCCCGACCCGGCGCAAGCCCATCTTTTTCACGGTGAAACCGGCCAGCGGATCGAACCGCTGAACGCCCCTTCCGCCCCCAAGACCAAAGGAGCGCCCGCATGGGACATGACCCAACCTTCGTTCACCTGACCGACCTGCATTTCGGCGAACCGGACGACCCGCATCTGCATTCCGACACCGATGCCACCATGGCGCAGATCATCGACCAGGTGCAACGGATCGATCCCAAGCCGGATTTCGTGATCGCCTCGGGCGACCTGGCCAATTCCGGCGATGCGCCCAGCTATCGCAAGCTGGCCGCGGCGCTTGCGGCGCTGGACATGCCGATCCTGTTTGCGCTCGGCAACCACGACACCCGGGAAGGCTTTTACGAGGGCATGCTGGGTCACGAAACCGGCAGCAGCGCACCCTATGACCACGACCAGGTGATCGCCGGCGTGCATATCATCGTGCTGGACAGCTCGGTGCCCGGCGCCATCAGCGGTGCGCTGGATCCGGCCCAGTTCGACTGGTTGGAGGCGCGGCTGGCCGATCACGCCGACCTGCCCAAGCTGATCGTGATACATCACCCGCCAATGCTGGGCGATACGCCGGACGAGGATTTCTGGCGCGGCATCCGCTTCGAGGACAGCCAGCGCCTGGCCGAAACCCTGCGCGGGCATGACATTCGCGGCATCCTGTCGGGCCATATCCACCACGACCGGTTTTCGGTCTGGCACGGGATCCCGGTGATCGTCGGCATGGGCCAGCACGCGGCCACCGATATCCTGGCCACCGACCGGCTGCGCATGGTGCGTGGCGCCTCCTTCGGGATTGGCCGCATCCGCCGGTCCGGCCTGACGATGGCGCTGGTGCCGCTGCCGTCGGACCGCGCCGAGTTGAACGTTTATCCGCTTGCCATGTTGCGCGAACGGGCCGCCGAAATCGAGGCGGCGGCCCAGGCCAGAAATGCCAGCACGGCAGCCGAATAGGCACCCCCCTTCCCCCAACCTGACAAAGAGGTTCAGACATGTTTCGCAGAACACTTCTTAGACTCGGCCTTGCCGCCGCCGCGCTTGGCGCTGGCCTGCCCGCCGTCCGGGCCGAGATGGCCGCCGAGGTGACCGAGCCGGTCACCATCAGCTTCTACTCCTACAACCTGGCCTCGGCCGGCGTCGGCAAGGACACCACGCTTGACCTGGTCAATGACTTCATGGCCGCCAATCCGCTGATCACCGTCGAGCCCATTGCCGCCCCCTCGAACGAGATCCTCAGCCGGGTGCAGGCCGATATCGTCGCCGGGCTGGAACCCGATGTCGCCCAGCTGGTGTTCCGCGACCTGATCTACGCGGCCACCGACCTTGGGGCGCAGCCGCTGGAGGACCTGACCGGCGCGGAGCTGGTCGAACATTCTGTCGGCATGGTCGAAAACGGGCTGGATCTGGGCAAGGTCGATGGCAAGACCTATGGCCTGGCCTATACGTTCTCGACCCCGGTGCTGTTCATCAATGCCGACCTGTTCCGCGCCGCGGGGCTGGATCCGAAGGATCCGCCGAAAACCTGGGCCGAAGTCAAAGAGGCCGGCATCGCGATCCGGGAAAAAACCGGCAAGCACGGCTTTTTCCCCGGCGCCTTCGGCCCGATTGACGGCACCTTTGTCTACCAGTCGATCGTCATGTCGAACGGTGGCAAGGTGCGCGAGGGCAACAAGCTGACCTTTGCCGACCAGCCCGCCGCCGATGCGGTGGCGATGCTGCGCGATCTGCGCGACAGCGGCGCCTATGCCAATATCGACGTGGCCTCGCATATGGACACCTTTGCCGCAGGCGATCTGGGCATGTTCCTGTTCACTTCGGCGGTGCAGTCGCGGTTCCAGAAGATGTCGGAAGGCAAATTCGAAATGGACGTCGCCGCGATGCCGTCTTTCGGCGACAAGCCCACCGCGCCGACCAATTCCGGCTCGGCCCTGTATGTGCTCAGCCAGGACCCGGTCAAGCAGCGCGCGGCCTGGGAACTGATGAAGTTCCTCACCTCCAAACACGCCTATACCCAGATCACCTCGCGGATCGGCTATCTGCCGCTGCGCATCGATATCGTCGACGACCCGGCGTATCTGAAGCCCTGGGTCGAAGCCAACCCGATGATCAAGCCGAACCTGGAACAGTTGAAGCGCCTGACGCCGAATGTCGCTTTCACCGGACCGAATTATCGCCAGGTGGAGAACATGATGAAAGATGCCGCGGCCGAGGCGGTGCTGGGCGACGGCGACCCCTATGAGGTGCTGCGCAAGGCCCAGGACGACGCGCAGAAACTGATGCCGGCCGACGGCTGAGACGCTGACGCCTGAGTGACCCCGCCGGGCGGCCCGCCACCGGGCTGCCCGGCCCCTTTCCCAAGGATTCCCGGAGCGACGGACCGTTGAGCCATATCATGACCGCCGAGACCGCCGTGACGACGCCTGCGCGCAACGGCCTGCTGCCGCGCCTGCGCCTGGCACCGTGGCTGTACCTGGCCCCGACCCTGGCAGTGCTGTTCGTCTGGATCTACCTCCCCCTGTTCCAGGCGGTGCAACTGTCATTCACCCAGTGGAACATGCTGCCCACCGCGACGCCGCGCCCGGTCGGCTGGGAAAACTACCGCAATCTGCTGGCGCTGCCGGAATTGCGGCAGGCCGCCTGGAACACCCTGTGGTACGTGCTGGGCCTGTTGCCGCTTTCGGTTCTGGTGCCGCTGGCGGTGGCGATCCTGACCCAGGACCTGGGCGGGCCGCTGCGCAACCTGTACCGCGCGCTGATCTTCATCCCGATGATCGTGCCGCCCATCGTCGCCGCGGTGCTGTGGCGCTGGCTGCTGAACGAGGATTACGGGCTGGTGAACCGGATCATCACCGCGCTCGGCGCCGATCCGGTCAGCTTTTTCCAGAACCCCGACATCGCGCTTTGGACGATGGTCTGGATCACCGGCTGGAAGCTGATGGGATTTGCCACGCTGCTGCTGTCGGCCGCAAATGGCACCATCGATCCCGGCTATGTCGAGGCCGCGCGGATGGACGGGGCGACACGCTGGCAGATCGTTCGCGATATCCGCCTGCCGCTGCTGTCGCCGACGATCCTGCTGCTGACGATGATGACCATCCTGTTCGGCGCGCAGTGGAGTTTTGTCTATATCAACGCGATCACCGATGGCGGCCCGCTGGGCTCGACCACCAACGTGTTCTTCCTGATGTGGAAATATGGGTTCCAAACGTTTTCCGCCGGCTGGAGCGCCACCGCGGGGGTGATGACCTTCGTGGTGTTCGGGCTGATCGCGCTGGCCCTGTTGACCCTGTCCAGAAAGCTTGCCTTCCATGACAACTAAACCCGCCCTCTCCGGCCTGGCCACCCATGCCGTCATGGTGCTGCTTGCCTTGGTGGCGGTGGTGCCGGTCTATTGGATGGTGGCCACCGCGTTGCGTCCGGAAACCGAGCTGTTCTCGACCACGCTCTGGCCGACGCGGCCCAGCCTGGAGCATTTTGCCTATGTGTTGGAGGTGATTCCGATGCTGCGGATGCTGTGGAACACCTTGCTCATGGCCGCCGCGACCGCGCTGGCACAGATCGCGACGGCGCTGTTTGCCGCCTATGCGCTGACGCAATGGCGGTTTCGCGGGTCCAACCTGGTGCACAGCCTGATCGCCCTGTCCTGGCTGGTGCCATTCCAGGTTACGATGATCCCCAATTATGTCCTGGCCACCAAGCTGGGCCTGCTGAACAGCCTGACCGGGCTGGTGCTGCCCAATGCCGCCGCCGCCTTTGCGGTGCTGGTGCTGTACAACGCGATGAAGTCCTTTCCCAAACAGGTGATCGAAGCCGCCCGCATGGACGGCGCCGGCCATTGGCGCATCCTGTGGCAGGTGGTGGTGCCCAACCTGCGGGCGGCGCTGGCGTCGCTGGGCGTCCTGGCCTTCATATCGGCATGGAACGAATATTTCTGGCCGCTGCTTCTGATCCGCAAGATCGACAATGCCGTGGTGCAGATCGGCCTGCAGATGTTCATGTCGCAGGAGGGCAATCAATGGGGCGCGCTGATGGCGGCGGCGACGCTTGCCTCGCTACCGGTGCTGGCGATCTATCTGGTGCTACACCGGCAGGTCATTGAAAGCTTTATGAAATCGGGGATCAAATGAGCGAAGCGAGCACGGCACGGAAACTGCAACTGGATGGCGTGCACAACATCCGCGACCTGGGCGGCCTGTTGCGCGATGATCGCCGCACCACGCGGCGCGGCCGGGCCTATCGGGCCTGCGGGATGGATGGCCTGAGCGCCGCCGGCGAGGCTGCCTTGCTGCGCACGGGGGTTGACCACGTCATCGACCTGCGGTCACCCGCCGAGGTCGCCGCGATTCCCGGCCCGTTCCACACCCATCCGGGCCGCCGTGAGGTGTCGCTGTTCGAAGGGCTTGCACCTCTGGCCCAGTGCCTGCGCCAGGCGCCCCAGGCCGGCTTGGCCAATCGCTATATCCTGGCGCTGAAACAGGCGCCGGCACAGTTTGCCCGTGTGTTCCGGCTGATCGCCCAGCCCGGCGACAGGCCGGTGCTGTTTCACTGTACCGCCGGCAAGGACCGCACCGGCCTGATCGCGGCGCTGCTGCTGGCCCTGAATCAGGTCGAGTATGAACAGATCGTGCAGGACTATGCCGCCACCGCAACGTTGGGCGCGGATCTGCTCGCGCGGCTGCGTGCCCGCGCCCTTTTGCGGGGGGACGAGCCGGCCCTGGTCGAGCAGGCGCTGCGATCCGATGCCGCCACGATGGCACAGGTCCTGACCTGGATCGACAGCCACCACGGCTCCGTCGCCGGCTATCTCTCCGCCACCGGGTTGGACGCCGACAGCCTGGATCGGCTGGCGCGGATGCTCTAGCGTTCGGCGCCACACCCGCCAGGCGGCTCGGCCGGCTTCCTGCCGGCCCGCGCCCTCGCCTGACCGCAGCCGCCCGCCTCCCGGCCGGATCGCGGCGGGTCGGGCTTTCACCATCTTGTCAGATCGGCAGGATCACCGGCTTGCCATCGATCAGGTGCACCTCGACCTGGGCATCATACAGCTGGCTCAGCACCTCGGGGGTGAACACCGTCGCCGGCGCGCCCTCGTTCAGCACCTGGCCGTCCTTGACGGCGATAACGTGATCGGCAAAGCGCGCGGCGATGGTCAGGTCATGCAGCACGGTGACAACCGTGCGTCCGGACCGGCTGCGCTGCGCCAGAATCTGCATCACCCGGCGGGCATGGGTCAGGTCGAGATTGTTCAGCGGCTCGTCCAGCAGCAGAACCTCGGTTTCTTGTGCCAGCGCCATGGCGATCAGCGCGCGCTGCTGCTGACCGCCCGACAGGGTGTCGAGGTGACGTTCCGCCAAGTCGCTCAGTGCCAGGTCCTGCAGGCAGGCATCGACGATCTTGCGATCCGCGGCGGTCAGGTGGCCGGGATTGTGCGGGTAACGGCCAAAGCCCACCAGGTCGCGCACCGTCAGGCGCGGCGTGATGCGGGTGGCCTGGCGCAGCGTCGTGACCCGTCGGGCAAAGGCGGCGCGCGCAAGCGCGGCGGCATTTTCGCCGCCCAGCCGGATCATGCCGCTGTCCGGCACCAGCATGCGACCCAGCATCGCCAGCAACGTGGACTTGCCGGCACCGTTCGGCCCCACCAGCGCGGTGATCGCGCCGGAAGGTGCGCTGGCGGAGACCCGGTCCAGGATGCGCTTGCCGCCGGTGCTGTAGTTCAATTCCTGGCAACCGATCATGCGCGCGCCCTGCGGAACAGAAGCAGGATGAACACCAGCCCGCCGACCCCTTCGATCACCACGGTGACCGTGCTTTGCAATTGCAGGACCCGTTCAAACAGCGCCTGGCACAGCACCAGCAACCCTGCCGCGATCAGCGCCGCAAGCGGCAGCAGCGTGGCATGCCGCCAGGTTCCCGCCAGCTGATGCGCAATGGCCGAGACCAGCAGGCCGAAAAACACGATCGGTCCAACCAGCGCCGTCGACACCGCCACCAGCAGCGTCACCAGCACCATCAGCCCCTGGGCGGCGCGCCGATGTTCGACCCCCAGCACCATCGCACTGTCGCGGCCCAGGGCGATCACGTCCAAGCGCCGCGCCATGGCCAGGATCAGCCCGGCCACAGCCATGGTCACGCCGGTGGTGATCCAGAGCAGATCGCTGTCGATCGAGCTGAAGCGGGCATAGGAATTGGCAATGACATAGGAATATTCCGACGGGTCGATCAGACGCGCAACCAGCGCGTTGAGACTGCGCAACAGGATTCCCAGCACGATACCGGTCAGAACCAGGCGGTGCAGATCCGCGCTGCGACGCAACATGAGGCCGAAAAGCAGCGTCGCCACGCCGATCATGATCAGGGTTTCCAGGGCAAAGAGCGGCGCCCCCTGCAAGGCGGCAAATCCGGCGCCGCCAAAGGTCAGCACCAGCACCGACTGGATCAGCACATAAAGCGCATCGAACCCCATGATCGCCGGCGTCAGGATACGGTTGCCGGTGATGGTCTGGAACACGATGGTCGAGACCGCCACGGCGGCGGCCACCACCGTCAACGCCAGCAGCTTTTCACCCCGAAAGGCCAGGATAAAGCCCCAGTCCCCCCGCGCGCCCAGCGTCAGGAACAGGCCGGCAGCGGCAAGATAGAAGCCGCCCGCCGCGGCCAGCAGGCTAAGCCGCATGGGCGCGCCTCCCCTGCAGCAGCCAGAGAAAGACCGCCGCCCCCACCACGCCCAGGATGGTGCCAACCGGGATCTCGTAGGGATACCAGATCACCCGGCCGAGGATATCGCAGGCCAAAACCAGCGCAGCGCCGAAGGCCGCCAGCCCGGGCAGCGAATGGCGCAGGTGATCGCCGGCCAGGCGGCTGGCGATATTGGGCACCACCAGCCCGACAAAGGGCAACATCCCGACGGAGACCACCGTGACCGCGGTGACCACCGAGACGATGGCCAGGCCCAGCGCCATCACCTGGGCATAGTTCAGCCCCAGCGACAGGCTCATTTCTTCGCCCATACCGGCAATGGTGAAGCGGTTGGCATAGGCATAGGCGAGCACCGTGGCCGCCCCGGCCAGCCACAGGAATTCATAGCGCCCCAGCATCACGCCCGAGAGCTCGCCGCTGGTCCAGACCTCGATATATTGCAGCATGTCGTTTTCGAAAGCGAGGAACACGGCCAGGGCGGCGAGTATCCCGCCATAGACGATCCCGGTCAGCGGCACCAGCATCGGGTCGCGCGGCGGCAGACGCCGCACCAGCGCCATGAACCCCGCCGTGGCGGCCAGCGCGGAAACGGTCGCGACCAGCATCTTGACCCAGATTGCCGCTGCCGGCGCCGCCAGCGTCACCAGCACCAGCCCCAGGCCGGCGGCTTGCGCGGTGCCCACCGTGGCCGGTTCGACAAAGCGGTTGCGCGCCAGCATCTGCATGATCACCCCGGCCACCGCCAGTGCGGCACCAGCCAGCATTGCCGCCACGGTGCGTGGCAGGCGGCTGACCGCAAGCAGCCACAGCGCGTCCTGGTCCAGCCGTGCCGCGCCCAGCGCCAGGCTGACAGCGATCAGCCCGGCAAACAGCACCGCCAGTTTCCAGCCTGCAGTCACTCGGAAACCCGGGCCTCCGCATCGAAGGCCGTGCGCAGGGTGGTCAGCGCTGCCAGGATCGACTGAACCCCGCCGCCGGCGATGTAAAGCGCCCCGGCGTCCAGATAGATCACCCGTCCCTGTTGCCAGGCGCGCATTTCGCGCACCAGCGCGTTGTCCAGCGTGACCTGCGCCGAGGCGCCCTCGCCCCCAATGGCGGCCACCCGGTCGATCACCAGCAACCAGTCGGGATCGGCTTCGCGCAGGAATTCGAAGGACACCGCCTGCCCATGGGTGGTGTCTTCCAAATCCGGCACTGCCTCGGGCAGGTTCAGATAGGCGTGCAGCCACCCAAAACGCGACCCGCTGCCATAGGCCGAAATGCGGGGGCCATTGGTCATCACGATCAGCGCGTTGCCCTGGCCGGCCACCGCTGCCCGCGTGTCGGCCAGCGCCGCCTCGACCTGCTGGCGCAGTTCGGCGGCCTGCGGCTGCAGCCCATAGATCGTCCCGTATGCCGCCAGCCGGTCCAGGCCCTGCGCCACCAGGTCGGTGCCCCAGATCGTCATGTCGACGGCCGGAGCAATGCGCTGGACGGTTTCCAGATGTTCAATCGACCGTCCGCCCAAAATCACCAGATCCGGCGCAGCGGCATGGATCGCCTCGATATCCGGTTCGAATAGCGTGCCAGCCTCACCCTGATATTCCGACAGGTAGGGCAGATAGGTCTGGCTGACCGAGGTGATATTCGTCACCCCCAGCGCATCCAGCGTATCCAGCGCGGCCATATCGTAGACAAAGGTCGATTGCGGTGCGGTTTCGATCTCGACCGGGCCGCGAAAGGTCTCGATCGTGACGGAGTCGGCCGATGCTGCGGAAACGCCGATGGCCAGGATCAGCGGCAGCGCGAAAATTGATCGTTTCACCTAGGACTCCCAAAAGCTATGGTTTTTGCACCGCCCCGTGCGGGCGACAGGGGGGCGGGGAAATCGAGCGATGCGCGATCGCCTCCGCTGACAGGAAGGACATGCAGGATGGCGGATCAGACAAGACCCGGCGCGGTCCTGTTCGAAAGCGATACCGACCCCGAAATCGCTTACAGCCGGCTGTGGATCAACCTGTTGCGGATCCAGCGCAGCACGATGGCCCGGATCGCCCGCGAGTTGCGGGACCAAGGCATCGGCGATCCGATCTGGCATGAGATCCTGATTCAGATCGACCGGGCCGGCGACAGCGGCATTGTCATGGCCGATCTCGAACGCCGGCTTTATTGCCCGCAATATGCGCTGTCGCGCCATGTCGCGCGGCTGGAGGATCTGGGCCTGATCCGCAGCGCCGCCACCCTCGGGCCGGGCCGCAGCAAACGGGTGATGATGACCGCGGCGGGGCGCGACAAGAACGCGGCGATGTGGCCGGTCTATGCCCGTATCATCCGGGAAGAATTCGCCACCCGGCTCTCGACCGAGGAGGCCTATCACATCGTCCGCTACCTGATCCGGCTGTATCCCTGAACACACTTTTGCACCGGCCGTTTCCGGCCGGTGCAAGGACAAGGGTTCAACAGCTGCGCGGGTCACGTCAGAAACGGGCGATTGCGACCAGGGAAACGGTGCGCCCCGGCTCTTTCAGCGTGGTGACCGACAGGTAATCGGCGCCATAGCTGGCGCGATCGGCATATTCGGTGTCGAACAGGTTGGAAATCTCGGCCCGGATGGTCAGGTTCTGGCGCGCCGGCGGCGTGTATTCGGCAAACAGGCTGACCACCTCGTAGCCTTCGAGGTCCAGTTCGCTGCCGGTGCTGTCGGTGGAATAGTCCAGCGCGATATCCAGGCCGCCGCCAACTCTCAACCCGTCGAGGCCGGTGTCCTGCTCGATCTCGAAGGCCATGACCGTGCCCAGCGGAGCGCCGAAATCCTGCGCCGAATAGGTGTCGGAGGGCGATCCGTTGACCTCGACATCGCTGTGCGACAGCGTCGCCCGCGCAAAGCCGCTGGACCAGCCATAGGTCGCTCCGAGATTGAAGCCGCGGCTTTCGAAATCGAAATTGGAGATGCCGCTGCGGGCATTGTCGATCTGGGTGACAAAAATTTCGCCGCCAAGCTTCAGATTGCCGGGTTCCCAATCAAACCCCAGCGTGGCGTTTTTCGCGCGCGACGGCTCCAGCGTGGCATAGGTCCAGCTGGGCAGGTAGGTATAGTTGTCCTCGATATCGATGCCGCCAAAAACCGAGGACAGGCCGCCGCGGATGGCGAAGGTATCGCTCAGCCAATAGGTCGCCGAGATATTGCCTGACATCCCCGAATTGTCGAGGCTGGCGGTGTTCAGCCCGGTGAATTCCTGATGATCGAAACGGGCACCGAAGGACAGGTTCAGCCGATCCGTCGGTTCCAGGCGGGCCTGGGCGAAGATGCCGTAGACCTTCGACTCTTCGCGATAATCCTCGCCAAAGGTCGGGCTGGTGTAGTTGCCAAAGCGCTTCTGGTGGTCGATCCCGGCAACAACGGTGTTGTTGCCGCCCAGATTGAAGGTGTTCTGCAGGCTGGCCGACCAGGTGCCCGAACGGCCATTGCTGTCCCAGGGATCGGGAATGATGATTTCGCTTTCCGAATACCCAAGCGACAGTTTGGGATCCCACAGGCCATCGGCCAGCACGTTTTCATAGGTGAAGGAATAGCTCGACCGGGTGGTGTCATACAGACGCAGGTTGTCGACCACGCCGCCCAGTCCGCCGAAATTGGCGCGGAACTGGCGCAGTTCCTGATCATCAAGCTGCTGACCGGTCAGTTCGAACCGGTGGCCTTCCGGCCCCTGATAGGCGATCTTGCCGAGATAGCTGTAGAGGTCGGCAGCGGTGCCCAGGATCGTGGTGCCATCGCCGCTTTGGTAATCGTCACCCTCGGCGCGCTTGACATAACCCAGCCAGGAAAACCCCTGGTGCACCCCGGCCAGGGTCAGCGCCCCCTGCTGGGTGGCGCCATTGTCGGAATACCCCAGGCGCAGGTTGCCGCCGACATTCTGACCCTCCGGCACGACATCTTCGGGATCGACGGTTTCGAACACGACCGAGCCGGCGAGGGCGTAAGGCCCGGCATCGGCCGGCGACACCGTGGCATCCACCCGCACCTGCTTGAGCAATCCGGGGTCGATGGCATTGGCGGAGACATGGTGGAAGGCGCGGTTGTTCTGCGCCGCGCCATCGATCGTCACGCCCAGGTTCAGCATGTCGACGCCGTTGATATAGATTTTCTGGGTCAGCGGCAGCGCACCGCCGACCGAGACCGAGGCGATGCCGGCAAACACATCCTTCAGATCGCCGGTACGGGCCCGCTCCAACTCGAGATCGGAGACGTACATCGAGGTAGCGCGGTCGGCGGCCCCGGAAAAGGTGTCCCGGCGTTCGACCAACAGCGGGTCCAGATCGAACACATAGCGCTGGTCCTGTGCCTCCGCCGTCCCGGCGCCGATGGTGGCGACGCTCCCTAAAAACAATGTCCGAAAATTGCGCGTTAGCGCGCCGTCGCATGGCCGCATGATTATCCCTCGTCAATCTGATTGTGTCTGCATCGGCTGGCGGCGGCGGACCGTGCGAATTAATTTCCGACTATTATAGTCTGGATCATCATGCAAGTGCATGAATCGCGACGGTCGAATGGCCCGTTCACAGCCGAATGACGGCTGCCCCCATAGGGTCCGGACGGATCGACGGACGGTCTGTATCCGATGCTGCGCAATCTGCGCGACGGCAATCTCTTTACTTGTTTTTCAAGGTGATGACCTTGCCCGCCACCGCCTTGCATGTGTTGAGCGAAAGGTTCTCACGCGATGGCGGCGGTTGACCTATTCCGCCGCCGCAAGCCGCCCGCGGCAATAGCACGAGGCTTTCACCGCGACATCCGCGCGGGCGGCGGCCTTGTCGAGCTGCAGCTTGATATGCCGGGCCTCGGCGGTTTCGCCCCGCCGGGTCAGGCATTCATGCAGGCCGTGTAGGCTCCAGACATTGCCGGGGTGCTGGCAGGCGCGGCTTAACGTGGCGTCGAGCCCCAGATCCGCCCGATAGACCGCTTCGGCCTCGGCCACCTGCCCCTGTTCAAGCAAAAGCGCGCCAAGCGCATGGCGGGTCGGCTGCATCCAAGCCCAGGGCTCGTCATAAGGCAGGGCGTCGTCGATCTCGACCGCGCGGCGCAGATGGGCAAAGGCGGTGTCATGCGCGCCGGCGTGGTAGGCCAGTTCGCCCAGCATCATCTGTTCGGCGACGCTCAAGATGTCGCGGCAGGTGTTGTTGAACAACATGCGGCTTTCCGGGACTCGGGCCAACGCCTGTTCAAACGCATCCTTCTCGGCCTTGGCATCGTCGATCCGGCCCAGATTGGCCAGCGCGACGGTGCGGGCATAGCGCATCATCGCCAGGGTGACGCAATACAGCTCCGGGTCTTCGGGCAGGTCCTGATCAAGGATGTCCTGCCAGCGCCCGAAGCGGATCAGCACGTGCTGTTTCATCGGGATGAAGCCCTCGAACCAGTCGGCCAAGGGCCGCAGCGTCGCCTCGGGCAGGGTGGCGACCAGTTCCTCGGCCGAGGCCAGCGCCTTTGCCGGTTGGCCCAGGAACATCGCGCCGTAGATCCGGAAATGGTAGTTGTGGCAGCGGTAGACCGAATAGAAATTGTCGGCGCCGTCGCGGGCCAGGAACTTGCGGTCGGCTTCGATCGCCGCCTCGTTGCGCAGCACCACATTCACGTAATCGCCGCAGAGCACGTCGATATGGGTCGGCATATGCAGCAGGTGCCCGGCATCGGGCACCAGCGCGCCCAGCGCATCGCCGTGGCGCAGCGCCCGCTCGGGATGCGGCGACATTTCCATCAGGTGGATATACATGTGCAGCAGCCCGGCATGCTGCCAGGCGCCGGGCAGGTCGTCGAAGGCGGCCTCCAGAACCGAGATCGCCTCCAGCGTATCCGCACCCGCGGCGGGCTGGCCGCTGGGCAGGTCCCAAAGCTGCCAGGGCGTCCGGTTCATCAGCGCTTCGGCAAAGATCGCGCAGATGTCGGGATCGTCGCGGTGGCCGGTCCAGACCTGGCGCATGGCCTCGGCAAAGGCGTCATGCCAGGGGCCGAAATCCTCCACATCCGCCGTGTCGGGATAGCGGGTGGCGATCGCCTCGATCAGCGCGCGTTCGACCGGGGTGCATTGGTCCAGCCGGGCCTGCGCGGCCGCGATCGCGGACTGCGCCATGGCGACGCATTCGGGTTTTTCCGGCGCTTCGAAGGCCACCCAGGGTTTGTTGTAATTGGGCCCGGCGCAATAGGCGATGCCCCATTGCGCCATGGCACAGCCCGGATCCGCCTCAAGCGCTCTGCGGAAACAGGCGATCGCCTCTTCGTGGTTATAGCCATAGGTCCAGGCGAGGCCCCGGTCGAACCAAAGCTGCGCCTCGGCGGAGGCGGTGGAGACCGGCCGCGAATAGGACCCGAGGTCGTAATATTCCATGATCGGCGCCCTCCCCTCGCCTGGTGCGATCATACCGCATCGGCCGCCATTTCGATAGCGCCCGATGCGAACCGTCCGACCCGGCACGCCCGTCAGGTGGCGCTGGCCCGCGGCAGCGCCGCAGCGGGCTGAGCCGCATCGGGCCGGGCGCGGTTGGCCCG
>NZ_PGTB01000085.1 GCF_002786325.1 Pseudooceanicola lipolyticus | reverse complement strand
CGCGATGGCGCAGCGGTTCGGGGCCGCGCCCGCGGCGCCCGACGCGATCCTTGCCGCCGAGGCGGATATCCTAGCACCCTGCGCGATCGGCGCGATCCTGAATGCCGACAGCATCCCGGCGCTGCGGGTGGGCGCGGTGGCGGGCGGTGCCAATAACCAGCTGGCCACCCCCGAGGATGGGGCGCGGCTGCATGCGCGCGGTATCCTCTACGCACCGGATTTCGTGATCAATGCCGGCGGGATCATCAACGCCGCCACCGAGATCCTGCGGATCACCGGGCGCGAGGCCTGGGTTGCCGACAAGCTGGCGACGCTGGACGCCACGCTGGACCGCATCCTGGCGCGCGCCGCCCGCCTGTCGGTCAGCCCCAACGAGGTGGCCGAGCAGATCGTCGACGAACAGTTGGCGCAGCAGGCGGCCTGAACCGGCTGCGCCTGGCCGCATGGCCGGAGCTCAGCCCAGGTATTTGCCCGCCTCCTTGCGGGCAAAGGGTTTCATCGCCGCGCCGTGCTGGTCCAGGAAGGCGCGCACGCGCGGCGCGTCATGTTTCGACAATTCGCGCAGCCACCAGGCGATGGCCTTCTGGATGAACCATTGGCGGTCCGGCACATAGCCGGCGGCCCAGCCCAGCACCCGGTCGCGGATTTCCAGGTCGGCGGGTTTTGGATTGTTCTGCTTGGTCCAGGGCAGGGTGATCACCAGCGCCGCCCGCCGGGTCCACATATGCTCGGACCGGGTCCAGGGTGCCACGTCGTCGATCCGCGATGGATCGGCGCTCAACCGTTTCATCCCCGAAATGCAGACGTGATCGGCCAGCGCCCAGCTGTCGAAATCCGGCACCCAGCTTTGGATCAGGTCCCAGACCGCCGCGTCGGGGCGGATCCGCGCCTGTTCCAGCAGCTTGGCCGCCGCCAGCCGCGCCTCGTAGATATCGGTCTGCCAGAGCCCTGCGGCCAGCGCCACCCGCTCGTCCACCGTCAATGCCTGGCGCCAGCCCTTGACCAGGCCGGTGACCTGCGGGTTGGACAGGCCCAGATAGCGGCGTTCGACCTTGTGATAGGCAGCCATGCCGGCGGCGCGTTCCGGGTCGGCAAGGGCGGTCAGCTGGTCCAGATAGGGATCGATCATGGCGGGGCCTCCGATCGTTTTGCGTTAGGCCAAGGCTTTGCGCAGCGCAAGCGGGCTGTTATGCAGCATCAGGCGCGGCGGGAGAGCGGTCATGCGGATATTCAAGGGGGCGGAGCGGGCGGCAAAGCGGCTGATGCCCGAAGCCTGGCGCATGTATTTCCGCGCCTCGCGTTACGAATTGCTGATGCGGCGGCTGGCCCCGGTCGACCTGGTGGTGCATGTCGGCGCGCATTGGGCCGAGGATGCCGGGTTCTACGAGGCCTGCGGCGCCCGCACCGTGCTGTGGATCGAGGCCGACCCCGACACCTTTGCGCATCTGCAACACCTGCTGGCGGGGCGCGACGGGTCGGCCCGGCACCTGGCGGAATGTGCGCTGGTCTCGGCCACCGCGGGCGAAACGCTGGGCTTTCACCGGTTTCGCGGCGATGGCGCCTCGTCTTCCGTGCATCGGGCAACCGACGAGCTGACCACGCGGTTTCCGGGTGCCGGGGAAACCGGCGAGGTGCTGGAAATGACCACCCGCTCGCTGCCCGAGATCCTGGCGCGCCAGGGCGTCGAGGTGGCGGCAGCGGCGCGGCCGATGCTGGTGGTCGATGTGCAGGGCCACGAATTCGAAGTGTTGAAAGGGCTGGGCGACGGGCTGCGCGCATTCGCGCTGTGCAAATGCGAGGTGTCGCGCCTGCCGATCTATCAGGGCGGCGCCCGGTTCGAGGAGATCGACGCGCATATGCGCGCGATGGGGTTCCGCCTGGCCTCGCACCGCTATGTGCAGGTGCCCCGGCATGGCGACGTGCTGTACCTGCGCGCGGATCTGTAACCCGGCAGCGGCGCGCACCCGTGATGAGGAGGCATCGCGGCCGGGGCCCGAACGTTCACTCCACGGTGACGGATTTGGCCAGGTTGCGCGGCTGGTCCACATCGGTGCCCTTGGCCACCGCGGTGTGATAGGCCAGCAGCTGCGCCGGCACCGCGTAGAGGATCGGGGTCAGCGCCGGCTGCACATGCGGCATGCGGATCGCCGCCCAGATGCCGTCACCGGCCTCGGCAATGCCGGCCTCGTCCGAGATCAGCACCACCTTGCCCTTGCGCGCCAGCACCTCCTGCATATTCGACACGCTTTTGTCGAACAGCGCGTCGCGGGGCGCCATCACCACCACCGGCATATGTTTGTCGATCAGCGCGATGGGGCCGTGTTTCAATTCGCCCGATGCATAGGCTTCGGCGTGGATATAGCTGATTTCCTTGAGTTTCAGCGCACCTTCCAGCGCCAGGGGATACATCAGGCCGCGGCCCAGGAACAGCACGTCGCGCGCTTCGGACAGCGATTGCGCCGCCTTGCGGATTGCCGGGCCTTCGTCCAGCGCCGCGTTCAGCGCCGAAGGCAGGCCGCGCAGCGCCGCGACATGATCGGCGACCTGTTCGGGGCTGAGCGCGCCGCGATCCGCCGCCGCCTTCAGCGCCAGCATGAACAGCACAGTCAATTGGCAGGTGAAGGCCTTGGTCGAGGCGACGCCGACCTCGACCCCGGCATGGATCGGCAGCGCCATACCGCTTTCCCGTGCAATCGAGCTTTCCGGCACGTTGACCACCGAGAGCAGGCTGTCGGCCTTGTCGGTGCAATAGCGCAGCGCCGCCAGCGTGTCGGCGGTTTCGCCCGACTGGCTGACGAACAAAGCCAGAGTGCGCGGTGCAACCGGCGGTTCGCGATAGCGGAATTCCGAGGCGATATCGACCTCGACGGGCAGGCGGGCGATCTGCTCGAACCAGTATTTCGCGGTCAGGCAGGCATAGAAGGCGGTGCCGCAGGCGACCATGACCAGCCGGTCGATCTTGGAAAAGTCGGGGCTGCCCTCGGGCAGCACCACCCGGTCGCCGCCGGCCGGCAGATAGGCGTTCAGCGCCTCGGCAATCACCTGCGGCTGCTCGGCGATCTCCTTGGCCATGAAATGTTTGTGCCCCGACTTGTCGATGCGCGCCGCGTCCAGCTGGATTTGCTTGACCGGGCGGTTGACCAGGCGGCCCTCGACGTCGCGGATCTCGACCCCGGCGCGGGTGACGATGGCGCGGTCGCCTTCTTCCAGATAGGTGATGCGGTCGGTCAGCGGCGCCAGCGCGATGGCGTCCGAGCCGACATACATCTCGCCCTCGCCATGGCCGATCGCCAGCGGCGACCCCTTGCGGGCGGCGATGATCAGGTCCTCTTCGCCCTGGAACAGCAGCGCCAGCGCAAAGGCGCCGGTCAGCCGGTCGAGCGTCTTGAACACCGCCTCGGCGGGGGCCAGCCCCTCGGCCATGTGGCGTTCGGTCAGCAGCGCCACCAGCTCGGTATCGGTCTGGGTGGCAAAGGTGACACCGGCGGCGGCCAGTTCGGCGCGCAGCTCGCGGAAATTCTCGATGATGCCGTTGTGTACCACCGCCACCCGGCCGGCGCGATGCGGATGTGCATTGGCCTCGGTCGGGGCGCCATGGGTGGCCCAGCGGGTATGGCCGATGCCGGACTTGCCGGGCAGCGGATCATGCACCAGAAGGTCCGACAGGTTGACCAGCTTGCCCACCGCGCGGCGGCGGTCCAGCGTGCCGTCATTCACCGTGGCGATGCCGGCACTGTCATAGCCGCGATATTCCAGCCGCTTCAGCGCCTCGACCAGGATCGGGGCAACCTCGTGATTGCCCAGTACGCCCACAATTCCGCACATCAGCTGTTTTCCTGCTCTCGCCGGGCCTTCTGCGCCCTGAGTTTGTCAAAGAATTTCCGGGCGAATCCCGGTTTGTTGTCCTGCCGGGTGCGGGCCACCGCCAGCGCGCCGGGTTCGATATCGCGGGTGATGACCGAGCCTGTGGCGGTCATCGCGCCGTCGCCCACGGTGACCGGGGCGACCAGCATGGTGTCCGATCCGATAAAGGCATCGGCGCCGATCACCGTGCGGTGTTTCATCACCCCGTCGTAGTTGCAGGTGATGGTGCCGGCGCCGATATTGCTGCGTGCGCCGATCTCGGCATCGCCGATATAGGTCAGATGGTTGATCTTGGCGCCCTCGGCGACCTGGGCGTTCTTGATCTCGACGAAATTGCCGATATGCACCTCTTCGGCCAGTTCGGCGCCGGGGCGCAGGCGGGCAAACGGGCCGATGGTGGCGCCGCGGCTGACATGGCACCCTTCGAGATGGCAGAAGGCGCGGATGGTGGCGCCGGATTCCACCGTGACACCGGGGCCGAAAACCACGTTGGGTTCGATCACCGTGTCGCGGCCGATCACCGTGTCGAAGGCCAGATAGACGGTGTCGGGCGCCATCAGGGTGACGCCGTTTTCCATCAGCTCGGCCCGGGCACGGGCCTGGAACACCGCGTCGGCGGCGGCCAGATCGGCGCGGGAATTGATCCCCAGGGTTTCGGCCTCGTCGCATTTCACCGCCGTCACCGACAGGCCGCGCGCCTGGGCCAGTTCGACGATATCGGTCAGGTAATATTCGCCCTGCGCATTGTCATTGCCGATCTCGGCCACCAGCTCGAACAGGGTCGCCGCGTCACAGGCTATCAGCCCGCTGTTGCAGAAGGAAATCGCGCGTTCCTCGGGGGTTGCGTCCTTGTATTCAATAATTTTCTCAAGTTGGCCATTCGCGACGATCAGCCGGCCATAGCGCGCCGCGGGATCGGCGGTGTCAAACCCCAGGATCACCAAGTCATGCGCGCCGCGGGCCGCGATCATCCGGTCCAGCGTGTCGGGGCGCAGGAAGGGGGTATCGCCGAACAGCACCACGACATCGCCGTCGAAGCCGTCCAGCGCCGCGCGCGCCTGGGCCACCGCGTGGCCGGTGCCCAATTGCTCGGCCTGGATCACCACCTGCGCGGTCTCGTCCGTTTCGGCCACCATGGCGGCCACCGCTTCGGCGCCGTGGCCGGCGATGATCACCGTGCGTTGCGGCTCCAGCACGGCGCCGGCAGCCATGGCATGGGCCAGCATGGGTGCATGTGCAATCGGGTGCAGCACCTTGGGAAGGTCCGAGTTCATCCGTGTGCCCTTGCCTGCGGCCAGGATGACGAGCGCAATGTCCATCCGGGTTTTCTCTTTGTAATTATTTTCAGCACGTTTTATCCGCTATGGGACGCGGCGCAAGCGGCGGGGCGATCAAACAAGGTTGCAACATGCAACAGCGGCGGGCGAAAACACGCCGAGGGAGGTGGGCATGCGCACGGTGATCTTCGATTTGGACGGCACCCTGGCCGATACCTCGGGCGATCTGATCGCGGCGGCGAATTATTGTTTTCGCGACATGGGTCTGGGCGATGTTCTGGATCCGGCGCGCGATGCGGGCATCGCCTTGCGCGGCGGGCGGATGATGCTGTCGCGCGGGCTGGAGCGGATGATGCTGTTCGACGCGGCGACGGTGGACCAGTATTACCCGGTGCTGCTGGAGGCCTATGCCCAGGCGATCGACACCCACACCGTGCTTTATCCCGGCGCGATGGAGGCGGTCGAGGCGCTGCGCGGCCGGGGCTATGGCGTCGGCATCTGCACCAACAAGCCCGAGTCGCTGGCCGAGCTGCTGCTGACCCGGCTGGGTGTGCGCGGCGCGTTTGCCTCGATGATCGGCGCCGATACGCTGCGGGTGCGCAAGCCCGATCCGGAACCGCTGCGCGAGGCGGCACGGCGGGCCGGGGGCGATCCGGCGATGTGCCTGCTGGTGGGCGATTCCGATACCGACCGCAGCACCGCCCGCGCCGCCGGGGTGCCCTGTGCGCTGGTCACCTTCGGCCCTTCGGGCGACGATATGGCGGCGTTGCAGCCCGAGGCGCTGCTGGCCAGCTATGCGGATCTGACCGACACGGTGGCGCGGCTGATCGGCTGAGCCAGCAACCCGCGCAGCGGCGCGAACCCGGTTTCCGGCAGGTCATGGATGGCGGCTTCGATGGCGCCGGCGCGCGCGGTGCCAAGGATGGGATCGGCGATGGCGTGAAACTTGGCGCGCAGCGCGGCCTCGTCGGGCGGATCGTCGGCGTCCCAGCGCGGGGTCGACCAGCCACCTTGCAACTGCCGGCCGTCTTTCAGGATCAGCGTGACCCGGGCCAGCCGCGTGCCGGGGAAGGCGGCATTGGCCCTGGCATCCTCGGTCATGCGCATCCCGGTGGACAGCCGCAGGACCTCGGCATCGTTCAGCGCCTCGCCGGTGATATCCGCCGGGCCGATGCCGCCGCGCACCAGCGCCACGGCACAGGGGAAGCAGGTGGAATATTGCGCCTCTTCGGTGCTGCGCGGGCGGGCGGTGGCCAGGCGGACGGCTTCGTGGAAAGTGGCGACCTCGATCCGCTCCACCTGGTCCGCGGTCAGCGCATGGGCGCGCGCCAGCGCCAAGACGCCCTCTACCGGGGCCTGGGCCCAGCGGCAGACCGGGTAGGGTTTGAAATATTGATCCAATATGCGCCAGCGGCTGCCGATCTCCTGCCAGAACTGCGGGGCCTGTTCGACGGTGAGCGCCGGCGCGCCGGTAAAGCCGTCACGCGCCAACAGCGCGGCCGAGACCCCGGCCATCGCGCCCCAGCCCGAGCCATCCTTGACCATGGTGGGATGGTCGATACAGCGCATCATCTGGCTGCGTGGGCCGTGATATTCGGCAATGCCCAGCGCCTGGCGCGTCGTCTCAATATCCAGCCGCAACAGCCGCGCGCCCGCGGCGGCGGCGGCCACCGCGCCCCAACTGCCAGAGGTGTGATAATCCGCAACCGTCGCATGTTGCGCCTCCGCGACGCGGGCGCCAAATTCATAGCCCATGACCATTGCGGTCAAAAACCCGGTGCCGGGTAGGTCCTCGGGCGCCAGGGCCAGCAGCGCGGGCAGCAGCGGGCAGCCGATATGCCCCTTGGCCGGGTTATAGCCGTCATGCCCGTCCAGCGAGTCGATGGTCATGCCCGCCGCCAGCGCCACGCCTGGCGGGCTGGCGGTTCGACCGTCAAACAGCATCGGGCTGGCGCCGCCGAAGACCTGCACGGCGTGATCGTGGATGATCGCCGACAGGCGCGTCTGCCTGCCGCCGGCGGCAATCCCGATCAGATCCAGCAGGCACAGTTCGGCCCGGTGTTGCACCTGCGGCGGCAGATCGGACCAGGCGAGCCGGTGGATCAGGTCAAACGGGGTCATATGCCGAGCCTAGGCCGGTTCTGCGCCGATTCTGTCCCGTTTGCGACGCGACAGCCGCGGGCTTGACCACCCGCGCGCGCGGCATCATGAAGGGCGCATGAGCGAGCGGTTCACCGGCAGTTTCACCCAGCAGGAACCGATCCCCGATGAAGGGATCGAAGCGGCGCTGCGCGTGATGCAAAGCGGCCGGCTGCACCGCTATAACCTGGTCGGCGACGAGCCCGGCGAGGTGGCGCTGCTGGAGCAGGAATTCGCCGCCTTCACCGGCGCCAGATATTGCCTTGCCGTCGCCTCGGGCGGCTATGCCATCGCCACCGCGCTGCGCGCGCTGGGAGTCGGGCCGGGCGACAAGGTGCTGACCAACGCCTTTACGCTGGCGCCGGTGCCGGGGGCGATCGCCGCGCTGGGGGCGGTGCCGGTCTTTATCGGCGTGACCCCGTCGCTGACCATCGACCTGGAGGATCTGGCTGCGCAGGCCGGGCAGGGCGATGTGCTGCTGCTGTCGCATATGCGCGGCCATATCTGTGACATGGACCGGCTGATGGCGGTCTGCGACGCTGCCGGGGTGAAGGTGGTCGAGGATTGCGCCCACACGATGGGCGCCAGCTGGAACGGGGTGCCGTCGGGGCGGCACGGGGTGCTGGCGGCCTATTCCACCCAGACCTACAAGCATATGAATTCGGGCGAAGGCGGCCTGCTGATCACCGATGATGAAGAGCTTGCCGCGCGGGCGGTGATGCTGTCGGGCTCCTACATGCTGTATGAGCGTCACTTGGCGGCGCCGGGGCCGGCGGTGTTCGAACGGGTCAAATACGAGACCCCGAACATCTCCGGGCGGATGGATCATTTGCGCGCGGCGCTGCTGCGGCCGCAGCTGCGCGCGTTGCCCGGACAGGTGGCACGCTGGAACGAACGCTATCGCGCGGTCGAACAGGGGCTGCGCGACACGCCGGGCCTGGCGCTGATCGAACGGCCCGAGGCCGAGATTTATGTCGGCTCGTCCTTCCAGTTCCTGCTGCCGGGCTGGAGCGCGACGGCGGTGCAGAACGTGATCCGGCGCTGCGCCGCGCGGGGGGTAGAGCTGAAATGGTTCGGTGCGGCCGAGCCCAAGGGGTTCACCTCGCGCTATGACAGCTGGCGCTATGCCCCGTCCGCACCGATGCCAGCGACCGACCGGGTGCTGGCCGGTCTGCTGGACATGCGGGTGCCGCTGACCTTCAGCTTGGAAGATTGCGCCCTGATTGCGCGGATCATCCGCGCCGAGGTCGGCGCGGTCTATCAGTCGGTGGCATAAAGCGGCACGGTCGAGATCGCCAGCTTGGCCGATCCGTCGGTCAGTTCGGCGGCATGAACCAGGTAGATCAGCGTGTTGTTGGTCTCGTCGAAAATCCGCTTTATCCGCAGCGATTTGAGGATCAGCGACCGCGAGGTACGGAACACGTCCTCGCCATCCTGGCCGCGGTCGATGTCTCCCACGGTGATCGGCCCGGTCTGGCGGCAGGCGATCGAGGCGTTCGACGGATCCTCGAACCAGTTGCCCTTGGACAGCCGGTCGATCAGGCCGCGTTCGAAATAGGCGATATGGCAGGTGACGCCGGGAACCTTCGGATCGGCAACGGCCTCGATGATGATGTCATTGCCAACCCAGTCGACGCCGACCTCGCCCACTTGTTCCGCATTCACGGGTGCGGCAAGCAGGGCAAGGACGGCAGAAAAGAGCAGCGGGCGAGTCATCCCGGTCAGAATGTCACAACGCCGTGGTCGCCACCATCCGGCATCTGGTCGGACATGTTGGCCTTGGCGATGTCATAGAGGAAAGCCGCCGCGCCCTCGGTGGCCCAGACCTCGGCGCGCGCCGGACGCATCTGGATCAGCCGGACGCTGCTGTCGTCGCGACCGTCCTTGAACCAGGCCGAGGCAAACACGTTCCACAGCTCGTCCAGCTTGTCCGGGTCATTGACCATCGAAATGCGCCCGTCGACGCTGCCATAGAGATGCGAGGAGGAATCGGCGATCTGCAGCGACGCCTCGGCCCCGGTTTCGGCGGCCTGGGCAATCTCGGTGCCGGCGGCGGTGATGAACCAGATCGAGTTTTCATCGCGGTCGGCATAGGGCGCCATCGGCACCGGGCGCGCACCGCCCGCTTGCAGCATCCCGGCCTGTACCTTGTCGATCCGGTCCCAGAATGCGCTTTTCAGGTCGTGTGACATGGGTTCATCCTTTTTGTGTTGGTCTGTTCGTGAAACGCGATCCGGCGCCGCAGGGTTCCTTTTCCTTGACCGGAGACAGCGCCTGTGCCATTTATTTGAACAGTTGTTCATTAAATCGGGGGAGGCCGGCCATGTTCAACGCGGTGATGGAGTTCGACCTGGGCGAGGAAGTGAACGCGCTGCGCGAAATGGTGCATCGCTGGGCGCAGGACCGGGTGCGGCCGATGGCGGCCGAGATCGACAGCAGCAACAGCTTTCCACCCGAGCTGTGGAAAGAGATGGGTGACCTGGGCTTGCTTGGCATCACCGTGCCCGAGGAATATGGCGGCGCCGACATGGGCTATCTCGCCCATGTGATCGCGGTCGAGGAAATTGCCCGCGCCTCGGCCTCGGTTTCGCTTTCCTACGGCGCGCATTCCAACCTTTGCGTCAACCAGATCAAGCTGAACGGCACTGACGAACAGCGTCGCAAATACCTGCCCGGCCTGGTCTCGGGCGACCATGTCGGCGCGCTGGCCATGTCCGAGGCCGGGGCCGGGTCGGACGTGGTGTCGATGAAGCTGCGCGCGGAAAAGCGCAACGACCGCTACGTGCTGAACGGCACCAAGTACTGGATCACCAACGGGCCGGATGCCGACACGCTGGTGGTCTATGCCAAGACCGACCCGGAGGGCGGATCGAAGGGGATCACCGCCTTTTTGATCGAGAAATCGATGGCCGGGTTTTCCACCTCGCCGCATTTCGACAAGCTGGGGATGCGCGGTTCGAACACCGCCGAGCTGATCTTCGAGGATTGCGAAGTGCCCTTCGAGAATGTGCTGGGCGAAGAGGGCAAGGGCGTGCGCGTGTTGATGTCCGGCCTGGATTTTGAACGCGTGGTGCTGGCCGGCATCGGCACCGGCATCATGGCCGCCTGCCTGGACGAGATCATGCCCTATATGGTCGAGCGCAAGCAATTCGGCCAGCCGATCGGAAATTTCCAGCTGATGCAGGGCAAGATTGCCGACATGTACACTGCGATGAACTCGGCCCGCGCCTATGTCTACGAGGTTGCCAAGGCCTGCGACCGGGGCAAGGTCACCCGGCAGGACGCGGCGGCCTGCTGTCTCTATGCCTCGGAACAGGCGATGGTGCAGGCGCATCAGGCGGTGCAGGCGATGGGCGGTGCCGGGTTCCTGAACGACGCGCCGGTGGCGCGCATTTTCCGCGATGCAAAGCTGATGGAGATCGGGGCAGGGACGTCGGAAATCCGCCGGATGCTGGTGGGCCGCGAATTGATGAACGCGATGGGCTGAGTCGGCGCGCGGAGCGGGATGGATGGGCGGTCTGCTGGAACTGGAACAGGATGGCGGCGTGTTGCACGGCCGGTTTCACTGGCTGGTCGAGGCATTGGAATGGGCGGCGGCCGGGATCGACATCGCCGCCATCCTCCTGATCCTGATCGGCGCCGCGCGCTTTATCCTTGGGGTCGGGGCGGCGGAACTGTTCCGGCGCGGTGCCGAGCGGGTGATCAAGACCAACCGGGAACGGGTCGAATTGGGCCGGTATATCCTGGCTTCGCTGGAATTATTCATCGTCTCCGACATCATCCACACCGCGCTGAGCCTGGCCTTTGCCGATCTGATGTTCCTGGGATTGCTGGTGGTGATCCGGTCGATCATCTCGTTCTTCCTCGACCGCGAACTGGAGCTGGTGAAGAAGGATCTGGGCGATTAGCCGCCGCGTGCTAGGCTAAACGACGGGAGGATATGACATGGCTGAGAACGAACAGGAGAAGACCGGACAATTCGACGGGCTGCACGCGCTTTACCTCAATACCTCGCTGAAAAAGGATGCCGGAAAAAGCCACACAAGGCTGCTGATGTCGGCCTCGGCCGAGATCATGGCCAAGAACGGTGTCAGCGTCGAACAGGTGCATCTGCTGGACCACCAGGTGCCGGCCGGAATCTATCCCGACATGACGGAACACGGCTGGGACCGCGACGACTGGCCCAAGCTGTGGGACAAGGTGCTGGCGGCGCAGATCCTGGTGATCGGCACGCCGATCTGGCTGGGCGAGGAAAGCTCGGTCTGCCGGGTGCTGATCGAGCGGCTCTACGGGATGAGCGGCGAGCTGAACGACAAGGGCCAGTCGATCTATTACGGCAAGGTCGGCGGCTGCATCATCACCGGCAACGAGGACGGGATCAAGCACTGCGCGATGACGATCCATTATGCGCTGGGCCATCTCGGTTATACCATCCCGCCGCAGGCCGATTGCGGCTGGATCGGCGAGGCCGGCCCGGGACCGTCCTATGGCGACGAAGTCGATGGCGCGCCCGCCGGGTTCGACAATGATTTCACCCGGCGCAACACCACGATCATGACCTGGAACCTGATGCATCTGGCAAAAATGCTGCAGCAGGCCGGCGGCTATCCCAACGAGGGCAATGACCGCAAGGCGTTCGAGGCGGGATGCCGCTTTGACTATGAAAACCCGGATTACCGGGTCTGACATGCTGACACCCGCCATGCCCTATGACGACCTGCGCGCGCGGTTCCGCTGGGACCTTCCGGCGCGGCTGAACATGGCCGACCAGGCGTTGGCACAGCCCGACGGGGCGGTGGCGATCCGCGATCTGTCGGCCGGGCGGCGTGACGTGACCTTTGCAGAGCTGCGCGCGATGGTCGACCGGGTGGCAGCGCATCTGGCCGCGCGTGTGGCGCCGGGCGACCGGGTCGGCGTGCTGCTGGGCCAGGACCCGTGGTGCGCGGCGGCGCATCTGGCGATCTGGAAGATCGGCGCGATTTCCGTGCCGCTGTTCAAGCTGTTCAAACATGACGCGCTGGCCAGCCGGATCCGCAACTCGGGCCTGTCGCTGGTGGTGACCGATCCCGGCGGCGCGGCGCTGCTGGGCGATCTGGCGCTGCCGGTCCTGGCCGCCGATCTGCCCGCGGCGGCGCCGGTGGCGACGGTCGAAACCGGGCCCGAGACGCCGGCGGTGCTGATCTATACCTCGGGCACCACCGGCAAACCGAAGGGCGCGCTGCACGGCCATCGGGTGCTGATCGGCCACCTCCCGGGGGTGGAGATGAGCCACGATTTCCTCGGACAGCCCGGCGATTGCCTGTGGACCCCCGCCGACTGGGCCTGGATCGGCGGGCTGTTCGACGTGCTGATGCCGGGGCTGGCGCTGGGGATTCCGGTGGTGGCGGCGCGGATGGAGAAATTTACCCCCGAGGCCTGCCTCGACATCGTGCAGCAGGGGCAGGTGCGCAACGTGTTTTTCCCGCCCACCGCGCTGCGGATGCTGAAGGCCGCCGAGGCGCATGTGCCGGGCCTGCGCTCGGTCGCCTCGGGCGGCGAGCCGCTGGGTGCCGAGATGCTGGCCTGGGGGCGGCAGGCCTTCGGGTTGTCGATCAACGAATTTTACGGCCAGACCGAATGCAACATGGTGGTGTCCAGCTGCGGCAGCGATTTCCCCGCGCGCCCGGGCTGTATCGGCAAGCCGGTGCCGGGCCACGTGGTGGAGGTGATCGATGCCGATGGCATCCCGACCACGGAAGAGGGCGACATCGCGGTGCGACGCGGCTCGGCCTCGATGATGCTGGAATATTGGAACAACCCCGAGGCCACCGCCGACAAGTTCCGCGGCGACTGGCTGGTGATGGGCGATCGCGGCCGGCGCGATGGCGGCTATCTGCGGTTTGTCGGGCGCGACGACGACGTGATCACCTCGGCCGGCTACCGCATCGGCCCGGCCGAGATCGAGGATTGCCTGCTGACCCATCCCGGCGTCGCCACGGTGGGCGTGGTGGGCAAGCCCGATGCGCTGAGAACCGAAATCGTCAAGGCCTATGTGGTGCGCAAACCCGGCGCCGAGGTCAGCGCCGAAGAATTGCAGGACTGGGTCAAGGCGCGGCTGGCGACCTATTCCTATCCCAGGGAAATCACCTTCCTGGACGAGCTGCCGATGACGGTGACCGGCAAGGTCATTCGCAAGGAATTGAAGGCGCGGGCATGCGCCGAACGGGAGAATAACGCATGAAACTCACATCCCACGCCATCCCGTCATCGGAGGAGTTCCAGGCCAACCGCGCCGCCCATCTCGCGGCACTGGAGGAGATCGCGAGTGCCGCCGAGGCGGCGCGCATGGGCGGCGGCGACAAGGCCCGCGATCGGCATGTTTCGCGTGGCAAGATGTTGCCGCGCCGGCGGGTGGCCAACCTGCTGGATCCCGGCTCGCCCTTTCTGGAAATCGGCGCCACCGCCGCGCATGGCATGTATGACGGCGCCGCCCCCTGCGCCGGCGTGATCGCCGGGATCGGCCGGGTACACGGGCAGGAGGTCATGGTGGTGTGCAATGATGCCACCGTGAAGGGCGGCACCTATTACCCGATGACGGTCAAGAAACACCTGCGTGCACAGGAGATCGCCGAGGCCAACCATCTGCCCTGCATCTACCTGGTGGATTCCGGCGGCGCCAACCTGCCCAACCAGGACGAGGTGTTCCCCGACCGCGACCATTTCGGACGGATCTTCTACAATCAGGCCAACCTCAGTGCCAAGGGCATCCCGCAGATCGCCGTAGTGATGGGATCCTGCACCGCCGGCGGCGCCTATGTGCCGGCGATGTCGGATGTGACGATCATCGTGCGCGAGCAGGGCACGATCTTCCTGGCCGGTCCGCCGCTGGTCAAGGCGGCCACCGGCGAGGTGGTGACGGCCGAAGACCTGGGTGGAGGCGACGTGCACACGCGGCTGTCCGGTGTGGCCGACTACCTGGCCGAGGATGACGCCCATGCGCTGGCGCTGGCCCGGCAGGCGGTGGCGGGGCTGAACCGAAGCAGGCCGGCAACGGTGAGATGGGAAAGCCCCGAGGAACCGGCCTATGACCCGGATGAACTGCTGGGGGTGGTGCCGCACAGCCTGACCATCCCCTATGACATCCGCGAAGTGATCGCGCGGCTGGTGGACGGTTCGCGCTTTGACGAGTTCAAGGCGCGCTTTGGCGAAACGCTGGTCTGCGGCTTTGCCCATATCCGCGGCTGCCCGGTGGGGATCATCGCCAATAACGGCGTGCTGTTCTCGGAAAGCGCCGCCAAGGGCGCGCATTTTGTCGAACTCTGTTCGCAGCGGTCGATCCCGCTGGTCTTCCTGCAGAACATCACCGGTTTCATGGTGGGCAAGAAATATGAAAGCGAGGGCATCGCCCGCCACGGCGCCAAGCTGGTGACGGCGGTGGCGACCACGCAGGTGCCCAAGATCACCCTGCTGGTGGGCGGCTCCTATGGGGCGGGGAATTACGGCATGTGCGGGCGCGCCTATTCGCCACGCTTCCTGTGGACCTGGCCGAATTCGCGCATCTCGGTGATGGGCGGCGAACAGGCGGCGGGGGTGCTGGCCACGGTGCGGCGCGATGGGATCGAACGTTCGGGCGGGTCCTGGTCGGCCGAGGAGGAGGCCGAGTTCAAGCGCCCGACGCTGGAGATGTTCGCCGAACAGTCCCACCCGCTCTACGCCTCGGCCCGGCTGTGGGACGATGGCGTCATCGACCCGCGCAAGACCCGCGACGTGCTGGCCCTGTCCCTGAGCGCCGCGCTGAACGCGCCGATTGCCGAGACGCGCTTTGGCGTGTTCCGGATGTGAGGGGAGTCATGAGACAGCCAATCCCCAACTGCGGCCGGCCGATGGCCAAGACGCGCTGGAGCAATTTAACAGGCGGCCCCCGTGCCGAGATTAAAACTGGTGAGGTCGCGCATGTTTGACACCATCCTGATTGCCAACCGGGGCGAGATTGCCTGCCGGGTGATGGAAACCGCCCAGGCCATGGGCGTGCGCTGTGTCGCGGTCTATTCCGATGCCGATGCGCGGGCGAAACATGTGCAGATGGCCGATCTTGCGGTGCATATCGGCGGGGCCGCCCCGGCGGCGAGCTATCTGAAGGGCGACGTGATCATCGAGGCAGCGAAGGCCACCGGGGCGCAGGCGATCCATCCCGGTTATGGCTTCCTGTCCGAGAATCCCGATTTCGTCGAGGCGGTGGAGGCGGCGGGGCTGACCTTTATCGGCCCCTCCGCCAAGGCGATCCGGGCCATGGGCCTCAAGGATGCCGCCAAGGCGCTGATGGAAGACGCCGGCGTGCCGGTGGTGCCCGGCTATCACGGCGAGGATCAGGAACCCTCGCGGCTGGAGGTCGAAGCGGCGCAGATTGGTTATCCGGTGCTGATCAAGGCCACCGCCGGTGGCGGCGGCAAGGGGATGCGCCTGGTCGAGCGGGAACAGGATTTCGTCAGCGCGTTGGAAAGCGCCAAGGCCGAGGCGCGCACCGCCTTTGGCAACGAGGCGGTGCTGGTGGAAAAATTCGTCGCCAAGCCGCGCCATATCGAGGTGCAGGTGTTTGGCGACGGCACGCGCGCGGTGCACCTGTTCGAGCGCGATTGCTCGTTGCAACGCCGCCACCAGAAGGTGATCGAAGAGGCCCCGGCGCCGGGCATGACCGAAGAGATGCGCGCGGCGATGGGCGCGGCGGCGGTCAAGGCGGCCGAAGCCATCGGCTATGCCGGGGCGGGCACCATCGAGTTCATCGTCGATGCCTCGGACGGGCTGCGGCCGGACCGGTTCTGGTTCATGGAGATGAACACCCGCCTGCAGGTCGAACACCCGGTGACCGAGGCGGTCACCGGCATCGACCTGGTGGAATGGCAGTTGCGCGTCGCCGCGGGCGAGCCGCTGCCGGCCAGCCAGGACGAGTTGCGCCTGACCGGCCATGCCTTCGAGGCGCGGCTGTATGCCGAAGATGTGCCCAAGGGCTTCCTGCCGGCCACCGGCACGCTGACCCATCTGTCTTTCCCCGACGGCGCCCGCGCGGATAGCGGCGTGCGCGCTGGCGATACGATCAGCCCCTGGTACGACCCGATGATCGCCAAGGTTGTGGTGCACGGGCCGACCCGCGCGGTGGCGCTCAAACGGCTGTCGCGGGCCTTGGCCGCAACCCAGGTCGGCGGCACCGTCACCAACCTGGCCTTCCTCGGCGCGCTGGCGGCGCATGCGGGCTTTGCCAGGGGCGATGTCGATACCGGGCTGATCGGCCGCGATATCGACAGCCTGGTCAAGGCGCCGCAGCCGGAACCGCGCCAGATCGCCGCGGCGGCAATGGCGGCGGCCGGGCTGGGTGGCGGCGGCTGGGATGCGGGATTCACCCTGTGGGTGCCGCTGCATCAAAGCGTGCCGTTGCTGTGGCAGGGCGAGCCGATGGAGGTGATGGTCGAACATGACGGCCCCGACCGGATGCTGTGGCACGTGGCGGGTGCCGAAGTGGCGGCCGAGCGCGTCGGCGGCGGCTGGCG
>NZ_PGTB01000084.1 GCF_002786325.1 Pseudooceanicola lipolyticus | reverse complement strand
GTCGACCTGCGGCGGCGTTCCGGTGACGGCAACGCCGAACAGGCGGCGCGCCTCTTCGGCCGAATAACGACCCAGCCGCACATCCTCCAGCACCAGGGCCGGCGGCCGCGCGAACGGGTTGCCATAGCCGCCGCCGCCGGGGGTGCGCACATGCACGCGGTCGCCCGGGCTCAGCGGAATGTCCTGTTCCTTGGACAGGTGCAGCGGCGTATAGGCCGCACCGTCGCGCCAGACCGTCACCTGGTTCGGCGCACCGTCCTGGCCGCCCAGCACGCCCTGCGGGCCAAAGCGGCCGTGATCCATCACGAAACTGGCGCGGGCGCTGCCGCGGCGCAGTTCGACCTCGTAATCGAGGCCGAAGCCGCCGCGATGCATGCCCGCTCCGCCCGAGCCCTCGCGCAAGGCATAGCGGCGGTAAAGCACCGGGAAGGCCTGTTCCATGATCTCGACCGGCGGTGCCTTGGAGATGCCGATGGTCGAACAGCCATTGGCCAGGCCGTCGTGATGGGCATTGCCGCCATAGCCGCCGCCGGACAGCTGGTACATGACAAAGTCGCGCCCGCGCGCCGGGTCATGCCCGCCCAGGGCAAAGTTGCCGCTGGTGCCGGCCGGTGCGGCGGTGACGCGGTCGGGCAGGGCGGTGACCAGCGCGGCGAACACCGCCTCGGCGATGCGCTGCGACACTTCGGCCGCGCAGCCCGAAACCGGGCGGGGATATTGCGCGTCCAGGAAGGTGC
The DNA here is from genome assembly GCF_002786325.1 of Pseudooceanicola lipolyticus. GTDB lineage: Bacteria > Pseudomonadota > Alphaproteobacteria > Rhodobacterales > Rhodobacteraceae > Pseudooceanicola_C > Pseudooceanicola_C lipolyticus. The sequence continues at coordinate 16,099 of NZ_PGTB01000084.1, read as the reverse complement.
CTTCGATCCCGGTGACCGTGAGCGGCTCGAACGCGCCGGCATTCATCGGCACCTCGGGGAAGATATGCCGCATGGCAAGGTAGACCGAGCTGAGCGTGGTGGCCCTGACCGAGTTCATCGGCCCGGCGCAGGGCGCGCTGGAGCCGGTGAAATCGAAGGTCAGGCCATCGTCGGCCCGGGTCACGGTGAGGCGGATCGCCAGCGGCTCGTCCACCACCCCGTCGCTGTCGATCCAGGCGGTGGAGGTATAGCTGCCGTCGGGGATATCGTCGACAAAGGCGCGCATCTGCACCGCGGCACGCTGGCGCAGCTCGGCAATTGCCGCGGCCACGGTGGCGTCGCCATAGCGGTCCATCAGCGCGTTCAGCCGTTCTTCGCCCACCAGCAGCGCGGCGGCCTGCGCCTTGACATCGCCGATGCGCTGGTCGGCGACGCGGATATTCGAGGTAATGATGGCGTAGATCTCGGGATCCAGCTGGCCCCGCTTGAACAGGCGCACCGGCGGCAGGCGCAGCCCCTCCTGTTCGACCGCGGTGGCCGAGGCGGAAAAGCCGCCGGGCACCGCGCCGCCGGTATCGGGCCAGTGGCCGGTATTGGACAGCCAGCAGAACAGTTTGCCCTGGCGATAGAACGGCCGGGCAAAGCGCACATCCATCAGGTGGGTGCCGCCCAGGTAGGGATCGTTGACGATATAGATGTCGTCGGGCTGCGGTTCGGCCGCCTTGCCCTCGGCAATCATGCGGATCAGCGTGGCGGTGGAATATTGCATGGTGCCGACAAAGACGGGCAATCCCCCCGCGCCCTGGGCGATCAGCGCGCCGTCCTCGGCGGCGTAGATGCCGTCCGAGCGGTCATTCGCCTCGGCGATCACCGGGGAAAAGGCGGCGCGGGAAAAGCTCAAGTCCATCTCGTCGCAGACCTGCTGCAGCCCGGCCTGGATGACCGACAGGGTGATGGGGTCGAGGGTCATGGCGCCGCTCCGATCTCGATCAGGATATTGCCATCGGCGTCGCCCTGCGCCCGGTTGCCGGGTTCGATCAGGATGGTGGTGTCCATCTGCTGGATCACCGCCGGGCCGTCCAGGGTGAAGGCCGCCGGCAGGTGGTCGCGCCAATAAACCGGCGTATCGGTCCAGTCGTCGAAGAACACCGGGCGGCGGTCGGTTTCGGCCTCGGCCAGGGTTGCCCTGCGGCCGGCGGGGTCGATCAGGGTGGAGAGGTCCAGTTCGGCCCGCGTGCCGATGACCGAGGTATTGGCGTTCACCAGGTTGGCGCGGATATTGTCCAGCTGCACCCGGAAGCGGCGGAAATAGGCGGCCTCGAACAGCTGTTGCAGCGTCTCGCGGTCGACATCCGGACGCTCGAGCGGGACGCGCAGCAGGTGGGTCTGGCCGATGAACTGCATGTCGACGCTGTACACATGCCGGACCTCGCGGATGCCGATGCGTTCGGCCGCGATCAGGCGGTCCCCCTCGGCGCGTTGTTCGGCGAAGACTGCGTGCAGCGCGGCCGGCTCCAGCGTGTCGAGCGGGGTGTTGAGGGTGCGGACAAAATCGTGCCGCAGGTCGGCGACCACGCAGCCGATGGCATTGGTGATGCCGGGGCGCGGTGGCACCATGACGCGGGGAATGCCCAGTTCGCGCGCCAGCGCGCAGGCATGCAGCGGCCCGGCGCCACCGAAGGCGAACAGCGCGAAGTCGCGCGGATCGGCCCCCAGCGAGACCGAGACCATGCGGATCGCCCCGGCCATGCGGGTATTGGCGATGCGGATCACCGCGGCGGCGGCCTGGGTCGCATCGAGGCCCAGCGGTGCGCCCAGTTCGGTGTCGAAGATGGCGCGCACGTCGTCGAGGGAGACACCTTCGCCGCCGGCGAATTTCGACGGGTCCAGCCGCCCCAGCAGCAGGTTGGCATCCGAGATCGTCGGCTGCGTGCCGCCCCGGCCATAGCAGATCGGGCCGGGGCTGGCGCCGGCGCTTTCGGGGCCGACTTCCAGCAGCCCGGCGGGGTTCACCCGCGCGATCGAGCCGCCGCCGGCGCCGACGGTGCGCACATCGACCATCGGCACGTGGATCGGCATGGCATATTCGATCTCGATCTCGTTCGACACCGCCGGTTCGGCATTGCGGATCAGCGCCACGTCGGTCGAGGTGCCGCCCATGTCATAGGTGATCAGGTTCGGCTGCCCGGCCTTGCGCCCGGTATAGGCGGCGGCCATCACCCCCGAGGCGGGGCCGGACATCACCGTCTTGGCCGCCTCCTGCGCCACGCGGGCGGCGCTGACCATGCCGCCATTGCCGTTCATCACCAGCACGTCGCCGTGATAGCCGCCCGCCGTCAGCTGTTCGGTTAGCCGCCGGATATAGCGCGCCAGCAGCGGCTGCACCGCGGCATTGGCCGCCGCCGTCACGCCGCGTTCGAATTCGCGGCTTTCCGACAGCAGGGCATGGCCCAGGGTGATGTGATCGTTGGGCCAGATGCTGCGCAGCAATTCGGCGGCGCGCAGCTCGTGCGCCGGGTTGGCATAGGCGTGCAGAAAATGCACCACCACCGACTCGCAGCCGGCCTCGATCAGCTGTTTCCCCGCCGCCAATACGGCGGCCTCGTCCAGCGGCGTCACCACCGCGCCGGTGGCGTCCATGCGTTCGGGCAGTTCCAGCCGCAGGTCGCGCGGGATCAGCGGGCGGAACTCGCCGGTCATGCCATAGGGCTGCGGCCGGGTGCGGCGGCCCAGTTCCAGCACGTCCCGAAACCCGGCGGTGGTGATCAGCCCGGTGCGGCTGAGCTTGCGTTCCAGCACCGCGTTGGTGGTGGTGGTGGTGCCATGCACGATCAGGTCCAGCGCGGCCAGGTCGCAGCCCGCCGCGGTCAGCGCGTTCAGCACGCCGAAGGCCTGGTTGTCCAGCGTGCTGGGCACCTTGGCCAGCCGCACCCGCCCGCTGGCGGGATCCAGTTCTACCAGGTCGGTAAAGGTGCCGCCGACATCGACTCCGACGACCTGACCGGGGGATATATCCGCCATGGCTGCTCCGAAACCTGTTGGTGCACAAATGGTATTCGGAGGTCCGAATCCCTGTCAATGAATCTGGCACCGCGGCACGGGGCGACGGCAAGGGTTTCTTTTGCCCTTTCACCGGGCGCGGCGGCGGATATGGTCGCCTCATGGGCAGCGAGCGAAACATGATGGCGTTCAGGCGGTTGGCGGCCGTGCTGGCGGTGGCGCTGCTGCCGGGCCGGGGCCTGGCCCATGCCTCGGAGCAGGGATTCGTCCTGCTGCTGCCGACCGAGATCTATACCGCCGCCGGCGCGGCAAGCGTGGCGCTGACGGTGTTCCTGCTGATCTTTCTGCCCGACCGGCTGTCGCTGGGCCTGTTCGGGGCGCTGCGGCTGGTCCGGCTGCGGCGCGGCGGTCTGCGGGTGCTCACCAGCTGCCTGTCCTTCCTGCTGCTGGTCTGGCTGATCCATATCGGGCTGACCGGGCCGCGCGATCCGCTGGCCAACCCGATGACGCTGTTCATCTGGACGGTCTGGTGGGTCGGCTTTGCGGTGTTGCAGGGGCTGTTGGGCAATCTGTGGCACTGGGTGAATCCCTGGGTGGGGCCGGCGGCGCTGATCCGCGCGCTGCTGGGGGTCAGGCCGCTGTTGCCGCTACCGCACCGGTTGGCGCCGTGGCTGGCGGTGGCAGGGTTCCTGGCCTTTGCCGGCTTCCTGATCGCCGATATTGCCCCCGCCGATCCGGCGCGGCTGGCGCGGGTTGTCGGGCTGTATTGGCTGGCGATGTTCGCGGCGGTGTTGATCTTCGGGCCGCGCTGGCTGTTGCGGGCCGAGGCGGTCAGCCTGTTCATGCGCTGCTATGCGCGGGTTGGCCTGTTCGGACGGCTGAAGCGCGGGCTGGCCGCTGGGCTGCCGGGCTGGGGCCTGTTCGCGATGCCGGTGCCGTCGCTGGGGCTGGCGGTGTTCATGCTGGTGCTGCTGGGCTGCGGCAGTTTCGACGGGCTGAACGAAACCTTCTGGTGGCTGGCGCTGCTGGGGATCAACCCGCTGGAATTTCCCGGCCGCTCGGCGGTGATCTGGCAAAACCTGGCGGGGCTGCTGGCCGCCAATGCGGCGCTGGTGGCGGTCTATGCGCTGGCAATCTGGTTGGGGCTGGCGATCAGCCGGGCCGGGATGACGTTGCACCGGGCGTTCCGGGTCTTCGCCCCGTCGATCCTGCCGATCGCGCTGGGCTATCACCTGGCACATTACTTCACCAGCTTCCTGGTCGACGGGCAATATGCGCTGAACGCGCTGAACGATCCGTATGCAACCGGGGCTGACCTGTTGGGGCTGGGGCAGGTCTATGTCACCACCGGGTTTTTCAACACCCGCGACAGCGTGCGCGCGATCTTTCTGACCCAGGCCGGTGCGGTGGTGATCGGGCATGTGCTGGCGATCATCCTGGCCCATGCGCTTGCCGTGCGCGCCTTTGGCAGCAGCCGCCGCGCGCTGATCAGCCAGGCGCCGCTGGCGGTTTTCATGGTGCTTTATACATTTTTTGGGCTCTGGCTGCTGGCTGCCCCGCGCGGGGCCTGACGGAAGTGCAAGTTCGCTAGGCAGATCAAAAGTTTAGTTTTATGCTGGCGGCAAAACACCATCCGCCTCAGGCGGTTCACGCTGGAAAAAACAGGGGAGTGTCATGACCAAGCTTTTCAAGCCGGAAACAGGACTTACGCGCCGTGGCGCATTGAAAACCGTGGCGGGCGCCGCCGGGGCGGCGACGCTGCCGCTGTGGGCGCGCTATGCCCAGGCACAGACCTCGGAGCCGATCAAGGTTGGCTTCCAGGTGCATCGCACCGGTATCGGCGCCGCCTATGGCCGCTGGTACGACCGCACCACCATGGCGGCGGCAAAGCTGATCAACGAGGCCGGCGGCATCAATGGCCGCCCCGTCGAGATCATCGCCGAGGATGACGGCACCGACCCCAAGCGCGGCGCCGAGGTGATCGAGAAATTCGCCACCCAGCATGGCTGCGACATCGGCTTCGGAACGCTGTTTTCCCATGTGGTGATCGGCTCGGCACCGCGCGCCGGCGAGTTGAAGCTGCCCTATTTCGTGGTGTCGGAAGGGCATCACGTCGCCTCGGGGATGCTGAACCGCTATACCCTGCAGCCCGGCATCACCGATGTGAAAAGCCAGGTCAGCGCCATGGCGCCGTTCATCACCGAGACGCTGGGCAAGAAGGTCACCATGATCTACCCCGATTACGGCTTTGGCTATGATCACCGCGACAACTTGAAACCGGCGATCGAAGCAGCCGGCGGCGAGGTGCTGGAACTGATCGCGATCCCGCCGACCGAGACCTCTTTTACCAAGCATTTCGCCAAGATACCGCGCGAAACGGAAGTGATCTATCATGTGATGGTCGGGCCCGCGGTGCTGACCTTCGTCAAGGAAATGGGCGAATTCTTTGGCCCGTCGCGGCCCGAGATCTTCGGCTTTATCGACAGCCTGGAGGCGGTGGACCTGGCCAGCCCGGGGCTGGAATTCCTGGAGGGCACCTATTTCTGGGAGGGCCACCCGCGCTATGCCCAGGAGGATCAGAGCGAGTTCGACAAGCTGTATCGCGAGGCGGTGGGCGTGGACGAAAACGGCGCCTCGGTCAGCGACCCAAAGGACGTGTCGACCTATGCCCATATGTTCGGCTGCTGGGAGACGCTTTATGTGGTCAAGGCGGGTATGGAGGCCGCGGGCTATGCCGGTCCGGAGGACCGTGCCAAGCTGATCGAGGCGGTGGAGGCGATGACCGAGTTGCCGGCCTCGGCCGAGCATCCGCAGGGCGCCAAGATCTTCAACGGCAAGACCCACCAGGTCTTCGGCCACCAGTATATCTCGCAGGGGCGAGAGGGGAAGCTGGTGAAGGTGCACACCACCTCGATCGAGGACACGTTTTATCCCGACGAAGTGGATTACACGACCCAGGCGTTCTGAGGGCTGCGCCCCGGCCTTCTGGGCCGGGGTGTCCCGACCGGGGCGTCGCGTTAGTGTTCTGATTTTTAGACATTTTTGCAGAGCCGGCGGCGCGCGGAATGGCGTGTGGCGTGCCGCGCGTATTGCTGCCGTCGCGGCGGGTTCTGGCAGGCGTGAGGCACAGCGTTCAGCCGTTGCTGCACCTGCGTCCGGTCCGGCGCCCACGCGGCGCGCAACCTGCTGCCAATGTCGCCCGGCACGGTGAAATTTCCTTGCGCTGGCAGGGGCTTCGGGTCAATCCTGCGCGGGCAATGGAATTCGGACCGAACCTGATCCTCGCCATTCTGGAAGGCTCGATCACCGCGGCGGTGCTGGCGCTGACGGCGGTTGGCCTGTCGCTGGTGTTCGGCGTGATGCGGGTGGTGAATGTCGCCCATGGCGAATTCTTCATGCTGGGCGCGGTGCTGGCCTGGTGGGTGGCGCATCTGCTGGGCGCGGTCCATCCGGCGGTGGGCTTTGTCGCGGCGCTGGTGGTGGCGCCGGTGCTGGTGGGGCTGATCGCGGTCGTGACCGATATCACCGTGCTGAAGCGGGTCAATTATGACCCCGAGCGAACCATCGTGGCGACCATCGGTATTCTTTATATTATCCAGCAGGTTACACTGATGACCTACGGCCCCGAGGCGCGACCGGTGGTGCCGCCCTTCAACACGCGGCTGGCGCTTCCCTGGGTCGAGTCCGGTGAAAACGGGCTGCAGCTGTACTGGCCCTGGGGGCTGGGCACCACCACCTACAAGCTGGCGGTGATTGGCGCCGCGGCGCTGGTGCTGGCCGGGGTCTGGCTGTTGATGGCGCGCAGCCGGCTGGGGCTGGTGATGCGCGCCACCCAGTTGGACCGCGAGATGGCGCTGGCCTTCGGAATTCCGGTCGAGCGGGTCTATGCCATGGTCTTTGGCATCGGTGCCGGGCTGGCGGCGCTGGCGGCGGTGCTGGTGGTGCCGATCCAGCAGGCGCATTACCTGATGGGGGGCGACCCGCTGTTGCTGTCCTTTATCGTGGTGATCATCGGCGGGCTGGGCAGCCTGCCGGGCACGGTGCTGGCGGCGGTGCTGATCGGGCTGAGCGACGGTATCATCTCGGTCTTTTTCTCGCCGACCCTGGCCAAGATCCTGGCGACATTGCTGGTGGCGCTGGTGCTGGTGTTCCGCCCTCAGGGCCTGTTCGGCGTGCGCCAGGCATGAGCGGAATTCACAAGAGCTTGCTGTTGCACGGTGTTGTTCTGGCGGTGCTTTTTCTGTTGCAGTTCCTGCTGCCGGCCTATCACCACGGCAATCTGGCGCGGGTGATGGTGCTGGCCACCTATGCGGCGGGGTATAACATCCTGTTCGGCTATACCGGCTTGCTGAGCCTGGGCCATGCGCTGTTCTTCGCGGCGGGGATGTATGGCATGGGGCTGGCGGTCAGCCTGGGCGGCGCCACGCCGGTGCCGGCGCTGCTGGCCGGGCTGGTGGCCGGGGCGGCGGTCTCCGCCGGGCTGGGTTATCTGGCGCTGCGCACCGCCGGGGTGGCCTTCATGATCGTCACGCTGATGTTTGCCCAGGCGGGATATCTGACCATCCTTTATTTCGCCGATTACACCCACGGCGATGACGGCTTTGTCATCCAGCAGGCGCAGCGGGTGCTGGCGGGGCTGGATCTGAGCGCGCCGGATATCCGCTATTTCGCGGCCTTCGCGCTGTTTGCGGTGACCACGGTGCTGATCCTGTGGCTGGTGCAGTCACCCTTTGGCCGGGTGCTGGTGGCGATCCGCGAGAATGAAGAACGGGCGCGGATGCTGGGCTATGACGTGTTCCGGCACAAGCTGGCGGCGGTGGTGCTGTCGGGCACGCTGTCGGCGGCGGCGGGGGCGGTTTATGGGCTGTTGTTTGGCTATGTCGGGGCCAGCTTTGCCGCGGTGCAATACTCGATCTTTCCGCTGCTCTGGGTGCTGCTGGGTGGGGCCGGCACGGTGCTGGGGCCGTTTATCGGCACGCTGTTCATGTTCTACCTGATCGACCTCTCCAGCGGCGTGACCTCGGCCTATATGCTGATTGCCGGCGTGGCGCTGGTGCTGCTGACATTGTTCGCGCCGCAGGGGCTTGCCGGGGAAATCCGGGCGCGGGTCTGGAGGTGGCTGCCGTGACGCTGCTGTCGACCACCGGATTGTGCAAGAATTTCGACGGGTTGCGCGCCGTTCACGAGGTGGATTTCGAGCTGCCCGAAGGGCAGGTGCGGGCGCTGATCGGGCCCAATGGCGCGGGCAAGACCACGCTGGTCAGCCTGCTGTGCGGGCGGATCGCGCCCAGTGCCGGCCGGGTGCGATTCGACGGGCGGGACATTTCGGACCTGCCGGCGCATCGGCGGATCAACCTGGGCATCGCCTATACCTTCCAGATCACCTCGGTCTTTGCCGATCTGCCGGTGGCCGAGAACGTGGCGCTGGCGGCGCGGCGTCGGCTGCGCGGGGCGGCGGCGGTGGCCGAGGCGGTGCAGGCGGCCCTGCAGCGGGTCGGGCTGCACGAGCCGCCGGAGCAGAATGCCGGCGATCTGAGCTATGGGCATCAGCGGCTGCTGGAAATCGCCATGGGCCTGGCGCAGGCGCCGCGGCTGCTGATCCTGGATGAGCCGACCCAGGGGCTGACCGATGGTGAGATCGACGCCTTCAAGGCGCTGGTGCGCGATCTGTCGGCCACCACTACCATTTTGCTGATCGAACATAACATGAGCGTGGTGATGGAGGTGGCCGACCAGGTGACGGTGCTGAATTTCGGCGAGATTCTGGCCGAGGGAACGCCCGATCAGATCCGTGCCGATGCGGCGGTGCAGGCCGCCTATCTGGGGACCGGGTGATGCTGGAACTGGACGCCATCAGTGCCGGATATGGCCGCGCCCGGATCCTGCATGACCTGTCGTTGCAAGTCGCACCGGGCGAGATCCTGTGCCTGTTGGGCCGCAACGGCGCCGGCAAGACCACGACGATGAAGGCGGTGATGGGGCTGCTGCCGCTGATGGCGGGCGCGGTCCGGGTCGACGGGCAGGTGATCAGCACGCTGCCGGCGCATCGGGTGGCGGAGTGCGGCATCGGCTACATCCCGCAGGGGCGGCGCCTGTTCACCGAGCTGACGGTGGCGCAGAACCTGGAAATCGGGTTGATGGCGCGCGGCACCGACCGGCGGGTGCGCGACGGGGTGCTGGAGCTGTTTCCGCGCCTGCGCGAGCGGCTGGATCAGCGGGCGCAGACCCTGTCGGGGGGCGAGCAGCAGATGCTGGCCACCGCGCGCGCGCTGTGCATCGAGCCGCGCTTTCTGCTGCTGGACGAGCCGACCGAGGGCCTGCAGCCCTCGATGATCGAGGCGATCCGCGAGGTGGTTCTGGTGATGCGCGACCGCGGCGTCGGTATCCTGCTGGTGGAACAGCGGGTCGAGGCGGTGCTGTCGGTGGCGGACCGGGTGTGTTTTATCGAGAACGGTCGCAACCTGGAAACGCTGGAGGCCGGGGCGCTGCGGCAGGACCCGGCCATCGTCGCGCGGTATCTCGGCGTTTAGGTCCCGGTCGGGATCTGCGGTGTGCCGGTTTCGCCCAGGGCCCATTGCAGCTGATCGGCGATGCTGAACAGCGCCGCCTGGCTGGAGATGTTGCCGATCTCGAACCGCGGGCCGACCGGCACGGCATAGAGGCCCAGCCGGCGCAGCCAGCGCGACCAGACCGCCGGGACGATGCCGATGACATGGCGCGCGCCCAGCTGCGCCGAGGCGATGATCATCTGCTGCATCAGCAACTGCTGGATCGGGATGCGGCGATGCGCAGCGACGTCTTCGGTGATGAACAGCCGCGAGGCTTCCCACATGGTGTCAGACAGCGGCGCCTCGAAAAACATCACGTCGGTGGGGAAATCGGCCAGCAGGCCGCGCTGGCCGTCGCGCAGCATATAGGTATAGGTGCCGCATTGCGCGGTGGTCGGCAGCAAGCGAATGCCGCCCAGCACTTCGCCGAATTCGTGAATGATGATCCAGCGGCATTGCGGCGTGTCGTATTGATCGAATTCCATGCCGTCGATGTGCGGCAGATGCCAGTTGAGGCGATCGATAAACACCACTTTGCGCGCGCGGAGATACTTGACCAGAAGATCTCCGTATTCGTGCATATTGGTGAAAGACAGGGTCACGGCGCGGGCGCTGCCGATTTCCTTTGCCGTTGGCTTTGCCAATGTTGCGGTTGCGCTGTTGACCAATGCCGCGGCGGGCCGGGCAGCGCGGTGTTCGGCATATGCCGCGTCCGGGGCCAATTCGGGAAGGACCGCCCACGCAGGTTTAGCCGGTATGGTGTCCCGGGTATGCTTCATTTCTGCCTCAGACCTTTTTTCTTTTAATTACAGATTTCACGTCGCATGCGTCCACATATTTTCGCCATAATTCGACGGCGATGCGGAACGATCACACCTTCCGTCGCGTCAAAAGCGCGGTTCCCCAGCGTCAAGCGGGTGAGGAATGTGGCAAGATTTAGGCAAATTTTCCCACAAGACCATCGGTAAGGCGAAAATTATTCGCCTTCGGGATGGGGGTGTGTTGCAAAAATGCGCGGTTGCGCACGCTCTGCGCGTTTAGGCGGCGTCTTCCTGAACCAAGATATCGAGATCGATAAAGAAGGTGGTGCCTTCGCCAGGGGTGCTGGTGTAGTCGATGACGCCGCCGTGATCTTCGACGATTTTCTTCGAAATGTTCATCCCCAGCCCGGTGCCGCCAACCTCGCGCACATCGGTGGAATCCACCTGGGTGAACTTTCCGAACACCTTGTCCTTGGAATTTTCCGGGATGCCGACGCCGGAATCTTCGACGGTGATGCGGACCTTGCTGCCGATTCGGCTGAAGGCGACCGTCACCAGCCCGCCTTCATGCGAGAATTTCAAAGCGTTGGAGATCACGTTTGCCATCACCTGCATCAGCCGTTTTTCATCGGCGCGGATCAGCAATGGTTCGCGCTCGTCGACATCCGCATGGATCTTGCGTTTCAGCGTATTGGCATAGCCGCGGTTTGAATCTACCGCATCCAGCACCAGATCGCGCACATCGACCGGGGCAAACCGGTAATCGACTTCGCCGGCTTCGATCTTTTGCAGGTCGAGAATATCGTTGATCAGCGCCGCCAGGCGTTCGCTGTTCTTGCCCGCGATTTTCAGAATGGACTGCGCCTTTTCCGGCATCGGGCCCAGCATTCCGGAATTCACCAGGTCAAGCGAGCCTTTGATCGAGGTCAACGGCGTGCGCAATTCGTGGCTGACCACCGCCACGAATTGGGACTTGGCGCGATAGGCGATCTTGGTGCGCTCGTGTTCGTCCTGCAGTTCCTCCAGCTGGTTCACCAGCCGCCGGTAGAGGCGGAGGAACACGAAGGAGACGTCGATGATGAAGTAGAGGACGAAAACGACGGTGAAGAAATGCAGCCAGAGTTCCGAGCTGAGCGGCGGCGCCACCTGGATGATGTCCATCAGGACGATGGCGAAGAAGGTAACCCCGTAAATCGCCAGGCGAATCAGCAGCACGACGAAGATCTGGTGGTTGTTCATCGCCGCGAACAGCGCGGCCGCGAACAGGAAGAACAGCGGGGTAAAATGGCCGCCCGCTCCTTGTTGCTGGGCGATCATGAACACGAAGATGCAGATCGCACCGGCGCTGAGAATGGTGTTGGCGACGATCCAGTTCAGCAGGAACCGAGCGGCGCGGGCGCTGATATGCGGGGTGTTGTTCACCCGGCGGGCCAGCACCAGGTCGTTCAGTTCGGTGAACAGGACGGCGGCATAGCAGGCCAGCGATTTCGCCGGCTCGAAATAGAACAGGGTCAGGATGGTCGCGGCCAGGAAAATCGCCTGCCGCTGCCAGATCAGGGCAACGGTAACGCCGATATAATCCCGGATCTGGCGCTCCATCCGCGAGGGCGGAGGATATCCGGATTCCTCTGGTAAATCGGTCTGTTCGACGAAGGCCATTCTGGTTCCCACACTTCCGTCCAACATCAACTAAAGAGTCATTTTGTCGATACTGGGCGGAAATAGTGACTTTTGGTAGACCGGATCTTTGCCGGCACCGAAACAATCGCTATCCGCTTTCTGCGGGACCCGAAGCCGGTCATACACCTTTGCAAGCGGGCTGGTGCAAGGTGCTAGTCAATACATCGCAGCTGGGCAACCCCGGTATCCCGGGGCTGCAATTATTCATGTTTGAAGGCGCTGTCAGTCGCTGCGCAGTGACGGTTCTTCGCGGAACAGATCGCGCAGCACGCTTTGATAGGCGCGTTTGCGGACATGCTCTTGCTCGGCCGTCATGGTGGATCCGGCGCTCATCCGGCGCGGCCGGCTTTGCTGGTCGCGAATGTTCTGGTCGCGCAGTTCCACATTCTCGATCGAACGGCTGATCGAGAGCAGGGACCCGGATTTGGACAGCGAGCGCAGCGATACGCTTTCGCCGATGATCACCTGCGCCTCGACCTCGGACTGGCGCTGTGACTGGCGGGTCAGCAGCATTTGGTTGACGGCGTTTTCGAATTGCGCCTCGCTGCCGGTAAACCGGCCGTGGCGCACCACGAGGAACACGCCGCCGCCCCGATACGAGATGACGTCGCGGGTTTTCTTGGTCACGTTGCCCAGGCTCAGCGCCACGTCGCGCAGCACCTCTTCAAAGGCATTGGCCGACAGCGCGCTGTGCAGGCGTTCGGTGCCCAGCAGCTTGACCGCGACGGCATGGGTGTTGAACATGCGGCCTTGCGACAACTGCATGATATAGTTGTCGAATTCCGTATATTGCAGCACCCGTTCGATGCCTTCGATCGCGATCGGTTCATCCAGTGCGAATTTCTGGCGTTCTCCGGTCTCGGCATCGCGTTCGCTGTTGTTCTGGGCGATCCGGCGTTCCTGGACCAGCCGCTGTGCCGCCGACATGCGGCTGCGCAGTTCGAGGAAGTCGAACGGCTTGGTCACATAGTCGGTCGCGCCGGCAACGAAGGCCAGATCGACATATTCGCGATCCGACATCGCCGTCAGCATCAGGATTGGCGCGTTCTTATATTCCGGCAGCTTCCGGATTTCCTTGCACAGCATGATTCCGTTCATGCTGGGCATCTGGATGTCGATCAGGAAGCAGTCAAAAGGCTTGTCTTGGCGCGCGATCTGCTTGAGGGCATTGGCGCCTGAATCGGAGATTGAAATATCGAAATGAAACGCTGAAAGCGCGGTTTTTAAAAGCTGTAGAATGCTGTGGTCGTCATCGACCGCCAGCACTCTGAGATCTTCCTGAACGCGGGCGCGGCGCGACAGCTTCTCCTGGAAGGAGGCGTCAACTTTGTTCTCTGCGTTCACCTTGCATTCTCCGTCGTCGGGGCAGTTGCATTATTGGGCTATTGCGAGAAGTTGCCGAAAAAGTGGCGCGAATTTGTTCAAGCTGCGATTTGTGGCGATTTAGGCCGAATTTTCGAAGATATTGGTGAATTGTCGCGGGCTCCTGACGCCACCTTGCTGCCTTTCAATCCGGTTCCAGTTGTTGATTCTAAAACGGGTCGGCGGTTTTTCGCCTGCCGTCACTATGCCTCGGAGTCATCACTTTGGGAAGAGTTTGTAATCCGGTCTTCATCCAAAAGGAGTAAAGTACCCGCGCCGATCCTCTTGCACCTGCTGGTTTTTCCGGGCGCCAGCCGGGGGATTGTTGCCCGCGGCGCGACAACCGGCCGGATCGCTGCGGGTGCGGGCGCCCGGGCGCCCGTGCTGGCCAACCGGGGCCACTGGGCTGGAATCCGCCGGGTTGGGGGAAATGTGACGGCGCTGCCACGCGTTCGGCAAATTTCTGCCCATGGTTAACGCCTCCCGTGCGGAGCCATCCCAATGGCGGCTTTCGACCACGTTCTGGACATAATTAACCAGCACCCTGCCTTGGACGTTGGAACCCGGCACGGGATCGCCCGTCGGGTACCAGTTTGAAGGTTTAGGGTAGGAAAGCGGTTTTACGGTGTTGGACAGCACGGCGCGCAACGACGAAAATCAGATGGATGAGCTTGAAGCGGGCGTCAGCCTGCTGCGCGGCCAGTATCGCATCAAGGACTATATGGTGCGGGGCGGGTTCGGCATCACCTATAAGGCCGTTGATTCCCTCGACCGCGAATTTGTCATCAAGGAATGTTTCCCCGGCGCGCTGTGCCGCCGGTCGGGGCGCAGCGTTCAGCCGCTGTCGCCCGACGTGGCCCCCCAGTTCAACGGCGTGCTGCGGCATTTCCTAAAAGAAGCGCGCCGCGTCGCGCAGCTGGATCACCGCAATATCGTCCGGGTGCACCAGGTCTTCGAGGAAAACGACACCGCCTATATGGTGATGGAGGTGGTGCATGGCGACGACCTGCTGACCATCGTGCAGGATGACCCCGAACGGCTGAGTCGGGCGCTATTGCACAAGCTGCTGAAAGACGCACTGGCGGCGATTTCCTATATTCACGGGCTGAACATCCTGCATCGGGATATTTCCCCGGACAACCTGCTGCTGGATGCGCGCAACCACCTGACGCTTATCGATTTCGGCGCGGCGCGGGAACAAGTCAGCCGGGACAATCGGGCGATTTCAGCGCTGTTATCGGTGAAGGACGGCTATTCGCCGCATGAATTCTACCTGACCGACAGCCCGCAAACCCCGGCCAGCGATCTCTATTCGCTGGGGGCGACATTCTATCACCTGATCACCGGCGAGGCGCCCCCGGACAGCCAGGAACGGGTGGCCCGGCTGGCTTCGGAGGGCGAGGATCCCTTTGTGCCGCTGAGCGGTGGAAACTGGGATTTCGACAAGGATTTCCTGGCCTCGATCGACCGGGCGCTGGCGGTGCGGCCGCAGGACCGGTTCGAATCGGCCGAGGCGTGGAGCCGGCAACTGGATGCGCGGCTGCGCGGCGGACATCGCGGCGCGGCGGCGGCCGAAGCGCCGCCGCAGGTCGAAGCCGGGTTGCAATCCACCATCTCGCGGCTGGTCGAGGACACCAACAAGGATGTCACCCAGGGGCTGCCGGGGCAGGCGGACCGATATGGCGGGCCGCGCCGTCGCAAGCCCAAGGCCGAGCCGGAGGAGCCCGAGGTCAAGCAGTTGGTCGATATCTTCGGTAACCCGGTGAAAAACGTGGATGCCTGGCTGCGCGAACAAGATGGCGGCGCGCCCACGCAGCCCAAGAGAGTTCGGGGCAACCCAAAAACGCCGCCGCAACGGCGGGTCTCGCGCAAGGCTGACGGCACCGAAGAGCGCCGGGTCAGCCGGTCGAGCATTGGCCGCTTCTTCTCGGCCTGCCTGCCTGCCCGGAAAGAACAGATCGTGCCGCCGCTTCAGAATTGAGGGATAGGACCATGAAATTTATTCGCGACATCATCTCGGAAAAGCGGGCCCAGGCCGAGGCCGGCGCGGCGGTATCGCAGGACAGCCGCGAACTGTCCGACCTGATCAACCGGCGGTTGGACGCCTCGTTTGACGTCAAGACCGAGCCGCGGGCGGCCGCGCCCGAACCTGCGGCACCGTCGCGTCCGCCCCTGCCGCGCAGCCTGTTCGCCGAGGAGGAGCCGGAGGATTTCGAACCGCTGACCGAGGATGATCCCTATATCCGGGAAATCCTGAACCCGTCGCTGGCCAGCGAGGACGCGGTGGATGATGACACCGATCTGGATGATGATTTCGACGACGGCCTGGACGAAGAGGACGACCTGCTGGCCGAGGCCGCCGCGTCTGACGCGGAGGACCCGGACGCGGGCGAGGCGTTCGGGTCGGCAGAAGCGGACATACGCGACCTGCTTGCCGCCGAAGATGTGGCCGCCGCGCCGGTACCTTCGCAAGCCCCAGAGGCTGATCTGGACGCGGAATGTGACGCCGCCGGTGAAGACACGGGGCCAGTCGAGGATCGGCAACCCATCGATCCGTTTGCCGATACCGGTTTTGCATCCGCCAAGGCAGAGTATCCGCTGCTGGATGAGGACATGCCCCAGCCGGCACCGATGGCCAAGGTCGCGGCACCGGCCGAGCCCGCCACCGCAGCCCCTGCGGCGGTGACGGCGGCGGGCTGGGCCGGGACGATGCCACGCCCCTCTGCCGAGCGGGAGGTGTCGAAGCCG
>NZ_PGTB01000083.1 GCF_002786325.1 Pseudooceanicola lipolyticus | reverse complement strand
GAGGCGGAGGCAGCGGCGGGCTGGGCCGCGGTTTCGGCCTTGGCGGCGGGGGCCGGGGCGGCACCGGCGCCATCGCCCGAGATCACGCCGAGCTTGGCCTTGGCATCGACGGTGGTGCCTTCAGGTGCGGTGATTTCGGCAAGCACGCCGGCCACCGGCGCCGGCACCTCGACGCTGACCTTGTCGGTTTCCAGCTCGCACAGCATCTCGTCCTGCGCGACCGTGTCGCCGACCGCCTTGAACCAGGTCGACACCGTCGCCTCGGTCACCGATTCCCCCAGGGTCGGCACCATCACATCGGTGCTGCCGCCACCGGATTTTGCCTTGGCTTCGGGGGCAGGGGTGTCCTGTTTTTCCGCCTTGGCGGCGCCGTCCTTGGCCGGTTTTGCACCGCCCTCGGATATCGTTGCCAGCAGCGCATCGACGCCCACGGTGTCACCTTCGGCGGCGACGATTTCGCCCATCGTGCCGGCTGCGGGGCTGGGCACCTCGACGGTCACCTTGTCGGTTTCCAGCTCACACAGCATTTCATCCACGGCTACGGAATCGCCCGGCTTCTTGAACCAGGTTGCGACGGTCGCCTCGGTCACGGATTCGCCCAGCGTCGGGACACGGACTTCGGTGGTCATAGTTTACTTTCCTTCGATGGTCAGCGCTTCGTCAACGAGCGCTTGTTGCTGTGCCTTGTGCTGGCTGGCGAGCCCGGTGGCGGGCGAGGCCGAGGTGGCGCGGCCGACATAGACCGGGCGCTTGTGCTTGGCGTTGATACGGTTCAGCACCCATTCGATATTGGGCTCGATAAAGCTCCAGGCGCCCTGGTTCTTGGGCTCTTCCTGGCACCAGATCATCTCGGCCCCCTTGAACCGTTCCAGCTCCTTGACCAGCGAGATCGCCGGGAAGGGATAGAACTGCTCGATCCGGATCAGGTAGATGTCGTTGATGCCCCGGGCATCACGCTCTTCCAGCAGGTCGTAATAGACCTTGCCGGAGCACATCACCACGCGCTTGATCTTCTTGTCGGCGACCAGCTGGGTGTCGGAATTGCCCTTTTCGGCATCATCCCACAGCACCCGGTGGAAACTGGATCCGGTGGTGAACTCTTCCTTGGTGGACACCGCCAGCTTGTGACGCAGCAGCGATTTCGGCGTCATCAGGATCAGCGGCTTGCGGAAGGACCGGTGCAGCTGGCGGCGCAGGATGTGGAAATAGTTCGCCGGCGTGGTGCAATTGGCGACGATCCAATTGTCCTGGCCGCACATCTGCAGGAACCGTTCCAGCCGGGCCGAGCTGTGTTCGGGGCCCTGGCCCTCGTAGCCATGCGGCAGCAGGCAGACCAAGCCCGACATCCGCAGCCATTTGCTTTCGCCCGAGGACACGAACTGGTCGAACATGATCTGGGCGCCATTGGCAAAATCGCCGAACTGCGCCTCCCACAGCACCAGGGCGTTGGGTTCGGCCAGCGAATAGCCGTATTCAAAGCCCATCACCGCGTATTCCGACAGCATCGAGTCGATGACCTCGTAGCGTGCCTGGCCCTCGCGGATGTTGTTGAGCGGATAGAACCGCTCTTCGGTGTCCTGGTTGATAAAACCGGAATGGCGCTGGCTGAAGGTGCCGCGGGTGGAATCCTGCCCGGCCAGACGCACCGGATAGCCCTCGGTCAGCAGCGAGCCGAAGGCCAGCGCCTCGCCGGTGGCCCAGTCGATGCCCTTGCCGGTCTTGATCATCTCTTTCTTGGCGTCGAGGATCCGGCCCACCGTGCGGTGCAGCGGGAAGCCTTCGGGCACCCGCAACAGCGCATTGCCGACCTGGTCGAAGGTCTTCTTGGTGATCGCGGTTTCGCCGCGGACGTATTCTTCCTTGTTCTTGTCCAGATGCGACCAGCGCCCGTCCAGCCAATCGGCCTTGTTGGGTTTGTAATCCTTGCCGGCTTCGAATTCCTCGTTCAGATGCGCCTGGAACGCGGCCTTCATATCCTCGATCTCGCCCTCGGGGATCAGCCCGTCGGCGACCAGCCGCTCGGTATAGAGGCTGAGCGTGGTCTTGTGGGTCTTGATCCGCTTGTACATGATCGGGTTGGTGAACATCGGCTCGTCGCCTTCGTTATGCCCGAAGCGGCGATAGCAGAAGATGTCGAGCACCACGTCCTTGCGGAACTTCTGGCGGAACTCGGTGGCCACCTTGGCGGCATGCACCACCGCCTCGGGGTCGTCGCCGTTGACGTGGAAGATCGGCGCCTCGACCATCAGGGCGATATCCGTCGGATAGGGCGAGCTGCGCGAGAAATGCGGCGCGGTGGTAAAGCCGATCTGGTTGTTGACGACGATATGCATGGTGCCGCCGGTGCGGTGACCGCGCAGGCCCGACAGGCCGAAACATTCCGCCACCACGCCCTGGCCGGCAAAGGCGGCATCGCCATGCAGCAGCACCGGCAGAACCCCGGTGCGGTCGGGATCGTTCAGCTGGTCCTGCTTGGCCCGCGCCTTGCCCAGAACCACCGGGTTCACCGCTTCGAGGTGGCTGGGGTTGGCGGTGAGGCTGAGATGCACGATATTGCCGTCGAATTCGCGGTCCGACGAGGCGCCGAGGTGGTATTTCACGTCGCCCGAGCCGTCGACGTCATCGGGCTTGAAGCTGCCGCCCTGGAATTCGTTGAAGATGGCGCGATAGGGTTTCTGCAGCACGTTGGCCAGAACCGACAGGCGGCCGCGATGCGGCATGCCGATCACGATGTCCTTGACGCCCAGGGCGCCGCCGCGCTTGATGATCTGCTCCATGGCCGGGATCAGGCTTTCGCCGCCGTCCAGGCCGAACCGCTTGGTGCCCATGTATTTGACATGGAGGAACTTTTCAAAGCCCTCGGCCTCGACCATCTTGTTCAGGATCGCCTTGCGCCCCTCGCGGGTAAAGCGGATTTCCTTGTCAAAGCCTTCGATCCGTTCCTTCAGCCAGCCGGCCTCTTCCGGGTTCGAGATATGCATGTATTGCAGCGCGAAGGTGCCGCAATAGGTCCGCTTGACGATCTCGACGATCTGCCGCATCGGCGCGACCTGCAGGCCCAGCACGTTGTCGATAAAGATCGGGCGATCCATGTCGGCATCGCCAAAGCCGTAGGTTTTCGGATCCAGCTCGGGATGCGGGGTCTCGTCGCGCATGCCCAGCGGGTCGAGATCGGCGGCAAGATGGCCGCGGATTCGGTAGGCGCGGATCAGCATCAGCGCGCGGATCGAATCCAGCACCGCCTGCTTGACCTGTTCATCGGTGACCCGCGCGCCGGTTTCGGCGGCCTTGGCGAGGATCTTCTCGCCGGCGGCCTTCATTTCGTCCGGGGCCGCAGCCCAGTTGCCGGTCAGGGCGCCGGTCAGGTCGTCATCGGGCATCGGCGGCCAGTCGGGGCGCGCCCAGGACGGGCCCTTGGCTTCGGCCTTGACGTCCAGCTCGGCATCGCCCAGCGCCTTGAAGAAGTCGGCCCAGGCGGCATCGACCGCCCCCGGATCGCCCGCATATTGCGCATAAAGCTGTTCGAGATAGGCGGCGTTCGCGCCCTGCATGAAGCTTGAGGCATGGAACTGCGAGTTCGGGGATTGGTCGGTCATCGTGGGTCTCCTGATGGGTCCCGTTGTTCCTGTCGTGATCCGGCGCTCGCCCGGATCCTCCCATTCTGATTGTGGCGCCCCGGGCTCATCCCGGGGCGCCCGGTGTTATCCGATCGCCTTGACCACGGCCTCGCCCAGCCCGGCGGGGCTGTCGGCCACCACGATCCCGGCGGATTTCATCGCCTCGATCTTGTCTTCGGCGCCGCCTTTGCCACCGGCGACGATGGCACCGGCATGGCCCATGCGACGGCCCGGAGGGGCGGTGCGGCCGGCAATGAAACCGGCGGTCGGCTTCCAGCGGCCCTTTTTCTTCTCCGAGGCGAGGAATTCGGCGGCGTCCTCTTCGGCCGAACCGCCGATCTCGCCGATCATGATGATCGCCTCGGTCTCGTCATCGGCCAGGAACCATTCCAGCACGTCGATATGTTCCGTTCCCTTGATCGGGTCGCCGCCGATGCCCACGCAGGTGGACTGGCCAAGACCCACGTCGGTGGTCTGTTTCACCGCTTCGTAGGTAAGCGTACCCGAGCGCGAAACGACACCCACTTTGCCGCGTTTGTGGATATGGCCGGGCATGATGCCGATTTTGCAGGCATCGGGGGTGATCACGCCGGGGCAGTTCGGCCCGATCAGCTTGGATTTGGAATCGATCAGCGCCCGCTTGACCTTCATCATGTCCAGCACCGGGATGCCCTCGGTGATGCAGACAATCAGTTCCATCTCGGCGTCGATCGCCTCCATGATCGAATCCGCCGCGAAGGGGGGCGGCACGTAGATCACGGTTGCGTTCGCCTCGGTCACCGCCTTGGCCTCGTGCACCGAGTTGAAGACCGGCAGGTCCAGATGCGTCTGTCCACCCTTGCCGGGAGTCACGCCGCCAACCATCTTGGTGCCATAGGCGATGGCCTGCTCGGTATGGAAGGTGCCCTGCGAGCCGGTCAGACCCTGGCAGATCACTTTGGTGTTTTCGTCGATGAGTACGGCCATTTCCGGTCCTTGCTTCTGCTACATGCTCAGTCTGATTGAGGTGCCGCCGGCGGAGTCGCAGGCGGCGGGATTCAGGATCTCCATTTCGATCCGCTTGGAGGGCGCGGCGATGGTCAGCCCCGCGCATCCGGTATAGTAAGACCCGGCCACGCCGTCCTGAACGGCTCCGGGAAAAAACTGCTCGGCTACGGCGCGCCCGGCGCTCTGCGCCTGTTCATAGCTGACGGTTTTCGAGCTGACGTAGCACATCGGCGAGGGGGTTTCGAAAATGACCCAGCCCTCGATGCCCGGTGCCGTGAAATCCTTGGTGTCGTGGATCTGGCTCGGGGTCATGGAGTACCCGGCCTGCTGCAACGCCGTCACGATGGCGGACCCGCTGTGATTGTGTTGCAGGCAGAGCGCTGTCGCGAGTGTGAAGTTCTGCAACGCGTCGCCGGATACGGAATTCGCGATTGCAACCGCGGGAGCGGTCTGCGCCGGCGCCGGTTGCGCCTGCTGGGCGCTGCCCTGAAGTGCACTCACCGTCTGAGGCGAGACTCCGGCAAAAGACAATCCCACAACCGCACCTGTACCTGGCGCGGAATAGCTCAACAGCTCGGCGGTATGTGAAAGTCCGCCAATGACATAACGCCGGCTCATTCCCTGGCCGAGGGCCGCCGACCCGATTGAGCCCAACCGCCCGCTGGCGGCGAAACGGTCAACGGCGGCATCTGCGTCAGCCTGTGTCAGATCCGGTCCGAACGCGATGCAATGGGCATTCCCATCCGCGCCAACCAGACGGATCTCCATCGACAAGCCGAAGCCGGCCTCCTTGCGATCCAGCCGCCAAATGCCAGCCGATACCTCCGAGGGAACCCATCCGAAACTGTCGGCTGCTGCCACCGAATGCGCGAGATCGGCGGCACGCTCGACGGGGCGCACCTCGCCCACCGATTGCAGGCATTGCATCAGCGCGTCTCCCGCCTTGAAGACGGCCGCGTTCTGCGCAAGTGCCGGCACGACGGGCAGTGCCAGAGACACTGCCAAGGACGCCAGCCAGCGACGGGAGGGAATACGCCGGGCCAGCATCAGTTGCCGCCCTCGATGAAATAGAGGCCGTTCAAATGAAAGCCGCCCGCGTGGGCACTGGCATAGATGAAGGCATCGCGCCCGCCCATCGGGGCGGTGATCGCAAAGATGTTGTTGGCGAAATCATAGCCGTGGCCGTCCGGCATGGCGCGCATGCCGTCCATCACCGCGCCGCCCTTGATCCAGCTGCCCGGCTGGCTGGCAACATAGGCGCGCAGCGCTTCGGCGGTCGCGCTGCCATCGGCCTCCAACATGGCCTGAGAGAGGTCCAAGACCGTATGATTCACTTCGCAATAGACCGCGATGCGCCCCGGAATGCCCAGGAACTCGACCATCCGGAACAGATCCTGCTCCTGGCGCAGCGCCACCACCACCGCGCCGTCCGGGCTGGAGTCGACCTGGATGGTGCCATCGGCGCTGACCGTCGGATGCGCATCCAGGAAGCCCTGCGGGTCGGTCAGAGCGCTGCCGCACATCTCCAGATAGCTCTGCCATCCGCGCGCCACGGCAGAGGCCATGTCCTGCGCCGGCAAGGCGGCAGGAAGCATGGCGAATGCGATGGCGGCGAGATGTCTCATGCTCTACCCGGACCGGGGCCAGCGGCGCCCTGGTGTCAGCCCTTCACTGCCTTCACGATTTTCTCGGCACCGTCGCGCAGGTCGTCGGCGGCGATCACGTCCAGGCCGGACCCGGCGATGATCTCTTTGCCCTTCTCGACATTGGTGCCTTCCAGGCGCACCACCAGCGGCACTTTCAGGCCGACCTCTTTCACCGCGGCGATCACGCCCTCGGCGATCACGTCACAGCGCATGATGCCGCCGAAGATGTTGACCAGGATGCCCTTCACGTTCGGGTCCGAAGTGATGATCTTGAACGCCTCGGTCACCTTCTCCTTGGTGGCGCCACCGCCGACGTCAAGGAAGTTGGCCGGTTCGGCGCCGTACAGCTTGATGATGTCCATCGTCGCCATGGCCAGGCCGGCGCCGTTCACCATGCAGCCGATTTCGCCGTCAAGTGCGATATAGTTCAGGTCGTATTTCGACGCTTCCAGCTCTTTCGGGTCTTCCTCGGTGGTATCGCGCAGATCGGCGATGTCGGAATGGCGATAGATGGCGTTGCCGTCGAAACCCAGCTTGGCGTCCAGCACTTTCAGAGTGCCGCCGTCGGTGACGATCAGCGGGTTGATCTCCAGCATCTCCATGTCCTTCTCGACGAAGGCTTTGTAGAGCAGGCCCATCAGGTTGACGCATTGTTTCACCTGCGCGCCGGTCAGACCCAGGGCAAAGGCGACGCGGCGGCCGTGATAGGGTTGATACCCGGTGGCCGGATCAACCGAGAAGCTGAGGATCTTTTCCGGGGTCGAGGCGGCGACCTCTTCGATGTCCATGCCACCTTCGGTCGAACAGACAAAGGAAATGCGGCTGGTCACGCGGTCGACCAGCAGTGCCAGGTACAGCTCGGTCTCGATGCCCGAGCCATCCTCGATATAGATGCGGTTAACCTGCTTGCCCGCCGGGCCGGTCTGATGCGTGACCAGGGTGCGGCCCAGCATCTTCTTGGCCTCTTCGGCGGCCTCTTCGACCGATTTCGCCAGGCGCACGCCGCCTTTTTCGCCGGCATCGGCTTCTTTGAACGTCCCCTTGCCGCGGCCACCTGCATGGATCTGCGCTTTGACCACCCAAAGCGGTCCGTCAAGCTCTCCTGCTGCGGTCTTGGCTTCGTCAGCCTTGAGCACGATGCGGCCGTCGGAAACCGGCGCGCCATAGCTGCGGAGGAGGGCCTTGGCCTGATATTCGTGGATGTTCATAAAAACCGTCCCGTCTCTTGCGATATCTGAGGGGGCTATACGCCCGTACCCCTATCCGGGTTAAACGGTTTTTTGCGTCGTTACATGCCTTTTAAGTAAAAAAACGACATTTGTGATCACACGTTGAAAAGCTGTGATCACATTGATCGGCGGCTATGCGCTGACGCCCTCGAAATCATCGTCAGCCATCCCGGGTTCGAATCGCAACTGGGCCCCGAAAACGCATCAGGGCGCCGAATTCGGCGCCCTGTTGTGGTGATTTGCACTGTGCGGTCTTAGCTCAGCGAGCTGTCGATGCCCTTGCAGGCCTCGACCAGGCCTTTCACCGCGTTGACCGAATTGTCGAACATCGCCTGTTCGTCCTTGGTCATCTTGATGTCGATGATGCGCTCGATGCCGCCGGCGCCGATCACCGTGGGTACGCCCACATACATGCCCTTCAGGCCCAGCACGCCATCGCAATAGGCGGCACAGGGCAGCACGCGCTTCTGATCCTTCAGATAGGCTTCGGCCATCTCGATGGCCGAGGTCGCGGGCGCATAGAAGGCCGAGCCGGTTTTCAGCAGGCCAACGATCTCGGCGCCGCCGTCACGGGTGCGCTGGATGATGCCGTCCAGTTTTTCCTGCGTGGTCCAGCCCATCTTGACCAGGTCGGGCAGCGGGATGCCGGCAACGGTGGAATAGCGCGCCAGCGGCACCATGGTGTCGCCATGACCACCCAGCACAAAGGCGGTGACGTCTTTCATCGACACGTCGAATTCCAGGCTGAGGAAGTGGCGGAAGCGGGCCGAATCCAGCACGCCAGCCATGCCGCAGACCTTTTCATGCGGCAGGCCCGAAAATTCGCGCAGTGCCCAGACCATCGCATCCAGCGGGTTGGTGATGCAGATCACGAAGGCGTCGGGGGCGTTCTTGGCGATGCCCTCACCGACCGATTTCATCACTTTCAGGTTGATGCCCAGCAGGTCGTCGCGGCTCATCCCCGGCTTGCGCGGCACGCCGGCGGTGACGATGCAGACATCGGCCCCGGCGATATCCTCGTAGGACTGGGTGCCCTTCAGCGCGGCATCGAACCCTTCGGAGGGGCCGGATTCGGCGATGTCGAGCGCTTTGCCCTCGGGGATGCCCTCGGCGATGTCAAACAGGACGACATCACCCAGTTCCTTAAGCGCGGCGAGATGCGCAAGCGTGCCGCCAATCTGACCTGCGCCGATCAGCGCGATTTTGGGTCTGGCCATTGGATTTTTCTCCGGTCCGATGAATTTTCCCGTTGCCTAGAGCCTTCGGACGCCGCGCGCAAGCATCTGTCGTCTGCCGGAAATGCGCCCGGACTCTCTGTTGCCGAAGTTATCCATGCGCTAGAGCGGGAACAAGGAATCAGGGCAGGACGGGCAGAATGCTGGAAATGAATGCGTCCTTTTTCGCCGTTACCGGGGCCGCGGTGCTGTTTGCCGGTGTGTCCAAGGGCGGATTCGGATCCGGGGCAGCCTTTGCCTCTTCGGCGATTCTGGCGTTGTTCCTGCCTCCCGGCTTGGCGCTGGGGATCATGCTGCCGCTGCTGATGCTGATCGACCTGGCAACGCTCGGGCCGTATTGGAAAACCTGGCATTGGCCAACCGCCAGGCTGCTGGTGCTGGGAGCGGTTCCGGGCGTTGTGCTGGGCGCGGCGATCTATCGTCTGGCCCCTCCCGACCTGATCCGCCTGCTGATCGGGACAATCGCGCTGTCCTTCGTGTCCTGGCAGGTCGCCCAGCGATCCGGATGGATCAAGCTCCGCGCGCAGAAATTGCCCGCCGGGGCGGGCGTGGGGGCCGGCGCGGTGGCGGGGTTCACCAGTTTCGTCAGCCATGCCGGCGGCCCGCCGGTTGCCGTCTTCCTGCTGTCGCAGCGGCTGGAAAAGACCCAGTTCCAAGGCACCACGGTTCTGGTGTTCTGGGCGATTAATGCCTGCAAATTCGTGCCTTATGCCTTTCTGGGCCTGTTCACCAAACAGACCGCCCTGGTCGATATTGCACTGGCGCCTTTTGCCCTGCTTGGCACTTGGCTGGGCGTGCTGGCGCATCGCTGGGTCTCCGAACGGCTGTTTTTTTCGCTCACCTACGTGATGCTGACGCTGGCCGGGTTGAAGCTGATCTGGGAAGGGCTGACCTAGCGGCACCGCGGCGCCGGTTTCAGGCGTCTTCCTCGCGCGGCGGCAACGCCTCGGCCAGTGTCTCGAAGGATTGGCCCGACGCAATCAGGCACGTCACGCCGTTGGGCATGGTCACCGTGATCGTCCAGGTGCCGGTATCGGTCGAGGCAAAGGTTTCGATCACCGCGCCGCGCGCGCCCAGCCCGATGCTTTGCCGGGTTTCGCCATAGCCTTCGGCCAGCTTGGCGATGACGATGGGGCGCGGGGCGCAATTGCGGTTCTGCTGCGCGTTGGCCGGGGTGAACAGGCTGGTGCTGATGGCCAGCGCCGCCGCGACAGGAAGGAAGGTCTTGGTCATGGAAACTGCCCTTTCGATGGTTTGCCGGGCCGGGTGGGCAGACCGGAGGGCCCGGTGCGCCGGGCCGGCTGGCCCGATATCTGTCAGAGGCCGGATCCGCCGCTGTTGTCACAGTTCGCGATCCGCGCAGAAACTTTGCCCAACTAGTGCTGAGGATTGGTTAACGGTGCGTCCGGCGCAGGTCGCGCCGGCCCCCATGCCGCATTGCAGCGATTCGCCCTTGAACTTTCCGTAAAAAAATGCCCCTTGGTTGCGCAACAATATGACCGAGGAGATCGAAATGGACCCCCGCTTCCGCCCCTACCGATCGGTGCTGTATATTCCCGCCTCGAAACCGCGGGCGTTGGACAAGGCGCGGGGGCTGCCGGTGGATGCCATCATCTTCGACCTCGAAGACGCGGTTTCCCCCGAGGAGAAAACCGCCTCGCGCGGTATTCTGGCCGAGGCGCTGGCGCAGGGCGGCTATGGCAACCGGGCGCGGATCGTGCGGATCAACGGGTTGGACACCGAATGGGGCCGCGCCGATGCCGAGGCGGTGGCCAAAATGGAGGCCGACGCGGTGTTGTTACCCAAGGTCGACGGCCCCGCCGATCTGGACGAACTGGCCGAGATCACCGGCGATCTGCCGATCTGGGCGATGATGGAAACGCCGCTTGGGATGCTGAACGCCGCCGCGATTGCGGCGCATCCCAAATTGCAGGGCATGGTGATGGGCACCAACGACCTGGCCAAGGAACTGAACGCGCGCTTTCGCGCCGACCGCCTGCCGATGCTGACCTCGCTGGGCCTGTGCCTGCTGGCCGCCAAGGCGCATGACCGGGTGATCGTCGACGGCGTCTACAATGCCTATAAGGACGAGGCCGGTCTGGCCGAGGAATGCGCACAGGGGCGCGACATGGGCTTTGACGGCAAGACCCTGATCCATCCCGCGCAGGTCGACGGCGCCAACACCGCCTTTGCCCCGTCCGAGGCCGAGATCGACCTGGCCCGCCGGCAGATCGCCGCCTTTGACCAGGCCAAGGCCTCGGGGCAGGGGGTTGCCGTAGTCGATGGGCGGATCGTGGAAAATCTCCATGTCGAAACCGCGCAAAAGACGCTGGCCAAGGCCGAGGCCATTGCAGCGCTGGGCGGTTAAGTGCAATGTGAACGAGATTAACATAGCCAGGGGGCCGGGATGATTCTTCTCGTTCTGGGCGTACTGCTTTGGGCAGGCGCACATTTCTTCAAACGAATAGCACCGGCGCGCCGCGCCGCGATGGGCGAGCCTGGCAAGGGCGCGGTATCGCTGGCGCTGGTTGCTGCGGTGCTGCTGATGATCTTCGGCTATCGCATGGCCGAAGGCGCTTTTTTCTGGGGCCGCAGCCCGGCGCTGACCGGCATCAACAACCTGCTGATGCTGGGCTCGGTCTATCTGTTCGCGGCGGCGGGGATGAAAACCCGTGCCGCCCGGATGCTGCGCCATCCGCAGCTGACCGGATTTGCGCTGTGGTGCGCCGCGCATCTGCTGGTCAACGGCGACACGCCGTCTTTCGTGCTGTGGGGCGGTCTGCTGATCTGGGCCCTGCTGGAAATGGCGGTGATCAACCGCGCCGAACCGGTCTGGACCCCGCCCGCACCGGCACCCGCCCGCAAAGAGATCATGGCCGTTGTCGGCGCGGTCGTGGTGTTTGCCGCGATTGCGGCGGTTCACATCTGGCTTGGCTACAACCCGTTTGGATGACTCAATGAAACTCTACCGATTTCTCAGCGAAGACGACACTTCGGCCTTTTGCCACAAGGTCACCAAGGCCCTGAACCAGGGCTGGGAGCTCTATGGCGAACCGACCTATGCCTTTGATGCAGCGAATGGAATCATGCGCTGCGGACAGGCGGTGGTGAAAGAGGTCGAGGGCACCTATGCGCCCGAGATCAAGCTGGGAGACTACTGATGGCCAAGACCAATCCGGGCCGGTTTTTCGAAGATTACCAAGTGGGTCAGGTGCTGCATCACGCGGTGCCGCGCACCGTGAAGATGGGCGAGCGCGCGCTGTATCACGCGCTCTATCCGGCGCGGCATGCGCTGTATTCCTCGGACCAGTTTGCGCAGGCCTGCGGCCTGCCGTTCAGCCCGCTGGACGATATGGTCGCCTTCCACGTGGTGTTTGGAAAAACGGTGCCGGATGTGTCGCTGAACGCGGTGGCCAATCTCGGCTATGCCGAGGGCCGCTGGCTGGCGCCGGTCTGGCCCGGCGACACGCTGCGCTCGGAATCCGAGGTGATCGGGCTCAAGCAGAATTCCAATGGCAAGACCGGCGTGGTCTATGTGCGCACCCGCGGCATGAACCAGCATGACGAGGTGGTGATGGAATATTGCCGCTGGGTGATGGTGCGCAAATCCAACCTGGACGCACCCGCGCCCGAAACCGTGGTGCCCGACCTGGCCAAGGTGGTGCCGGCCGATCAGCTGGTGCTGCCGCAGGGGCTGGATTTCACCGGTTATGATTTCACCCTGGCAGGCGAACCGCACCGGCTGGGTGATTACGAGATCGGCGAAAAGATCGACCATGTCGATGGCGTGACCATCGAAGAGGCCGAACATATGCTGGCCACCCGCCTGTGGCAGAACACGGCCAAGGTGCATTTCGACGCCACCTTCCGCCCCGATGGCCAGCGGCTGATCTATGGCGGCCACGTGATCTCGATGGCGCGCGCGCTGTCCTTCAACGGGCTCGCCAATGCGCAGATGGTGGTCGGCCTGAACGGCGGCGCCCATGCCAATCCCTGTTTCGCGGGCGACACGGTCAAGGCCTGGTCCGAGGTGCTGGACAAGGCCGAAACCATAGCCCCCGGCGTCGGCGCGATCCGGCTGCGGCTGGTGGCGACCAAGGGCGGGGAACCCTTCGCGTTGAAGGGCGATGATGGCAAATACCTGCCCGAGGTGCTGCTGGATCTCGACTATTGGGCGCTGATGCCGGTGTGATCCGCGGCGTCTTTGCCAGGGCAAGGCGGTCTCCCTTTTTTGCGCGCGTCTAAGGCTCGGGCCGCTGTTCGGCGGCACCGAAACCGGCGTGGCTGCCGGAACGGTTGCCCTTGCCGAAAATGTGTGGAATAGAATTCCGCATTTCGGAAAGTCGTGCGCGGCCGCTGGTTCGGCCCCCGGCACGGTGCAAGGCCGCCGCAGCGGCGTGAATTTGGGGAGAGGTCTGATGCCGGAAGCCATCGCATATGAACGCCAGGGCGATATCGCCATCCTGAAGGCGCAGAATCCGCCGGTCAACGCGCTGGGTCTTGATATGCGCAAGGGGCTGGTTGACGGGATCGCGCGGGCCGAGGCCGATGACGGCGTCAAGGCGGTGCTGATCTATGGCGATGGCCGGACCTATTTCGCCGGGGCCGATATCCGCGAATTCGGCAAGACCCCGCAAGAGCCCTATCTGCCCGATGTCTGCAACCGGATCGAAGCCTCGCCGCTGATCGTGGTCTCGGCGATGCATGGCACCGCCTTGGGCGGCGGGCTGGAGATTGCGCTGTCCAGCCATTACCGCATCGCCGTGCCGTCGGCCCGCATGGGTCTGCCCGAAGTGCATCTGGGCCTGATCCCCGGCGCCACCGGAACGCAGCGCCTGCCGCGCCTGACCGGGGTGGAAAAGGCGATCGAAGTGATCACCTCGGGCCGTCAGATCGGCGCGAAAGAGGCGCAGAGCCTCGGCATCATCGACCGTGTTGCCGAGGGCGAGCCGCGCGAAATCGGCTTGGCCTATGTGCAGGACCTGCTGGACAGCGGGGCAGAGCGGCGCGCGGTCAGCGAATTGCCGGCGCCCCAGCCCATCGATTTCGATGCCGCCTACGAGGCGACGCTGAAGAAAAGCCGCGGCCAGCTGTCCCCGGCCTATGGCGTGCGCGCGGTGCAGGCGGCGTGTGAATTGCCCTTTGCCGAGGGCGTCGCCGAAGAGAGGCGGCTGTTCATGGAACTGATGGGCACCGATCAGCGGCAAGGCATGATCCACGCATTTTTCTCGGAACGCGCCGTGGGCAAGCTGCCCGAGCTGGACGGGGTCGACCCGCGCCCGATCAACGCCATCGCCGTCATCGGCGGCGGCACCATGGGTGCAGGGATCGCCACCTCTGCCCTGCTGGCGGGATTGCCGGTGGTGTTGCTGGAAATGACGCCCGAGGCGGCGGAGGCCGCACGCAAGCGGATCGAGGGCAATCTGGGCGGCGCGCTGAAACGTGGCAAGCTGAGCCAGGAAAAATTCGATGCCCTGACCCAGACGGCGCTGACCCTGACCACCTCTTATGACGACTTGAAGGATGTCGACCTGGTGATCGAGGCGGTGTTCGAAGAGATGGGGGTCAAGAAAAAGGTCTTTGCCGAGCTGGACCGCGTCTGCAAGCCCGGCGCAGTGCTGGCGTCGAACACCTCTTATCTGGATGTCGATGAAATCGCCGCCTCCACCACGCGCCCGGGCGATGTGCTGGGGCTGCATTTCTTCTCGCCCGCCCATGTGATGAAGCTGCTGGAAATCGTGGATGCGGACAAGACCGCCCCCGAGGTGCTGGCCACCGGCTTTGCCCTGGGCAAGCGCATGGGCAAGATTTCGGTCCGCGCCGGGGTCTGCGACGGCTTTATCGGCAACCGCATTCTTAAGACCTATCGCACCGCCGCCGATCACATGGTGCTGGACGGGGCCAGCCCCTATCAGATCGACAAGGCGCTGACCGATTTCGGGTTCGCCATGGGCCCCTATGCGGTGGCCGACCTGGCCGGGCTCGACATCGGCTGGGCTACGCGCAAGCGCCTGGCGCCCACCCGCGACCCGCGCGAACGGGTGCCCTCCTATATGGACAAGCTGTGCGAGGACGGCCATTTCGGTCAGAAGACCGGCAAGGGCTATTATATCTACGAGGCCGGCAAGCGCGCCGGCGTGCCCAACCCCGAAGTGACCAAGCTGATCGAAGCGGAACGCGCCGAACTGGGCCTCAGCCCGCGCGACTTTACCGACGACGAGATCATCCGCCGCTATATGGCGGCCATGGTCAACGAGGCCGCCAAGGTGGTGGGCGAGGGCATCGCGCGCCGTCCGCTGGACGTCGATATGGTCAAGCTGTTCGGCTACGGCTTTCCGCGCTATCGCGGCGGGCCGTTGAAATGGGCCGACCTGCAGGGGCTGCCGGCGCTGCTGGACGATATCAAGTCCTATGCCCGCGAAGATGAGTATTTCTGGCAACCCGCCCCGCTGTTGGAACAGCTGGTGGCCGAGGGAAAGACATTCGATGATCTGAACAAAGCCGCGGGCTGACCGTGGCCCCGGTCCGGGGGAGGAACTTATGGACCTGAACTATACCGCCGAGGAAACCGCGTTTCGCGAGGAGGTGCGCGCGTTTCTGCAAGAAAAACTGCCCAGGGACCTGGCGCAGAAGGTCAGGCAGCGTAAGGAACTGACCAAGGCCGATATGGAAGGCTGGCACGCCACGCTGAACCAGAAGGGCTGGCTGGCGCCGAACTGGCCGAAGGAATATGGCGGCGCCGAATGGAACGCGGTGCAAAAGCATATCTTCGAAGAGGAATGCGCCCGCGCCGGCGCGCCGCGGATCGTGCCCTTCGGATTGAGCATGCTGGCGCCGGTGCTGATTAAATTCGGCTCGCAACAGCAGAAGGATCACTATCTGCCCCGCATCCTCAACGGCGACGACTGGTGGTGCCAAGGCTATTCCGAGCCGGGCGCGGGGTCCGACCTGGCTTCGCTCAAGACCCGCGCGGTGCGCGAGGGCGACCACTATATCGTCAACGGGCAGAAAACCTGGACCACGCTGGGCCAGCACGCCAACATGATCTTCTGCCTCGTGCGCACCGATCCGGAGGTGAAACAGCAAGAGGGCATTTCCTTCCTGCTGATCGACATGAACTCGCCGGGCATCGAGGTGCGCCCGATCATCCTGCTGGATGGTGTGCACGAGGTGAACGAGGTGTTCTTCGACAACGTCAAGGTCCCGGTCGAGAACCTGGTGGGCGAAGAGAACAAGGGCTGGACCTATGCCAAATACCTGCTGACCCATGAACGCACCGGCATCGCCGGGGTGGGGTTCAGCCAGGCCGGGCTGGAAAGCGTGAAACGCATCGCGCGGGCCGAGTCGGCCAATGGCAGGCCGCTGATCGAGAACCCGCATTTCGCGGCGCGGCTGGCCCGGGCCGAGATCGACCTGATGGCGCTGGCCACCTCGAACCTGCGGATCATCTCGCAGGCCGCCGCCGGGCAGGCGCCGGGGGTGGAAAGCTCGATGCTCAAGGTCAAGGGCACCATCATCCGGCAAGAGATCAACGACCTGGCGCGGCGCGCCGTCGGGCCCTATGCCATGCCGTTCCCCTCGGAATCGGTCGAGGGCGACAATGACCCGGTCGGACCGGAGTATGCCGGGCCGGTTGCGGCGGGCTATTTCAACAACCGCAAACTGTCGATCTTCGGCGGATCGAACGAGATCCAGCGCGGGATCATCGCCAAGATGAAGATGGGAGGCTGACCGGAATGGATTTCAACCTGACCGAAGAACGCCAGATGTTGCAGGACACGCTGCGCCGCTACCTGTCCGACAAGTATGGCACCGAAACCCGCAACACGATCATCGACAGCGAACCGGGGATGAGCGGCGAGATCTGGACCGGCCTGGCCGAACTGGGGGTGCTGGGCGCCCTGTTCACCGAAGCGCAGGGCGGTTTCGGCGGCCAGGGCTTTGACATCTCCACCGTGTTCGAGGAACTGGGTCGCGCCGGTGTGGTCGAACCGGTGCTGGACACCGCGGTGCTGGGCGGCGGGTTGCTGGCCGAGCTGGGCGATGACGCCCAGCGCGGGCTGGTGGAACAGGTGATCGGCGGCACGCTGCACCTGGCGCTGGCCCATGGCGAACCGGCCAGCCGCTTTGACCTGTCGCGCGTCGAAACCACCGCCCGCCGCGACGGCGACGGCGTGGTGCTGGACGGCCGCAAGGCGGTGGTCGTCAATGCCGAGGCGGCGGGATACCTGATCGTCTCGGCCCGCGAAAGCGGCCAGATCTTTGACCGCGACGGTATCTCGCTGTTCCTGGTGCCCGCGGATGCCGCGGGGCTGACCCTGCGCGGCTATCCGATGTTCGCCGGGGGCCGCGCCGCCGAGGTGACGCTGGACGGCGTCGCGCTGCCCG
>NZ_PGTB01000082.1 GCF_002786325.1 Pseudooceanicola lipolyticus | reverse complement strand
GGTATAAAGCGCGACCAGCGCCGCCCGGTCGTTGCCGTCATGCGCGGCCAGCAGCCGCGCGTGCAGCCCTGTCATTCCGCCGCATGTGGCTGGGCCGGGGTGGTGCGCGCGCGGTCCATCCGGTCGGCCACCCAGCGGTGGAACAGATGCGTGGGCCCGTCCATCACCGGCGAGAACCGGCCGCCATCGAAGCCGGGCGAGCGCCGTCCGCGCTGCATCCCCTCGACCACGAAGATGTCTTCCTCGAAGACCAGTTTCCATTGCCGCGCGTTCTGCGCCCGCAGCGCCGGGTCGGTATCGGGGCGAGGATAGTACAGATGCACCTGTTCCACCGTGCGGTCCGCCGCCTCGGGCATCAGCAGGATGGCAAAGGCATGGTCGCGATGCACCCCCAGCAGCACGTTTGGAAACACCGCGATATATTCCGCGGCGCTCTGCCACGGCGCGGGCAGGTCCGCGAAATCCGGGAAGGTGGCGCCATCGCTCTCCGACCGGATTTGGCGATAGACGCGGGTGCCCTGACCCGCGAACTGGCCCGGTTCCTCGATCGGATAGTGATCTTCCAGCCGCGAATAGCTGTTCAGCCCGGGATGTACCCAGGGCAGGTGATAGCTTTCGCAATAATTCTCGACCGCCAGTTTCCAGTTCGCCTGCACCACCAGGTTGAACCGGCTGTCCGCGCCGCCGTGAAACAGCGGCTGGTCGAAGGCGGCCCAGCGCGCGATCACCCCGGCCATCGCCTGCTCAAAGGCCGGGGCATCGCCGCTCAGATTGATCCAGACCACGTCGCGCCAGACATGGCTGCGCACCTCGACCAGGCCCAGGCTGCGCCGGTCGATGGCGTCATGGGTATTGTGGCCCGGCCCGCCGACATGCGGCGTGCTGACCAGCCGGCCATCGGTGCCATAACACCAGCTGTGATAGGGACAGCGCAGCGCCCCCTCGATCCGGCGCGGCGCGTCGACCAGGATCATGCCGCGATGGCGGCAGATGTTGTGAAACACCCGCACCTGGCCCTGCCGGTCCCGCAACAGCAGCAACGGCATGTCGAGAAAGGACAAGGGCAGGGCGTCGCCCGGTTCGGGTACATCGGCGGCCACCGCCAGCCCGGCCCAGTGCTGCCTCAGCAGCGCCTGGTTCTCCTCGGCGATCACCTGCGGATCGGTGTAATGCTCATTGGGCAGGCCCTGGGCGCGGTCGATCGGGCGGCGGACGGCAGAGAGGTCGGTGGCGGGCGTTGGCATGGCGGAAACTCCCAGGGGACGGGAGCAGCCTAGAACCGCCGCGGCGGGCCCGTCCGGTCCCTTCGCGACCAGAATCCGCCCTCTGCGACATGATTCCGCGGCTTAACGGAACGGGGTATCGGGTTGCAGCAGGCGTCGGTGATAGGGCAGCAACCGGTCGGCGCTGTGAAAGCCGGCAGAGCGCGCCGCCGACAGGACCTTGCCGGGATTGCGGCCCAGATGTTCATACACCATCCGTTCTACCCGTTGGCCGACGGGGTTTTCCCGCACGGTGCGGGTGACATAGCCGACCCAGAAATTGTTTTCGAAGGACGGCACCCGCGACAGGTAATTGAACGACCCGGTCATGGTGTTCCGCCGCGAAATCGTCAGGGTGATCGCATCTTCCTGCCGGGCGACGAAGCCACGGAATTCGCGGGCGCGCGCATTCTCGGGCAGGCCCTGCTGGCGCATCGCGTCGCGCGCCTCGAAGCCCCGCACATAGGTGGCGCGGTTCTCGCGGAACACATAGACCAGGCCGACGACAAACTGGTCCTCGCTCAGGAAACTGCGCCGTGAAAACCGGTAGAACCCCGATGGGAACTCATCCTCCGGGATGCCCAGCAGGCCCTTGCCGACGAAATCGGCCAGGAACGGCCCGGTCATGATCGCGCTGCCCGAGCCCAGCTTGTCCACCGGTTCCAGCAGGATGCGCGCATCGACCTCGAAAAAGTTGCAGATCCGGTCCAGCACATCGGGACGGGGGAAACTTTCGCCGGACAAGTAGCGGTTGAATTGTGTCCGGTTGACGCCAAGTTGACGCGCCAATTCCGAGATCGACGGGTAATCCTGCGACATACGGCGCAGATTGGCGCCAAACATGCTGCGCAGTTCGGCAGGAGATCGTGACTTGTTCAGCATGTCTCCTGCATGGATTTGTCCCAGGATATCAATTGGAGGCGCATAACGCCAAATAATCGCAATAACACACCAGGGCCGCCGGCTAATTTTGATGCTGTACGGCGTCAGGGCTGGTGCAAATTAACGGCAGAACCCTATCAATTCAGACACAAAATGCAAGCGCCCGGCGCCCGATTTTGCCTTCGCGAACGCGCCGTTTTGTTTCACTCTGGGGATATATCGAAAAGCGGGACAGCCAATGCTTGGTGTAGTTCTTTGGAGCGACACTCATGATCGAAATGCGGTCATCTGGTGCGAGGACCACGGTGACCTTGCATTCTACCGCAGGACAGCAGGGGCCAAGACGCCCGATCTGGATGCAGGTGATCTGGTTCAGTTCGAGGTGACATTGCACCAACACCGCCGCCAGGCACTCAACCCCCGGCTGATTGCCGGGGGTGTCTATGCGAGGTTGGCCGACCAGTTGCATGGGGTGAGGTCCGAGGCCGCGGCGCAAGGGAAGAGCGCCACGGCCGGGGAGGAGACGGGCCAGGCAAACATCATCCCGATTGGTTGCGGCCAGGTGGCGCCGCGTCGGGGCCGGCGCGGCGAACGTGCCGGGGTCAGTCGCCTCTGAGCAGGGCGGCGACCCCGGTACGGGCCATCTCGGTCAGGCCCAGCGGGCGCATCAGGTCGGCGAAGGCATCGATCTTGTCGGGGGCGCCGGTGATCTCGAAGACAAAGCTTTTCAGCGTGCTGTCGACCACGTTGGCGCGGAAGATATCGGCCAGGCGCAGCGCCTCGACCCGCTTGTCGCCGTCGCTGACCACCTTGAACATCGCCAGTTCGCGTTCCACCGAAGGGCCTTCGACGGTGAGGTCGTGCACGTCATGCACCGGCACGATGCGGCCCAGCTGGGCCTTGATCTGTTCGATCACCTGCGGCGTGCCGGCGGTGACGATGGTGATGCGGCTGAGATGGCCGGTATGGTCGACCTCGGCCACCGTCAGGCTTTCGATGTTATAGCCGCGCCCGGAAAACAGCCCGATCACGCGGGCCAGCACGCCGGGTTCGTTTTCGACCAGCACGGCGATGGTGTGTTTCTCCACCACGTCGGAAAAGGACGGGCGCAGGTTATAGGCGGAGTGGCTGGTGGAGCCTTGCTTGATATGTAGGGCGGACATGTCCTTGCCTTTCCTGTGTTGCGGACGTCCGGAACCACGGTGATCCCGGACGACGTCTTCCTGCACTCTGATTAAACCAGCGCGGCGCCTTTGGTGTCGATCACGCCCTGGGTCTCGGCTTCGCCCAGCAGCATCTCGTTATGGGCCTTGCCCGAGGGGATCATCGGGAAACAGTTCTCGTGCTTTTCCACCAGGCAGTCGAAGATCACCGGACCGTCGTGGTTCAGCATCTCCATGATCGCGTCATCCAAATCGGCCGGATCCTTGCACAGGATGCCCTTGGCGCCGAAGGCTTCGGCCAGCTTGACGAAATCGGGCAGCGCCTCGGACCAGGAATGCGAATAGCGTTCGCCATGCAGCAGCTCCTGCCATTGCCGCACCATGCCAAGGCGTTCGTTGTTCAGGATGAACTGCTTGACCGGCAGGCGGAACTGCGCCGCGGTGCCCAGCTCCTGCATGTTCATCAGCCACGACGCCTCGCCGGCGACATTGATCACCAGCGCGTCGGGATGGGCGATCTGCACGCCGATCGAGGCGGGAAAGCCATAACCCATGGTGCCCAGCCCGCCAGAGGTCATCCACTGGTTGGGCTCTTCAAAGCCCAGGAACTGCGCCGCCCACATCTGGTGCTGGCCGACCTCGGTGCAGATGAACCGGTCTTTCCGGTGCTTGGTCAGTTCTTCCAGCCGTTGCAGCGCATATTGCGGCTTGATGGTCTTTTCCGACGGGCGATAGGCCAGGCAGTCGACCTTGCGCCAGCCGTCGATCTGCTTGTGCCAGGTTTTCACCGCTTCGGTCTCGGTCTTGCGGCCGCGCGACTTCCAGACCTTCAGGATGTCTTCCAGCACATGCGCCACATCGCCGACGATGGGGATATCGGCCTTGATCACCTTGTTGATCGAGGACGGGTCGATGTCGATATGCGCCTTTTTCGAATGCGGGCTGAAGGCGTCGATGCGCCCGGTGATGCGGTCGTCGAACCGGGCGCCGATATTGATCAGCAGGTCGCAATCATGCATCGCCATATTGGCCTCGTACAGGCCATGCATGCCCAGCATCCCCAGCCAGTTCTTGCCGCTGGCCGGATAGGCGCCCAGGCCCATCAGCGTCGAGGTGACCGGAAAGCCGGTGGCATCGACCAGTTCGCGCAGCAGCAGGCTGGCGCTCTTGCCGGAATTGATCACGCCGCCGCCGGTATAGAAGACCGGTTTTTTCGCCTTCTCGATGGCCGCCACCAGTTCGGTGATCTCTTCCATGTCGCCCTTTACCCGCGGGCGATAGTGGGATTCGGCTGGTTTCGGCGCGGTATATGTGCCGGTGGCGAATTGCACGTCCTTGGGGATATCCACCAGCACCGGACCGGGGCGGCCCGAGGTGGCGACGTGGAACGCCTCGTGAATGGTCCCGGACAGCCGGTCGGGATCCTTGACCAGCCAGTTATGCTTGGTGCAGGGGCGGGTAATGCCAACGGTATCGGCCTCCTGGAAGGCGTCCGAGCCGATCAGGAAGGTTGGCACCTGGCCGGTCAGGACCACGATCGGGATCGAATCCATCAGCGCATCGGTCAGGCCGGTGACGGCATTGGTGGCACCGGGCCCCGAGGTGACCAAGCAGACCCCCGGCTTGCCGGTCGAGCGGGCATAGCCCTCGGCGGCGTGAACCGCGCCCTGTTCGTGGCGCACCAGGATGTGACGAATATCGTTCTGCTGGAAGATCTCGTCGTAAATCGGCAGGACAGCGCCGCCGGGATAACCGAATACCGTGTCCACGCCCTGATCCTTCAGCGCCTGAACCACCATCATTGCTCCGGTCATTTCGCGTGTCATCTGTCTTGCTCCATCCGCGATTTCGTCTTGTTTTCGGCCAAAAAAAAGCCCCCGAAGGATTTTCGGAGGCGCATGGGTCAGATTATGGTCTACCGTTACCGGCCCATGCGCGTGCATCCTACGATTACGACTAGGGTCAACATGACCGGGTCTCCTTCTGGTGCGCGGACCTTATGGGTGCGGGGCGGGGGCGTCAACAGACAAATCCGGTCTTTGACGTCCTGAGGGCGTGGAAATTTTCGCCTTAGTTGCGCAAGCAGCGCCAGTGGCGCAATTTTATTTCCGCCGAAATCGGGGCCGGATTGGGGTGTTGGCGGGTCTTTGGGCGGATCGGCCCGCGCTGTCACGCGCCGCAATCGCGCCGGTCGCGGTGCCGGAACGGCGAATCATCGCGTGCCGTGATGGCGCCCCTGCCGGGCCCGGGCTGGCAGTTTCCACCGCTCTCGAAACATTTCGGTAACAATTGGCCCCGATGGTGGGGTCAGTGGCGCAACTTTCCCGCTACTTGCCTAATATGTAGGCCAAAAATAACGTGAATATCTATTCACATTTTGATCTGGTCGGTTAGGGTGGGACCACTTCAACGATCCGTTCGCGCGGCCATGCGCGGACCAAGTCCAAAATCTCGGGAGGATTAATACTTATGGATCGACGCTCTTTTCTCAAGACATCGGCTCTGGGCGGCAGCGCCGCTGCGGCAACCTCGCTGGCGGCACCGGCCTATGCCCAGGGCAAGCGCACGCTGACCATGGTCTGCACCTGGCCGCGCGGGTTGGCCGGGGTTTGGGATTCGGTCGAACGCGTGGCTTCGAATGTCTCGGCGGCAACCGATGGCCAGATCACGGTCGACACCAAGGCGGCTGGCGAACTGGTGGGCGCGCTGGAAGTGTTCGACGCGGTGACCGCCGGTCAGGCCGACATGTATCACGGCGCCGACTATTACTTCGTCGGCCAGCACCCGGCCTGGGCCTATTTCACCGCGGTGCCCTTCGGCATGACCGCGCCGGAAATGATGACCTGGTACTATGGCCAGGACGGCATGGCGCTGCATCACGAACTGGGCGAAGTGTTCGGCCTGCGGTCGTTCATCGCCGGTCAGACCGGCGCGCAGGGCGGCGGCTGGTTCCGCAGGGAGGTAAACTCGGCCGATGACTTCAAAGGCCTGAAATTCCGCATGCCGGGCCTGGGCGGCGAAGCGCTGTCCAAGCTGGGTGCCTCGGTGCAGAACATTCCCGGCGGCGAAATCTATCAGGCGCTCAGCTCGGGTGCGCTGGACGCGACCGAGTGGATCGGCCCGTGGTCGGATGAAAAGCTGGGCCTGCAGGAGGTCTGCGACTTCTACTATCCCGCCGGCTTCCACGAGCCCGGCGCGGCGCTGTCGGTGGCGACCAACCTGGAAGTGTTCAACAGCCTGACCCCAAGCCAGCAGAAGGCGATCGAGATCGCATCGGCAGACGCGCACCAGGCGAACTATGCCCAGTTCATCGCCAATAACGGCCCGGCGCTGGCGCGCCTGACCTCGGGCGGGGCACAGCTGCGCTCGTTCGCGGATGACATCTGGGACGCCTTCGGGTCGGCCTCGGTCGAGCTGCTGAACAGCTATACCGATGACGATCTGTTCAAGAAGATCCACGAGTCGGCCCAGGCCTCGCTGCGCGCCTCCTCCGAATGGCTCAGCCAGTCGGACAGCGCCTATGCAAGCCAGCGCAACCGCGTTCTGGCGGCGATGTAAACCAGCAACCGGAAACGTGACAGGGCCGCGCGCGTGAACCGCGCGCGGCCGTTCTGACAGCGAGGCGGCGCGGATGGGTGACGCTCTGATTTGGTTCATCACCAATATCGGGATGGGCTTTTACAATATCTTCTACGCATTGACGCATCTTTCGCTCTGGCTGGACTGGTCGGACAACGAAGCGCTGATGCGGTTCATCTATTACGGCGCCTCGATCGAACTGTTCTTCGCGCTGTTCGACATCTTCCTGGTGGTCACCGTGATCGGCCTGATCGTGCCGCGCGTCATGTGGGGCTGCACCATCGCGCTGGAAAGCCTGGCCAATTTCATCGGCCGCGCCGCCGCCTGGGTCGGGTTGCTGATGGTGTTGCAGCAGGTGATGGTGGTGTTCCTGCAATCGGTGTTCCGGCTGGGCAACCTGACCATCGCGCCGCTGGGCTTCGGCTTTACCCAGTCGGTGGGCTGGTTCTCGGAAGAGCTGAAACTCTATAACGCCATCGTGGTGGCGCTGTGCGTCACCTACACCTTCGTGCAGGGCGGGCATGTCCGGGTCGACCTGGTCTATGCGGTGGTGCGGTTCCGCACCAAGAAGATCATCGACATGTTCGGGTCGATCTTCTTCATGGTCCCGGCGGCGGTGCTGACCTGGCTCTATGCCTGGTTCTTCCTGTGGCGCAACCTGATCACGCCCAAGGTCTCGGCTTCGGATTCGCTGGAACTGATGCTGCGCAAGTCGAAGATCGTGAAATGGAATGTCGAAACCATCGGCTTTTCACCCAGCGGCTTCAACGGGTATTTCCTGTTCAAGATACTGATGTGCACCTTTACCGCGCTGGTTCTGTTGCAGGCGGTGGCCTTTTTCTACCGCTCGCTGCTGGAATTCCGGGAAGGTGAGCAAAGCGAAAACAAATACCTCGACAAGGATACCTTGGGCGAGGGCGAAGAAGCCTATGAAGGCACGCACTAGGGGGCAGGGCAGATGATTTTCGGATTGGACGGCGTCGAGATCGGATTGCTGATCGTGCTGTGCTGCCTGTTCGGCGGCATTTTGTCGGGGTTCCCGGTGGCCTTTGCCATCGCCGGCGCGGGCATTATTTCGTTCGGGATCATTGCCGCGCTCGACAGCGCCGGGCTGCTGATCCACCAGGCCATCGACACCGGGTCGCAGGCCTATCGCGACCTGCTGAATACCGGCGTCGCGCGCGACACGGTCAGCGTGTTCCGATACCCGGACCTGCCGCGGGTCGAAGAGGCGCTGTTTCCGGGCGGCTGGGAACAGGCGATGGACCGCAACCTGTCCTTCATCGTCAACCGGATGAACGAACGGGTCTTTGCCGGCCAGTCGATCGAGACGCTGCTGGCGGTGTTGATGTTCGTGATGATGGGCATCGTGCTGGAACGCTCGAAGATCGCCGAGGATCTGCTGACCACCATGGCGCGGGTCTTCGGCCCGCTGCCGGGCGGCCTGGCCGTGTCGGTGGTGGTGGTCGGGGCCTTCCTGGCCGCGTCGACCGGGATCGTCGGCGCCACGGTGGTGACGATGGGCCTGCTGTCGTTGCCCACCATGCTGCGCAACGGCTATTCGCCGGAACTGTCCACCGGGGTGATTTCCGCCTCGGGCACGCTGGGCCAGATCATCCCGCCGTCGATCGTGATCGTTCTGCTGGGCACCCTGGCTGGCGACCTCTATTCCACCGCACAGGAGGCCCGGGCCCAGACCGCCGGCTGCACCGATGCGCTGACCTATCTGGGCCGGCCAGCGGTGGTGTCGGTGGGCACGCTGTTCCAGGCGGCAATGCTGCCGGGGATCCTGCTGGCCTTCCTCTATGCCGCCTATGCCTTCGGCTATGCGCTGCTGAACCCGTCGCGGGCGCCCGCGGTCAATATCGAGGGCGATACCGGCGAGGCGGTGACCCGCGGCGAGACCCTGACCTGGTTCCTGATTGTGCCGGTGCTGCTGATCGGCGGCGCGGTGATGTTGAACCAGGTCGGGCTGCTGGGCAGCCAAGACCAGCGCGCGGCGTTCCAGGTACAGTCCAGCGACACCACCCTGCTGCGCACCAATGTCAGCGACCAGTGCCGCGAGGCGATGATCGAGCTGCACGGGCAGGAGGCCTGGGACGAATCCGTGCGCCTGCGCGCCCAGGGCGCAAGCGACCCGGCGCCGGAACCCGAGGCCGATGCCGAGGCGGATGCCCCGGCGCAGCCCGCACGCGACTGGAACGCGCCGCCGATCGGCACCGGCATCGCCACCATCATCATCCTGCTGGGCATCGTCCTGAGCGGTGCGCGCGGGGTGTCGCCGCTCTCTGACCCCAGGCCGCTGATCATCGGCGCCGGTGGGCTGGTTCTGATGCTGCTGGCGGATATCTTCCTGATCGGCCCGGCCACCAGTTCGATGGCAACGGTGATCCTGCTGTTGATCCCACTGGCGATCACCCTTTGGGGCTGCCGTCACGCGGTGGACCGGCTGTCGCAGAGCGACCTGATCCGCGTCGTCTTTCCGCCGCTGGTGTTGATCGTGGCGGTGCTGGGCTCGATCCTGGGCGGCATCACCAACCCGACGCCCGCCGCGGCGCTGGGGGCGGCCGGGGCCATCATGCTGGCCGCCTATCGCAAGCTGCAGGACAACGGCGAATCCGGTCGGGTGGTGATCTTTGCCGCCTTCGCGGTGGTGGTGATGATCCTGGCCGGGATCAATTTCGACCTGCGGATCAACCATGCCGAGGTGACCTTTGAAAGCTGGCTGGCCTTCTTGGTGGCCTTCGCCTGCTACATGTTCGCGTTTTTCGGGCTGCTCTATTCCTGCTGGGTGCTGTTGAAGAACTCGGTGCTGGGTCCGGTCGTGCGCGAGACGGCCAAGGTGACCTCGATGGTGTTCACCATCCTGATCGGGTCGCAGCTGCTGAACCTGGTGGTGATCTCCTTCGGGGGCGAACATTACATCCAGCAATTCCTGCGCAGCTTCGATTCGGAATTCACCGTCTTCCTGATCGTGATGCTGGTGCTGTTCCTGCTGGGCTTCGTGCTCGATTTCCTCGAGATCATCTATATCGTGATCCCGATTGTCGGGCCGGTGATCTACGGCGGATCCTTCGACCCGAAATGGGTGACGATCATGATCGCGGTGAACCTGCAGACCTCGTTCCTGACCCCGCCCTTCGGCTTTGCGCTGTTCTACCTGCGCGGGGTGGCGCCGAAGGAGGTGACCACCGGCCATATCTATCGCGGTGTGTTCCCCTTCGTGATCATCCAGGTGCTGGGGATTGGCATATTGTGGTTCTTCCCGGGCATCGTGACCATCGTCCCGGATCTGATCCCGAACTGAACCACGCGGCGCGGGCTCCGCGCCGCGTGACAAAATCCCGGCCTCCGGGCCGGGATCTGCCGGTCCTGATCCGAGGTCCGGATCGGGGTCCGGGACAGCGTTCAAACGAGTGGCAGGCTGGTTGCGCAACGCGGTCGCGCGCGTTCCGAGATCCCGGATTAGGCTCCGGGACGGCGGCTCAGGCGAGGACGATCCCCATTTCCGGCGGCTTCGACCTGGTCAGCGACGGGTCGGGCGGCGATCGGGCAGATGGATATTGGCGACCTGTTCGGCAATCGGATCGGTCGACAGCGGGTGCAGGTCGGCGCCGTGCGATTTGGGGTCGGTCATCACCTGCCAGGCGCCGCCCAGATAGACCTCGAGCCCGGAGAAGTTGGACTTGTACCCCATCTTCTGGCTGCCCGGCACCCAATAGCCCAGGTAGACATAGGGCAGCCCGGCCTCGCGGGCGATTTCGACATGGTCGAGGATCATGTAGGTGCCCAGGCTCGCCTGCGGCAGGTCGGGGGTGTAGAAGGAATAGACCATGCTGACCCCGTCCTCCAGCACGTCGGTCAGGCTGACCGCGATCAGCGCGTTGCTGTCGGGATCGGCATATTCCACCACCCGGCTGCGGATCGGGGTTTCCTCGATCATCGCGGCAAATT
Source organism: Pseudooceanicola lipolyticus (assembly GCF_002786325.1). Lineage (GTDB taxonomy): Bacteria > Pseudomonadota > Alphaproteobacteria > Rhodobacterales > Rhodobacteraceae > Pseudooceanicola_C > Pseudooceanicola_C lipolyticus. The sequence continues at coordinate 6,323 of NZ_PGTB01000082.1, read as the reverse complement.
CGAACACGTCCATATCGGCCATGCCGCCATCGGCATGGCGCACGTCCAGATAGCGGCGGAACAGCTCGTATTGTTCTTCCGTCGCCCAGGGCGAGGTGGCGCGGCGCACCAGTTGTTCATTGCGCCGGGCGATCTTGCGCTGGCTGCGCGAGGGGCGGAACCGGTTGATATCGATACGTGCCGACAGGCAGGCCGAGCATTCGGCGCAGGACGGCCGGTAGAGCACGTTCTGCGAACGACGAAAGCCCTGCTGCGACAGCGAATTGTTCAGCTTGTCGGCGTTATCGCCCTGCAGGGCAGTAAACAGCTTTCGCTCCATTCTGCCCTCGAGATACGGGCAGGGCTGGGGAGCCGTCACATAGAACTGAGGCGCTATGGGCAGCGTGTGGCGCATCTAATCTCATAATCTCATCAATCTGTTTGAACGATGATAACAACGCCTTTTGCGGTCGCCAAGTGGCGAATCCGCGCGAAAGGCAGCGTGTTTCAGGTGCTGCGCCGGTTCAGTGCCGCGGTGCCCAGAAACAGGTCGGTCAAACCCTGCGCGCGCGGCCCGGTCAGCATCATCACCACCGAAATCACCTGTAGAATCGGCACGGCGACGCTGAGGGTAAAGCCGGTGGTGTGCAGCAGCGCATGGCCCATGTCGAATCGGCTGCCCGAGGCGGTGCGAAACTCGATCCCGGCAAAGCGCATGCCCAGCGTGGCCGAGCGGTTGGCCAGCGTCACCACGCGATAGGCAAAGCCGATGGTCAGGTACAGCAGCGGCCAGATCAGCAGGCCGACAAAGGCGGTGGCCAGCACCACGCCCAGGCTGATCAGCACGATCAGCAGCGTGTCCACCACCCAGGCGACCAGCCGCTTGGCCGGGACCGAGGCATAGAATTGCGGCTGGCGGTCGGGATCGGGCAGGTGGTCCATGCGCGGCGGAGCTTTCTCTTTTGGGGGGTGAACGGTTTGGGGCCCCGCTGCGGCGGGGCCTCTGGCTGGGGTCGTGGAGGCGGGTTACGCCTCGTCGCCCTCGGCGGCTTTTTTCGCGCGCTCGTCGATGAACTGGTCGAACTCGGCCTTGTCCTTGGCTTCGCGCAGACGCTCCAGGAACGCTTCGAAATCGTTCTGTTCCTGTTCCAGGCGGCGCAGCGTATCGGCCTTGTAGGCGTCGAAGGCGCTGTTGCCGGTGGTGGTATGAGCGTTAAATCGCTGGGATTTCCAGGCTTTTCCACGGCAGGAGGAATTGAACATGCGCTTGCTCCAGATCATGTAGAACAGAAGGGCCAGACCGATCGGCCAGAAGAAGACGAAGCCGAGCACCATGGCGGCGATCCAAGCGCCCTTGCCCTTGTGGTCCAGCCAGGCCTCGGCCTTGGAAAACCAGCCCAGGGGCGACGGGCCAGGAGCGGTATCGGACATTGTGGTCATTAGCGGGTCACTCCGGTGTTGATCAGTTGAATGTGAAGCCTTTTCACATCACCAATGTCGGTATCCCGCCCGGCCTTTGCAAGGGTTAATGTGAAAGATTTTTACATTATAGGATTTACGAAGTGAAATCAGCAGGTTGCGCGCCGGTTATACGTTCCAGGTCGGCTGGGCTGATCGGAAAGACATGATGCGGCGTGCCCGCCGCGGCCCAGATCAGCTCGAACTCGGCCAGGCGCGGATCCAGCCAGGCCCGGATTGGCGACAGGTGGCCCACCGGCGACACCCCGCCAATGGCAAAACCGGTCTGTGCGCGTACCAATGCCGCGTCGGCCTTGCCCAGCGGTTCGCCGGCGACCTGTGCCGCCTTGGCCGCATCCACCCGGTTGCCGCCGGCGGTCAGGAACAGCACCGCGCGGCCGCTTTCCTGCCCCTGGAAGATGATCGACTTGGCGATCTGGTCCACCTCGCAGCCCACCGCAGTGGCGGCGTCGGCCGCGGTGCGGGCCAGCTCGGTTTCGCGGATCTCGGCGCTCAGCCCGGCCGCTTCCAGCGCCTGGCGCACCCGTTTCAGACTCTTGCTCATGGCCTGCTCCTTGACCCTGCCTCTCGGCCATGCACATTGCGCAGCATGGCGGGGGAAGACAAGACAGCACCGGATCTGGAAGAGATGCTCGCGCAGGAACGGCGCGTCTGGCAGGCGCTGGTGTCTGGCGATGCGGCGGCGGACCGGGCGGCGCTGGCGCCGGAATTCCTGGGCGTCTATCCCAGCGGGTTTTCCGGCCGCGACGGTCATTGCGGCCAGCTGGCCAATGGCCCGACGATGCAAAGCTACGAGATCCGCGAGGCCCGGCTACAGGTCTATTCCGCCGACCTCGTGATGCTGGCCTATCTGGCGTGCTATACCCCGGTGGGGGCCGGGAGATCCGAGGCGATGTATGTCTCGTCGCTGTGGCAAAGGGGAGAGGACGGATGGCGCAACCTGTTCAGCCAGGACACGCCGGCGCTGACGCAGGGCGGCACGCCAGCATGAGTTTCGAATCCCGCATCACCCGGCTGCCGCGCGCCTTTGCCCCCGAAGTGGGCCGCGAGGTGCTGGACCATCTGCCGAAACTGTCGCCACCGCTCGGCGATCTGCTGATCGGCACCGCGGGCAGCAGCCCCTATCTGGCCGGGCTGATCGAAACCCAGAGCGACTGGCTGCAAGAAGCGCTGGACGATCCCGATGCCGCCGTCGCGGCGCTGCTGGACGAGCTGCCGAACCTGGCCGAGGACGAGCTGGGCCGTGGCCTGCGCATCGCCAAGAAACGTATCGCGCTGATCACCGCGCTGGCCGATCTGGCCGGGGTCTGGCCGCTGGAGCGGGTCACCGGCCTGCTGAGCGACTTTGCCGCGCTGGCCTGTGACCTGGCGGTCAAGGCGCAGGTCGCCCGCCAGATCCGGCGCGGCAAGCTGCCGGGCCAGGACGACTCCGATATCGCCACCGCCGCCGGCATGGTGGTGCTGGCGATGGGCAAGATGGGCGCGGGCGAGCTGAACTATTCCTCGGATATCGATCTGATCTGCCTGTTCGACGAAACCCGCTATGCCCGCGAGGATTTCACCGAGGCGCGGCAGGCGCTGGTGCGGGCCACGCGCGAGATGTCGGCGATGCTGAACGAGCGCACCAAGGACGGCTATGTGTTCCGCACCGACCTGCGGCTGCGCCCCGATCCGTCGGTCACGCCGGTCTGCCTGTCGATGGCGGCGGCGGAACAATATTACGAAAGCCTGGGCCGGACCTGGGAACGCGCCGCCTATATCAAGGCGCGCCCGGCCGCCGGCGACCTGGCTGCCGGCAAGCGGTTCATCGCGGCCCTGCGGCCGTTCATCTGGCGGCGGCACCTGGATTACGCCACCATCCAGGACGCGCATGACATGCGGCTGCGGATCCGCGAAAGCAAGGGGCTGGGCGGTCCGTTGCAGGTGGCGGGCCACGACATGAAGCTGGGCCGCGGCGGCATTCGCGAGATCGAGTTCTTTACCCAGACCCAGCAGCTGATTTCCGGTGGGCGCGACGAAAGCCTTCGGGTGCGCGGCACCGTGCCGGGGCTGATGGCGCTGGCGGCGCGCAGCTGGATCAGCCAGGAGGTGGCCGACAGCCTGGCCGAACATTACCGCGCCCATCGCGAGGTGGAACACCGGATCCAGATGCTGCATGACGCGCAGACCCACAAGCTGCCGGTCAATCCGGACGAATTGCAGCGCATCGCCTGCCTGATGGGCTCCGATGTGGCCGCGCTGACCGACACCATCGCCAAGCGGCTGAGCGCGGTGCACGAACTGACCGAGGGGTTCTTTGCCCCCGACACGCCCGCCGCATCCGAGGTGCCGGAGGTCGAGTTCGACATCAGCATCTGCACCCGCTGGCCCAGCTATCCGGCGCTGCGGTCGCAGCGGGCGCAGCAGATCTTCCGGCGCCTGCGGCCGGAATTGCTGCGCCGGCTGGCCCGCACCGCGCGGCCCGACGAGGCGCTGAAGGCGCTGGACGGGTTCCTGGCGGGCCTGCCCGCCGGGGTGCAGCTGTTTTCGCTGTTCGAGGCCAATCCGCAGCTGCTGGACCTGCTGATCGACATCGTCGGCACCGCGCCGGAGCTGGCCGCCTACCTGTCGCGCAACGCCTCGGTCTTCGATGCGGTGATCGGCGGCGGGTTCTTCGCCGATTGGCCGGGGGCGGGGCCGCTGCAAGAGCAGCTGGCCGCCCGGCTGGCCGCGGAAGAGGATTACGAGACCCGGCTGGACGCGGCGCGCCGCTGGGTCAAGGAGTGGCATTTCCGTATCGGCGTACATCACCTGCGCGGGCTGATCGGCGCCGGCGAGGCCGGAGCGCAATATGCCGACCTGGCCGATGCCGCCATTCAGGCGGTGTTCCCGGTGGTGGTGGATCAGTTCGCCCGGCGCCATGGCCCGCCACCGGGGCGCGGGGCCGCGGTGCTGGGCATGGGCTCGTTGGGGGCGCGGCGGCTGAACGCCGATTCCGATCTCGACCTGATCGTGATCTACGACCCGGACGGGGCCGAGACCTCGGACGGTCCGCGGGCGCTGCCGGCGCGGACCTATTACGCCCGGCTGACCCAGGCGCTGATCACCGCGCTGACCGCGCGCATGTCCGAAGGGCGGCTTTACGAGGTCGACATGCGCCTGCGCCCCTCGGGCAACCAGGGGCCGGTGGCAACCAGCTGGGCCAGTTTCCAGGACTACCAGCGCAAGGAAGCCTGGGTGTGGGAGCACCTGGCGCTGACCCGCGCCCGCGTGGTCGCGGGCGGCGAGAGCGGGCTGGGCGAGGATATCCGCGCCTTCCGCCGCGAGTTGCTGCGCCGTTCGCGCACCGCCGACGAGGTTCTGGGCGAACTGCGCGACATGCGCGCCCGTATCGCCGAGGCAAAATCGCCCGCCGGCGTGTGGGATGCCAAGACCGGGCCGGGCCGGATGCAAGATATCGAACTGGCCGCCCAGGCCGGCGCGCTGATGGCCGGCAGCGCCGCGCGCGAGGTCACCGAGGGGCTGGACGGCGCGGTGAGATCCGGCTGGCTGGCCAAGACGGATGCGCAGGCGCTGAAACGCGCCTATGCGCTGTTCTGGTCGGTGACCACGGCGGCGCGGCTGATCGCGGCGGGACCGGTGGACAGCAACGCGATCGGCGAGGGCGGCGCCGCCTTCTTCTGCCGCAGCACCGGCTATGACTCGGTGCAGGCATTGCGCGACGCCCTGGAACAGGCCTATGAGGACAGCGCGGCGCGGATCGACGCGGCGCTGGCGGAAAGGGATGCGGCATGACCCCGCGCGACGAAACCGACCCCAAGGGTCTGATCCACGAGGCCTATCGCATCGACGGCATCACCGCCGAGGAATGCCGCAGCATCTTCCTGGACTGGGCGCTGAGCCTGCCGGTGGACAGCGACAACAGCAGCCTGCTGCAGCGGCTGCTGGAGCGCCATGCCGGCGCCGCGCCAGACCATCCGATGACCCAGGTGCTGACCGACGGGCTGACCCAGATCACCAGCCCGCGCCGGCGCGGTGGCTGGCGCGCCCGGCCGCGCGGCTGAGCCTCTTCCGGCCGCCCGGCGTTCCGGCTATGACACCGACATGAGCCAATCCCTGTTCGAACTGCCGCATGTCCGGCTGAAACCGAAATCCGATGCCCGGCCGCTGCGCCGCGGCTTTCCCTGGGTCTATGCCGGCGACCTGGTGACCGACCGGCGCACGCGGGCGATCGCCCCCGGCGCGCTGGCGGTGCTGGAAGATGGCGAGCGCAACGCGCTGGGGCTGGTGGCGGTCAACCCGGCCTCCAAGCTGATCTGCCGCATGCTCGACCCCGACCCGGCGGCGCAGCTGGACGAGGCCTGGTTCGCCGCCCGCCTGCGCCGTGCGCTGGACCTGCGCGAGCGGCTGTTCGAGGCGCCGTTCTACCGGCTGGTCCATGCCGAGGCCGACGGTCTGCCCGGCGTGGTGATCGACCGGTTTGGCGATATCTGCGTGGTGCAGCCCAACGCCGCCTGGGCCGAGAGGTTAATCGAGCCGCTGGCTGCGGCGCTGGCGGCGGTCACCGGGGCGACGACCATCCTGAAAAATGCCGGCGGGCGCACAAGGACGCTGGAAGGGCTGGACGATGTTTCGGGCCTGTTGCGGGGCCATGCACCAGAGGCGCCGGTGCCGGTGCCGATGAACGGCGCCACCTATATGGCCGACCTGACCGGCGGGCAGAAAACCGGGCTGTTCTTCGACCAGCGCCCGAACCATGCCTTTGCCGCGCGGCTGGCGCCGGGGGCGCGGGTGCTGGACGTGTTTTCCCATGTCGGGGGCTTTTCGCTGGCCGCCCTGGCCGGCGGCGCGGCATCGGCGCTGGCGGTCGATGGCTCGGCCCCGGC
>NZ_PGTB01000081.1 GCF_002786325.1 Pseudooceanicola lipolyticus | reverse complement strand
GCGCCAGGCTCAGCGCCAGTTCGGCGCGCACCTCGCCCGGCCCGCATTCGGGATGCGCCGCCAGCTCAAAGGCCAGCGCCTGCAGCGCGTCGCCGGCCAGCACCGCGGTCGCGTCGTCCCAGCGGATATGCACCGTCGGCTGGCCGCGGCGCAGATCGTCATCATCCATGCAGGGCAGGTCGTCATGTACCAGGCTATAGGCATGCATCAGCTCGATGGCGCAGGCCGGCAGCAGCGCGCGCGCCGCGTCGACTTCATGCAGCGCCGCGCTTTCCAGCACCAGGAAGCCGCGCAGCGCCTTGCCGCCATGGCTGGCATAGCGCATCGCCTCGGTCACCGGCAGCGGGTTGAGGGTTGCAAACTCCCGCGCCAGCCGGGCCTCGATCGCCCCGCGCGCCCGGGCGAGGCGGGCATCGAACATGTTACAGCCCTTCGACCGGCTTGGTCCCCGTCGGATTGCCCTCGGCATCCAGCGTGATCGCCGCCACCTTCTCTTCGGCGCGCTTCAGCTCCTCCTCGCAGCGCTTCTTCAGCGCCGCGCCGCGCTCATACAGCGCGATCGAGGCATCCAGCGGCACGTCGCCGCTGTCCAGCTTGTTGACCACCGCCTCAAGCTCTTTCATCGCCTCTTCAAAGCTCATGGTTTCGACGGGGGTGTCAGTCATCTCGCGGCCTTTATCAGTTCTTCCACATGCGCCCGGGCGCTGTCGCCCAGCGCCTTCAGATCATAGCCGCCCTCGAGAGTCGAGACCACGCGCCCGGCACAGCACTCCGCCGCGATGGCGCAGATCTCGGCGGTGATCCAGGCAAAATCCTCGGTCTCCCAGGTCAGCTGCGCCAGCGGGTCGTCCCGATGGGCGTCGAACCCGGCCGAGACCACGATCAGTTCCGGCGCAAAGGCGCGCAGCCGGGGAAAGGCGCGGTCGGCATAGGCCGCGCGCATCTCGGCGCCGCCGCTGCCGGGGGCCAGCGGGATGTTCAGGATGGTATCATGCACCCCGGTTTCGTCGATCCGTCCGGTGCCCGGCCACAGCGGCATCTGCTGGCTGGTGATCACCAGCGCGCGCGCCTCGTCCCACAGCAGGTCCTGGGTGCCATTGCCGTGATGCACGTCGAAATCCACCACCGCCACCCGCTGCAGCCCGTGAAAGTCCAGCGCGTGTTTCACCGCCAATGCGGCGTTGCCGAACAGGCAGAACCCCATCGCCGTTTCGCGTTCGGCATGATGGCCGGGCGGGCGCGCGGCGCAAAACGCGTTGCCGGCGTCGCCGTTCAGCACCATGTCCACCGCCCGCACTATCCCGCCGGCGGCGCGGAAGGCGGCGCTCAGCGAGCCGGGTGACAGGAAGGTGTCGCCGTCGATCTGGTAAAAGCCCTGCGCCGGCAGATTGCGCCGCAACCCGGCCAGATAGCCCGCCGGATGGATGCGCAAGATGTCATCCTCGGCCGCCAGCGGCGCGGTGACCCGGGTCAGGTCCAGCCCCGCCAGCGCGTGCAGCACATGGTCCAGCCGCGCCACCTGTTCGGGATGGCCGGGCGGGGTGACGTGGTCAAGGCAATCGGCATAGGTGACAAGGGCGGTGGTCATGCGCGTTCTGTGCTTCTTCTCTAAAATAAATACTCAAATTCCGCCGCCGCCGGGTGCGGCGCCGGGAGGGCTCAGTCCGGGGCCAGCATATACCCCGCGCCGCGCACCGTCTGCAAATAGCGCGGGCGCTTGGGGTCGGATTCGATCTTGCGGCGCAGCCGGGTGATCTGCACGTCCACCGCGCGTTCCTGTGCCTGTCCGCGGTCGCGGCCCAGATCCTCGACCAGCTTGCTGCGGCTCACCGGCTCGCCCGGTTGCGACGAGAAAATCTTCATCAGCTGGCTTTCCGTTGCGGTCAGCCGCACCAGCTTTTCGCCCTCCCACATCTCGCCGCGCTCGATGTCATAGCGGATCGGCCCCAGATGCAGGATCTTCGGCACGGTCGCCTCGACCGGGGTTTCCGGCATCCGCCGCAGGATGGCGTTGATCCGCAGCAGCAGTTCCTTCGGCTCGAACGGCTTGGGCAGGTAATCATCTGCCCCCGCCTCCAGCCCGGCGATGCGGTTCTCGGTTTCGCCCCGCGCGGTCAGCAGCAGGATCGGCGTGTCATGGGTTTCGCGCAGGCTGCGGGTCAGGCTGACACCATCTTCGCCCGGCATCATCACGTCCAGCACGATCAGGTCGAAATCCAGCCCCGACAGCACCCGCCGCGCATGCGCGGCATCGCGCGCCGAGGTCACCAGGAACCCCTGCCGCAGCAGGAATTTCTTCAACAGATCGCGGATCCGCTCGTCATCATCGACGATCAGCAGGTGAGCGTCCAGTTGCGACATCATGCGCTGTCCCGCAGTCGGGCATAGGCGCGGCGCATATCTGGATCCATCATCGCCTCCAGCACCTGGCGGAACCCGGCCACCGCCTCGGGTCCGGTTTCGCGATAGGCGGCGCGCATCCGCGCACGCTGGGCATCGCTCAGCCGCCCCTCCAGGGTGCGGCCCTTCTGGGTCAGGTAAAGATGCCGCTCGCGCTTGTCCAGAGTGCCGACCCGGCTTTCCACCAGCCCGTCGCTGATCAATGTGCGCAGCACCCGGTTCAGCGATTGTTTGGTCACCCCCAGCAGCGCCAGCAGGTTGTTCACCGTGGTGCCCGGCGCGCGGTTGATAAAGTGAATGGCCCGGTGATGGGCGCGGCCATAGGCAAGTTCGTCCAGGATCCGGTCGGGATCGGCGGTAAAGCCGCGATAGGCAAAGAACATCGCCTCGATGCCCTGGCGCAGCTGTTCGTCGGTCAGGAACAGCAGGCTTTCGCTGCCATGCGATTGCGTCACTCGTCCGTCAGACATGGGATTCCTCGCCTGTGACTTTTTTAAGCATCTTAAGTCAGCCTTATTGACATTCCAAGGGGCAAGAGGTATCGAGTCGCAGTTTTTGCGCAATATTATGACCGTTTCGGCCCTAAGAAACGCAACATTCGAAAAGAAAGACCAAGGTGAGGAAAACGTTATGTCGGGATATGAAGACCGCGACGGTACCATCTGGATGGATGGCAAACTGATCAACTGGCGCGATGCCAAGGTACATGTCCTGACGCATGCGTTGCATTACGCCTCGTCGGTCTTCGAAGGCGAGCGCTGCTATAACGGCAAGATCTTCAAGGGCGTGCAGCATTCCGAACGGCTGCGCGAATCCGCCCGGCTGCTGGATTTCGAGATCCCCTACACGGTGGAAGAGATCGAGGCGGCGAAATACGCGATGCTCGAAGCCAATGGCTGGACCGATGCCTATGTGCGCGCCGTCGCCTGGCGCGGCGCCGGCGAAGACATGGGCGTCTCTGCCGCGCGCAACCCGGTGCGGCTGGCCATCACCGGCTGGGAATGGGGCAATTACTATGGCGACGCCAAGTTCAAGGGCGCCAAGCTGGACATCTCCAAGTGGAAACGGCCCAGCCCCGAGACCATCCCGGTCCATGCCAAGGCCGCCGGCCTCTACATGATCTGCACCATGTCGAAACACGCCGCCGAGGCCAAGGGCTGCTCGGATTCGCTGTTCATGGACTATCGCGGCTATGTTGCCGAGGCGACCGGCGCCAACATCTTCTTCGTCAAGGACGGCGAGGTGCACACCCCCGATGCCGACTGTTTCCTCAACGGCCTGACCCGGCAGACCGTGATCGGCATGCTGAAGGACCGCCAGATCAAGGTGCATGAGCGCCATATCATGCCGGAAGAGCTGGAAGGGTTCGAACAGTGCTGGCTGACCGGCACCGCCGCCGAGGTCACCCCGGTGGGGCAGATCGGCGACTATAACTTCGAGGTCGGCGCCCTGACGCGCGACATTTCGGAAAGCTACGAAAAGCTGGTGCGCAGCTAGGCCAGGTAAATGATCGCCATCGCCGGCGGGCAGCCGGCGCTGGCACAGCTTTGACTCCGGCGCGCTGAACATTCAGACAAGCGCAAGGCCAGAAAGCCCGATATAGTGTCATATTAAAGGGCCATCACCGCAAAGCGTTTTTCGGATGCTCTCCTACCAACACGCCTACCACGCCGGGAACATGGCCGATGTGCACAAGCACGCGCTGTTGTCGGTGGCGCTGGACTATATGGCGCAAAAACCCAAGCCGTTGTGCTATCTCGAAACCCATTCGGGGCGCGGGCTCTATGACCTCTCCGGCACCGAGGCGCGCAAGACCGGCGAGGCGGCGCAGGGCATCGCGCGGGTCGAAGGCCGGTTCCCGCCGGATCATCCCTATCTCCGCGCGCTGCAGGCCGCGCGCCGGCAGGGCGGTCCGAACGCCTATCCCGGATCGCCGCTGATCGCGCAGGCGCTGCTGCGCAAGAGCGACCGGATCATCCTGGCCGAACGCCACCCGCAAGAGGTGGCCGCGCTGCGCGCCAGCCTGCCGGGTGCCGAGATCCGCGATGCCGACGGGCCGCAGATGGCGCTGTCGCTGACCCCGCCCGAGCCGCGCCGCGGATTGCTGCTGATCGATCCCAGCTATGAGGTCAAAACTGAATGGACGGCGATGCCGGCCTTGCTGAAACAGCTGCACCGCAAATGGCCGGTGGGGGTGCTGATGCTGTGGTATCCGATCCTGACCTCGGGTGCGCATAAGGCTCTAACCAAGGCATTGGGCGATCTGGCCGCAGAATCGCTGCATCACCAGATGCACTTCCCCCCCGCCCGCGAGGGCCATGGCATGACCGGCAGCGGCATGGTGGTGCTGAACCCGCCCTGGGGGCTGGCCGAGGCCGCCGCCGGGCTGGATTCCCTGCTGTCCTGACGCCGCCGCGCTTGAAGGCCGCACCGCGTGCCGGTCTCCACGCGCGCGAAGACGATCCCGCGCCTGCAATTACCGGTTTATCTGCCGGCCTGTTTTCCGCTAGATATTGCTGAACGAGAACGGGCATCGCCCCGCATGCCGCGATGGGGACGATATGGGCAGGATATTCGACCGGCTGCATCAAAAGCGCGTCCTGCGCCGCTGGCGCCGTGCGGTGCGTCTGGCCGAAACCGCCCCGCTTGCCGACCTGCGCGCCCAGCGCAACGATGCGCGCCAATTGCGCTGCCAGATCAACAAGCTGCTGCACGTGGCCGATGGCCGGCTGGCGCTGCCCCGGATCGGCAGCACCTCCTTCCCCCGCCCGCAAGGCACCGACTGGGCTTGGCGCCCCGAACTGTGGCGCGGCCCGCTGCCGGTGCCGGGGATCAGCTCGGCGCCGACCCGGTCCAGGCTTGGCAACGAAATCACCCTGTTTCATGACTGCCCCCGGGCGGAAATGACCCTGCGCCAGCTGCGCAACACCCGCGAGGCCGACCTGGCCCCCTTCGGGCTGGGCATGGATGTGTTCAGCTTTGGCGGCACCTTCCTGTCGCTGGTGATCGACCTGCCATCCGAGGCGGTCGAGGGGCTGACACGCGACAACCTGCTGCGCGTCGACACCACGATCGAGATGGAAACGCCGCTGGAAATCTTCGCCCGGCTCAACATCCGCAACGGCCCCAACACCGAACAGATCGTTCGCGAATTGCCGCTGGACGCGGCCGAGGTGATGGTGGAATTCGATCTCGCCTATGCGCGGATGAACGAAAAACGCATCGAACGTCTGTGGCTTGACCTGATCTTCGAGGCACCCGAGATGAATCAGGTCATCCTCCGCGACCTGACCTTCGCGCGATACCGCCGCGCCCCGCTTTAGCCGATGCAGGAGTTCCCGGCATGTCCGACCTTACCCTGACCGAAATCCGCCTGCGCAACGGCATATGGGAAGGCCGCCTGGCCGGTGCGACCGGCGCCGCGCCCGATATCCGGGTGACCCACCTGGGCCAGCCGATCGATGGCGTCGAACTGGCCGAGGGCGAGGCGCCGGGGCTGTGGACCCTGCGCATCACCATCCCGCCGCAGGCGATCTCGGACGGGGTGCAGACCTTCCTGATCGCCGATGGCGCCGATCACCGCACGCTGGGCCGGTTTACCCTGATTGCCGGCGATGCCGCCGCCGGCGACCTGCGCGCCGAGGTCGACCTGCTGCGTGCCGAGCTGGACATGCTGAAACGCGCCTTCCGCCGCCACTGCCTTGAAACCGCCTGAACAGGGTCTGATGCAGGATCCGCTGGCCCCCCTCATCGCCTCCCTGCATGCGCAGGGGCGCCTGCGCGTCTGGTCGCTGGTGATCACCGCCTTTGGCGACCTGGTCCAGCATCGCGGCGGCGAGATCTCTTTGTCCCGGCTGGGCCGCCTGCTGGGCCGGGGCGAGCCGAAGACGGTGGTGCGCCGCGCCCTGGATGACGACATGCTGGAACAGCTGGAAGAGCTGCTGATCAGCGCCGATATGGGCGTCGACACCGCGCTGCGGGTCACCGCCAACATGGCCGAGGGACGGTTCGGTCGCAAATTGTCGGCCGCCGAGATCAAGCGCCTGCTGGCCGACGAGATCACCCGCGTGATGGAGCCGGTTGCGCGGCCGCTGCCGCTCTATCCGAAAAAGCCGCAGGTGGTGCTGGTGGTGGGCGTGAACGGGTCGGGCAAGACCACCACCATCGGCAAGCTGGCCAGCCAGTTCCGCGCTGCCGGCAAGCACGTGGTGATCGCCGCCGGCGACACCTTCCGCGCCGCCGCGGTGGAACAGCTGCAGGTCTGGGGCGACCGCGCCGGGGTGCCGGTGCTGACCGCGCCCGAAGGTTCGGATCCGGCAAGCCTGGCCTATGATGCGATGGAGAAAGCCCAAGCAGAAGGTGCGGATTTGTTAATGATCGACACCGCCGGCCGGTTGCAGAACCGGGCCGATCTGATGGAGGAACTGGCCAAGATCGTCCGGGTGATCCGCAAAAAGGACGACAGCGCGCCGCATAACACCCTGCTGGTGCTGGATGCCACCACCGGGCAGAATGCGCTGAGCCAGGTCGAGATCTTCCGCAAGATCGCCGATGTCTCGGGGCTGGTGATGACCAAGCTGGACGGCACCGCCAAGGGCGGGGTTCTGGTGGCGCTTGCCGACAAGTTCGGCCTGCCGATCCACGCCATCGGGGTGGGCGAGCAGATCGACGACCTGGCGCCCTTCGACCCCGAGGAATTTGCCCTGGCGCTGACCGGAGCCGGCGAATGACGCCAGCCGCAGCCCGGCTAGTGGGTGCCCATCCAGCGCTCGACCGTTCGCAGCGCCACCAGTACCACGATCACCACGGCGGTGGCCATCGCGGCCAGCGGCATCTGCCCGGCGCCGCAGCCCAGCCCGACCGCGCCCGACAGCCACAGCGACGCGCCGGTGGTGACGTTGCGAACCTCGCCCTTCGAGGTGAAGATCAGCCCGGCGGCCAGGAAGGCGACGCCGGCGGTCACCGCCTCGATCATGCGAAGCGGGTCGTTTTGTTGCCCGCCGCTGCCGCCGAAATCGAGCCGGCTCAGTTCCTGCCCCAGCAGAACGAACAGGCAGGCGGCCACCGACACCAGGATATGCGTGCGCAGACCGGCGGGCTTGTGGCGCCATTCCCGTTCCAGTCCGATGACCGCCCCCAGCAGCACCGCCGCCAGCAGCCGCGCGAGCGAGGCCGGGGCCGGCACCACCGAGAACGTATTTCTGAATTCGTCCAATACTTCCTGAAACACCTGCAGATCCCTCTGTTTTCAAACATCAAAACGCGCGGCACATGCTGCGGTTCCTTGCCGGCAGAGGCCGCAGGGTGAGCGCCTGGTTGACCGCTCTGGAAGGCACCGCGCAGGGAAGTCAGCTTGCCATGATTCTGGCACTGCTGGCGGCCTTTTTGCACGCGGTTTTCGGCGCGCTGCAAAAGGGCCGCTATGACCCCTGGCTCAGCCGCGGCGCGATCGACATCTCTTACAGCGTCATGGCCGCGCCTTTTGCGCTGTTCGTGGTGCCCTGGCCGGAACCGCATATGTGGCCGATCTTTGCCGGCGCGGTGGTTATTCACATCGCCTACAAGGTGCTGCAGGCGCTGGCCTATACCAAGGGCGCCTATACGGTGGTTTACCCGGTGGTGCGCGGCACCGGACCGCTTTTTGCGGTGATCGGTGCCTGGCTGCTGTTCGACGAGTTGTTCACCCCGGTGCAATGGCTGGGTGTCGCGGTGCTGTTGTCGGGCATTTTCGGGCTGGCGGTCTACAACCTGATCTTTCTGCAGACCGCGCGCGACACGCTGTGGGCGGCGCTGGGCTATGCGCTGATGACGGGGCTGTTCGTGGCGCTTTACACCACCTATGACGCCTATGGCATCCGCTCGACCGCCGATCCCTTTACCTTCCTCGCCTGGTTCTTCATGCTCGACGGTCTGACCATGCCGGTGCTGGCCTGGCGGCGTTGGCGCAATATGACCGACCCGCCGGCGCTGGGGCCGCTGATGCAGCGCGGCGTGATCGGCGGAGTGGTGGCGTTTTTCAGCTTTGGCTCGGTCATGCTGGCCACCCGGCTGGACAAGGTCGGCGAGGCGGCGGTGCTGCGCGAAACCTCGACGGTGTTCGCGGCGTTGATCGGATGGCTGGTGTTGAAGGAAACCGTGGGCCCGCGCCGGATTGCGCTGATGGCGCTGATCGCGCTGGGCGCGGTGATTGTGGAACTGGGCGGATAGGAGCAGACGGGCGAATGGCCGACAAGCCGGAAAAAGTCGTGAATCCCTTGATCAAGCAGGTGCTGGAACTGGGGCCGACCATCGTGTTCTTCCTGATCTATCTCAAGATCAAGGACGAGACCTATACCTTTGGCGGAACGCAATATTCAGGCTTTATCGTCGCCACGATCGTGTTCGTGCCGATCCTTCTGGCGGCAATGGCGGCGCTGTGGCACCTGTCCGGCCGCCTCAGCCGGATGCAGATCTTCACCGCCGTGATCGTGGTGTTCTTCGGCGGTTTGACCGCCTGGTTCAACGACGAACGCTTTTTCAAGATGAAGACCACCATCGTCTATGGCGTCTTCGCGCTGCTGCTGGGCATCGGCCTGTTGCAGCGCAAGTCCTACCTGGCCTTCGTGATGGGCGAACTGATCCCGATGGAGCATGAAGGCTGGATGATCCTGACCCGGCGGCTCTGCCTGGGGTTCACGCTGCTGGCGGTTGCAAACGAGATCGTGTGGCGGACGATGTCGACCGACCTCTGGGTCAAGATCGAAACCTTTGGCTTTCCCCTCGCGCTGTTCGCCTTCCTGTGGTGGCAGATCACCTCGTTGCAGAAATACATGATCAACGCGGACGAGACCTGAGCGCGCCTGGCGCCGGCGTCACCGCCGGAACAATACGCTTTGCGCCTGGTCCTTCGGGGTGGTGGCGGTGCGCAGTTCGGCATGCAGGTCGCGCCCGCGCCGGACCGCCGGGCGGGCGCTGACGGTGTCCACCCAGCGCGAGAAATGCGGCTTGTCGTCGATCTGCTGCTCCTGCCGCTTGTACAGATGCGCCCAGGGCCAGATTGCCATGTCGGCAATGGTAAAACGCTCGCCGGCGACAAATTCGCTGCGGGCCAGTTGCCGGTCCAGCACGCCATAAAGCCGGCCGACCTCGGCGCGATAACGGTCCTTGGCATAGGGCAGGTCCTGCGGCGGATCCATATGTGGGGCATATTGCAGGAAATGATGCGCCTGGCCCGCCATCGGACCCAGCCCGCCCATCTGCCACATCAGCCATTGTTCGATTGCCACCTGTTCGCGTTCACTGCGGCCGCCGAACTGCCCGGTCTTGCGGGCAAGGTATAGCAGGATGGCGCCGGATTCGAATACCGAGATCGGCGCGCCCTCGGGACCGTCGCGGTCGATGATCGCCGGCATCCGGTTGTTGGGAGAAATCTTCAGAAATGCCGGATCGAACTGGTCGCCCTTGGTGATGTCGACCAGATGGGTGTCATAGTCGAGCGCCATCTCCTCCAGCGCGATGGAGATCTTCCAGCCATTCGGCGTGGGCCAATAATACAGCTCGATGCTCACAGTGACGATCCTCCCGCATATCGGGCAGGATCATGAGGCTTTTTGTGGCAGGGGCAAGAGTTGGGGCAGCGCCGGTGGCGCCATCAGCCGCGACCAGCGCGGTGCCGTGGACTCCGGCAGGCCGGCGCGGATGCGCGCCAGCGGCCAGCGCTCGGGCTGGCGCAGCAGCGCGTTGTAAAACCGCAGGACGCCGGGGCGGGTATAGGCCGACCAGTGACAGACCCGCCGCTGCGAAGCGCCGATTGCCGCGCCCATCGCCTGCAGGTGGTCCAGCGTGTCGGGGCAGTCCAGCTGCAAGGTCACCGCGTTGGGGGCTTCCAGCCCGAAGCCGATCGAATGGTCGCCGGATCGCGGCGGGGGAGTCAGCCGCTCGAACAGGAAGTCGACGATGTCGTTTTCGCGGCTGGTGATGCTGTAGAACTCGCTGGCGCGCCCGGCCGCCGTGTTCAGTGCCGCCTCGACGCGCGACCGGTAGCTGGCGCCGGTCATGGAAATGATCCGGTCAACCGCGCCGCGGGGCAGGTGATGCAGCGCCTCCAGCGCCAGTTCGACCCCCATGGAATGCCCCATGATATGCACCGGCCGCTGCGGCCACCGCCGGTGCAGCAGGTTCAACACCTCGGCCAGTGCCCGCCCGGCGGCAACGGCGCTGGCCTGGGCGGCCCAGGGCGCGCCGCGGGCGTTCCAGCCAAAGGCGATGGCCAGCCCTTCATCGGCATGTCCGGTGCCAAACCCCATCTGCCGCGGCCAGCTGGGGGCGCGCCAGGGCATGTCCTTGGGGGAGAAGGCGAACAGGTGCTGATGCGGGCAATGCGCGGGCAGATGCGGCTTGTACTTCCAGCCGTGGATCATGACGATGACGGGGCCGTCGCCCGGATCGCGGTGCAGCGCCTGCGCCACCGGTGCCGTGCCGCTATGCATCCGGGGCCGATCGCCATCGGCATTGATCCTGATCACGGGCATTCTGCACCTCTTACAAGATATTGTAGGGTCGCTATGGCCGAGACATATGAAACCCGGGTGACGGGCAGGTTACAGGACCGTGACGGTGCGACTCTGCGGTTGACGTGCAACAGTGGGCAGCGGTAAATGCTGACGCAGATAGTCGTGGCGATTTGTACCAGCTTGCGGGCCACATGAAATATTCCGCTAAAAGGTCAGGATGAAAGACCCCTTTCGCTTGGCCGCGTCTGGGGTTTTTTATTGTGCCCGCAGGGCCGGGCCGGAGGCAAAGATGAGAGATACCTGGAAAAAACGCACCAAAGCCGTGCATGCCGGAACCCGCCGCAGCGGCTATGGCGAGATGAGCGAGGCGGTCTTTCTGACCCAGGGCTTCGCCTATGACACTGCCGCCTCGGCCGAGGCGCGGTTTATCCAGGCGGGCGAGGACGAGTTCATCTATGCCCGCTACGGCAACCCCACGGTGGCCATGTTCGAGGAACGGATCGCCGCGCTGGAAGGCGCCGAAGATGCCTTTGCCACCGCCTCGGGCATGGCGGCGGTATCCGGCGCGCTGTCGTCGATGCTGAAGGCGGGCGACCACGTGGTCGCCTCGCGCGCGTTGTTCGGGTCCTGCCTTTACGTGCTGGAAGAGGTGCTGACCCGTTTTGGCGTCGAGGTCAGCTTTGTCGACGGCACCGACCTGGACCAGTGGCGCGCCGCGCTGCGGCCCGGCACCCGCGCGGTATTTTTCGAATCGGTGTCGAACCCGACGCTGGAGGTGATCGACATTGCCGCGGTTTCGGAGATGGCCCATGCGGTCGGGGCGACCGTGCTGGTCGACAACGTCTTTGCCACGCCGGTCTATTCGGACGCCATCGCGCAGGGCGCCGATGTGGTGATCTATTCCGCGACCAAGCATATCGACGGGCAGGGCCGGGCTCTGGGCGGGGTGATCCTGGGCACCCGCGAGTTCATCCGCAAGACCGTGGAACCCTATATGAAACATACGGGTGGTTCGATGAGTCCGTTCAACGCCTGGATCATGCTCAAGGGCCTGGAAACCATGAGCCTGCGGGTCAATGCGCAGACCAGCTCGGCCGAGCATATCTCGGCGGCGCTGCAGGACCACCCGGCGCTGGAACGGGTGATCTATCCCGGCCTGCCGGGGCACCCGCAGCACGAGTTGTGCAAGCGGCAGACCGGCCGAGGCGGCACCGTGGTGTCACTGGATATCCGCGGCGGCAAGGCGGCGGCCTTTGCCTTTCTCGATGCGCTCGAGGTGGTGCTGATCTCGAACAACCTGGGCGATGCGAAATCGATCGTCACCCATCCGGCGACCACCACCCATCAGCGCCTGCCCGACGATCAGAAACTGGCGTTGGGCATCACGCCGGGGCTGGTGCGGATATCGCTGGGCATCGAGGATCCCGACGATATCCTGGCCGATCTGCGCAAGGCATTGGACGCAGCCAGCAGTGCCGCCGCGGCCTGAGGCGCAAAAGGTCCTGAAAAACCTGGGCAAATTCCGTCCCCAGAATTTGTTTTATTCCGGCCTTGGGATGGGGCGCGCAAAAGCTATGTATAGCATTTGTAAAGTTACCCCGGTGTAACTTGCACCGGCCGGGTGCCGCGCGGCCTTGTCGGTCAGCCTTTGACCCAAGCAGGGAGGTGCGCCTATGGTCGGTTACCGCTTTGAAGACCAAGAAGGGCAGCAGACATGAATATCCAGACCTCCCGGCCGGGCACATCGCCGGACAAGGCGCCTGATCGCGACGCCGCTGCTGCGGCGCTCGACCTGCTGCGCCGCTGGGCGCGCACCGCGTCGGAGGCCGAACTGAACACGCTGGATCCGGCAATCGCGCGGCTGCTGCCCGACCGGACGCCGTCCAACTATCCGGCGTTGTCGCGAAGCTATCCCGAGGATTTCGTGGTCGATGCCGCCTATAAGGCGTCATTGCCCGATCTGCAGAACGGTCCGTCCAGCCTGATCCGGGGCGCCCGTCAGCAGATCCAGCATGTTGGCATCTCGAATTTCCGCCTGCCAATACGCTTCCACACCCGCGATGATGGCGACCTGACGCTGGAAACCTCGGTCACCGGCACCGTCAGCCTGGAGGCGGACAAGAAGGGCATCAACATGTCGCGCATCATGCGCAGCTTCTATGCCCATGCCGACCGGACGTTTTCCTTCGAGGTGATCGAGGCGGCGCTGGACGACTACAAATCCGACCTGGAAAGTTTCGATGCGCGGATCCAGATGCGGTTTTCCTTCCCGGTCCGGGTGCACAGCCTGCGGTCGGGCCTGTCGGGCTTCCAATATTACGACATCGCCCTGGAACTGGTCGAGATTGCCGGCGTGCGGCAGAAGATCCTGCACCTGGACTACGTGTATTCCTCGACCTGTCCCTGTTCGCTCGAGTTGAGCGAACATGCCCGCCAGGCGCGCGGCCAGCTGGCGACACCACATTCGCAGCGCTCGGTCGCGCGGATTTCGGTCGTCGATGCCGGCGGGGCGGAATGCCTGTGGTTCGAGGATCTGATCGACGCCTGCCGCCGCGCGGTGCCGACCGAGACCCAGGTGATGGTCAAGCGCGAGGATGAACAGGCCTTTGCCGAGCTGAACGCCGCCAACCCGATCTTTGTCGAGGATGCCGCGCGCCTGTTCTGTGCCGAGTTGAAGGCCGATCCGCGGATCGGCGATTTCCGGGTTATCGCCAGCCACCAGGAGAGCCTGCACAGCCATGATGCGGTGTCGGTGCTGTATGAGGGCGCGACCTTTGCGGCCACCAGCATGGATCCCAGGCTGTTCTCGACACTCATCCACGTCGGCTGACCCGCTAGGATGCATCGCTTGGCCGGGGCGGCTTGACAGTTTTCGTGGGTCCGTCCAAGCCTTCTGCCATGATCGACCTGCGCCCTGTCGGATATGTCATCGGCCTGCTTGTCGCCATCCTGGGCGCCACGATGCTGTTGCCGATGCTGGCCGATCTGGGTCAAGGGCGCGGCCATTGGCCGGTTTTCCTGGAATCCGCCCTGCTGACCCTGTTTGTCGGCGGCGGCCTGGCGCTCAGTTGCGCCAATGGGGTGCAGCAGGGTCTGACCATCCAGCAAACCTTTCTATTGACCACCGGCGTCTGGGTCACCCTGCCGATTTTCGGGGCGCTGCCGCTGATGCTGGGCGCCACCGAGCTCAGCTTTACCGATGCCTATTTCGAGGCGATGTCGGGCCTAACCACCACCGGTTCGACGGTGATCACCGGGCTGGACAACCTGCCGCAGGGCATCCTGCTGTGGCGCGGCCTGCTGCAATGGCTGGGCGGAATCGGCGTGATCATCGTGGCGATGGTGTTCCTGCCCGAATTGCGTGTCGGCGGCATGCAGATCTTCAAATCCGAGGCTTTCGATACGTTTGGAAAGATCCTGCCGCGGGCCACCGCGATCGCCCGCCAGATTTCGACGATCTACATCGCGCTGACCATGGCCTGCACGCTGACCTACCTGGCGCTGGGCATGTCGGTCTTCGATGCCACGGTGCACGCGCTGACCA
The DNA here is from genome assembly GCF_002786325.1 of Pseudooceanicola lipolyticus. Classification (GTDB taxonomy): domain Bacteria; phylum Pseudomonadota; class Alphaproteobacteria; order Rhodobacterales; family Rhodobacteraceae; genus Pseudooceanicola_C; species Pseudooceanicola_C lipolyticus. The sequence goes on along the minus strand of NZ_PGTB01000081.1, from coordinate 3,000 downwards.
CGGTCTCGACCGGCGGGTTTGCCAATTACGATTCCTCATTCGCGGTGTTCTCGGGCCTGCCGGAATATGCCGCGTCATTCTTCATGGTGCTCGCCGCGCTGCCCTTCGTCCGCTATGTTCAGATGATCAACGGCCGCACCACGCCGCTGCTGCGCGACAGCCAGGTGCAGGTGTTCCTGATGACCATCGCCGCACTGGTCGCGGTCAGTTCCGTGGTTCTGGTGACGACGTTCCCGCATCACTGGGAACAGGCGCTGCGGGAATCGCTGTTCAACATCACCTCGATCATCACCGGCACCGGCTATGCCAGTGTCGATTACATGGGCTGGGGCAGCTTCCTGGTGGCGCTGTTTTTCTTCACCGGGCTGATCGGCGGTTGCGCCGGGTCAACCACCTGTTCGGTCAAGATCTTCCGCTATCAGATCCTGTTTTCCTCGATCCGCACGCAGATCCGCCGGATCCGCTCGCCCCATGGCATATTCGCCCCCCGCTTCGAAGGCCGGACGGTGGGTCCGGATGTGATGAGCTCGGTGATTTCGTTCTTCATGTTTTTCGTGGTGTCGCTGGGCCTGGTGTCCTGGGCGCTGGCGATGACCGGGCTGGACATGGTCACCTCGGTGTCCGGTGCGGCGACCGCCCTGGCCAATGTCGGGCCGGGGCTGGGTGATATCATCGGGCCGGCGGGCAATTTCCAGTCGCTGAACGACAGTGCCAAGTGGATCCTGTCGATCGCCATGCTGACCGGGCGGCTGGAGCTGCTGTCGGTCTATGCCATCCTCACCGTACGCTTCTGGCGGGCGTAGCACCGCCCGGCTCAGTAGGCGTCGGCGAAACCGCGTTCGACCAGATAGGCGTCACAGCCGCGATGGGCGGTGTTGATGATCAGGTACCAGACGGTTTCGCCGGGGCGGCCCGCGCGGGAGTATTCGCAATTGTTCGGCGCGGTCCACCACTGATCGGTATAGCCCGGCGGCGGCAGCAGGGCGGGGCTGGTCTGGCGCACCTGTTTGGCCGACGCACGGCCGAACAGCTTGGACAGGTCGGCAATGGCCGGGGGGGCGGTCAGGAGGCTCAGGGCCGTAACAGCGGCAACAATTCTTAACACCGGGATTTCTCCTTCCGGAGCGCCGGAGCCACGGAGGCCGGCGCGACACATGCAGACATCCGGACGGGCAACGGCAGCCTGTGTCGACCCATCCGCCATGGCTGCAAACCGTGTCGGGCAAAGCGGGCGCAAATATGCCGAAACCTTGTCATCGGCGGGACGCAACGAACGGATTTTGCAGAAAAGCGTTGAAAACCGGGCCAATTCAGCCTGTCAGCGGGGCGACGATTGGGGCTGGCCCGGCTGGGCCGTGTGGGTCAAACTGCCCCTGGCCAAACCGCGAGGCGCCATGAAACGCAGCATCCCGTCCCCCTTCGGTCCGCTGGTCGTCACCGTCCGCAACGGCGCGGTTGCGCAGGTGACCTGGGGCAACACGCGGTGGGACGATGCCGACCCGCTGCTCGACCGGGCGCAGGCGCAGCTGGAGGGCTATTTCGCCGGCACGCGCCGCGATTTCGACCTGCCGCTGGAGATTTCGGGCTCGGCGTTTCAACGCGATGTCTGCGCGGCAATTTCGGCGATTCCATTTGGCGAAACGCTGACCTATGGCGAGATCGCCCGCCGGCTTGGTGCGCCGCCGCAGGCGGTCGGGCAGGCCTGCGGGCACAACCCGATCCCGGTGATCGTGCCCTGCCACCGAGTGCTGGCGGCGAACGGCCTGGGCGGCTTCTCGGCACGCGGCGGGATCGAGACCAAAGTGGCACTGCTGCGCCACGAAGGCGCGGCGGGTCTGTTGATCTGACCGTGCCGCTGCCGCTCAGCCGCGCGGCGGAATCAGCATCTGCGCGATGCCGGCGAAGAGCAGGTACAGGCTGGTCGCCACCAGCCCCCAATGCGCCCAGCTTTGCGGGTCGAAATCGACCCAGGCCGCCCAGCCGGCAAAAAACGTCCAGGCCAGCGCCATCGGCAGGCTGATCATGCGCCAGCGTTCGGTGCGCACCGGGTGGATGAATTTCCACGGCAGGAACATCGCCACCGCCAGCAGCGTGACCAGTACCAGGATCAGCCAGAAATTCGGCTTCAGCGCAAAGACCACGATCACCACCATGTTCCAGCAACCGGGAAAGCCGGAAAAGGAATTGTCCTTGGTCTTCATCCGGGTATCGGCGAAATACAGCGCGCTGGCGAAGGTGATCACGATGATTGCCACCCATCCGGTCCAGCCCGCCATCAGCCCCGACGAGAACAGCGCAAAGGCGGGGATGAACACATAGGTCAGGTAATCGATGATCAGGTCCAGCAGCACGCCGTCGAATTCCGGCGCATTGGTTTTCACGTCGTATTTCCGCGCCAAGGGACCGTCGATACCGTCGACGAAAAAGGCGATGACCAGCCACAGGAACATCAGGTCCCATTCGCCCTGGACCGCGGCCAGCATGGCAAGCATGGCAAAGACGGCGCCCGTGGCGGTAAAAAGATGGACGAAGACGGCGCGCATCCGGTCGGTCATGACACAGTCATGAAGGAAGGCAGCGGGCGATGTAAAGCACAACGCGGCAGCCCGGGCAGGTGATGCCGGAAAACCCGGCGCTGTGGGCCGCTGCGGCGGCGATGCCGCAAGCCGTTGACATTCCTGCGGATCCGGGGATAGCGGCTCGGCAATGCACCGATGTCCCGGTGCGGCATGTCGTCCGCCGCCTGGCCCTGCAGGGCAAATGCGCGGACCTTTCGAAAGTTCTGGAATGGTTGGATTGCCATTTACCTCCGGGGATCCGGCGGCAGACCGTCGCGCGTCCTTTGCCGAAACCATGGCCGATCTTGGCGACTGGGGCGCCGCGGCCGAAACGCTGGCCGGCGCGTTGGAGCGGGTGCCGGGCTGGGCCGCCGGCTGGTTCCGGTTGGGCGAATACCTGTCTTGCGCCGGGCAGACCGAGGCCGCGGCGCTGGCCTTCGGG
>NZ_PGTB01000080.1 GCF_002786325.1 Pseudooceanicola lipolyticus | reverse complement strand
CGCGCCGCTGCCCGCGCCCGGCAGCTTGCCGCGCCCGCCGGCGCAGCGCATCGCGCTGGCGCAGGATGCGGCGTTTTCCTTCACCTATCCGCATATCCTGGCAGGCTGGCGCGCGGCGGGGGCGGAGATATTGCCGTTTTCCCCGCTGGCGGACGAAGCCCCCGATCCACAGGCCGATCTGGTCTGGCTGCCCGGCGGCTATCCCGAATTGCATGGCGGTAGGCTGGCCGCGGCCGAGCGCTTCCGCGCCGGCCTGCGCAACCATGCCGAGACCCGGCCGGTACATGGCGAATGCGGTGGCTATATGGCGCTGGGCGAGGCGCTGGTCGACAAGGAGGGCAGGCGCCACCGGATGGCCGGGCTGCTGGGGCTGGTCACCAGCTATGAGAAACGCAAGTTCCACCTGGGCTATCGCCTGGCCACGCTGCAGGCGCCGATGCCGGGCTTCGGCGCGGGGGCGGCACTGCGCGGGCATGAATTCCACTATTCCACCATCCTTGACGAGCCCGACGCGCCGCTGGCCGATGTCGTCGATGCCGATGGCAACCCGGTGCCCGAGACCGGCTCGCGCCGGGGCAACGTGACCGGCACCTTTTTCCACCTGATTGCCGAGGCCACCGCATGAGCGGGTTTGTCAGCTTTGTCGGCTCGGGCCCCGGTGATCCCGAACTGTTGACGCTCAAGGCGGTTGACCGGCTGAAACGCGCCGAGGCGGTGCTGTTCGACGATCTCTCCTCGGGGCCGATCCTGACCCATGCGGCCAAGGGCGCCGATCTGGTCGGCGTTGGCAAACGCGCCGGGCGGCCTTCGCCCCGGCAGGATCACGTCAGTCGTCTGCTGGTGGATTACGCCCGGACCGGCGCGCGGGTGGTGCGGCTGAAAAGCGGCGATGGCGGCATGTTCGGACGGCTGGAGGAAGAGCTGACCGCGCTGCGCGCCGCGGGGATCGATTACGAGATCATTCCCGGCATCCCCTCGGCCTGTGCCGCCGCCGCCGCCGCCGGCATCCCGCTGACCCGGCGGCTGACCGCACGGCGGGTGCAGTTCATCACCGGCCATGACGTGACCGGCGCGCTGCCCGAGGATCTGAACCTGGACGCCCTGACCGATGCCGAGGCGACCACGGTGGTGTTCATGGGCAAGCGCACCTTCCCGAAACTGGCTGCGCTGCTGATCGCCAACGGCCTGCCGCCGGCCACCCCCGCACTGCTGGCCGAGGCGGTCAGCACGCCGGAGCAGCGGCTGTTGCGCTGCAGCTTTGGCGAACTGGCGCAACAGCTTGAATCTGCCAGTTCGGCACATCCCGCACTGATCCTCTATGGACCGCTGGCCGAAGTCGGCTCCGCGTAGATCAGCCTTGACGCATGGCCAGCGGATCGCCAATGGTCAGGGCTACGGTGCCGCCGCCGCCAAGGTGTCGGATAATAGGGAATAGGGTGAAAGGCCCTGACTGCCCCCGCAACTGTAAGCGGTGAGCATGTTCGCAATATCCACTGGCCTCGCGCTGGGAAGGAAGAACATGCGGCGATCCGCGAGTCAGGAAACCTGCCGTGCAAGTGAAACACGCCGCGTGGTCGGCGCAACATCCGCCGGGGATGGCGGCAAGGAGATCGAAATATGCATATCGAACCGGGAATCGTTCACGGCGCCAAGCTGGTGCTGGCCTATGGCACCGCCGCGGCGTCGGCGGGGGTCGCGCTCAAGCTGATCGCCGATGAGGTCAAGGGCCGCGGCCTGGCCAGCTTTGCCGCCCGCGCGATGATGGCATCGGCCGCGGTGCTGGTGTTCTTCGAGATCCTGCCGCATTTCCCGGTCGGTATCTCCGAGGTGCACATCATCCTGGGCACCACGCTGCTGTTGCTGCTGGGCACCGGCGCGGCCGCCTTCGGGCTGGCCGCCGGCCTGCTGATCCAGGGCATGTTCTTCGCGCCCACCGACCTGCCGATGTATTTCGTCAACGCCACCACGCTGCTGGTGCCGCTGTTCGCGATCCACGCGCTGGCCCGCCGGGTGCTGCCCGCCGACCGGCCCTATGTCGATCTGGGCTATGGCGACGTGCTGAAACTGTCGATGGTCTATCAGGGCGGCTTGGTGGCCTGGGTGGCCTTCTGGGCGTTCTACGGCCAGGGCGTGTCGGTCGACACGCTGGCCTCGGTCGGCAGCTTCGGCGCCGCCTATCTTTGCGTCATCCTGTTGGAGCCGCTGGTGGATCTGGCCGTGCTGGCCGGCGCCAAGGCGTTGAAGGGCTTGAACCATTCCGGCCTGGTGACCCCGCGCCTGTACAACGCCGCCTGACACCACCCACCTCACCACACAGGAGGCCCCGGCCGCGCAAGCGCCGGGGTCTTGTTCTGCGATGAAACAGCTTTTCCTGATCGGGATCGGCACCGGCAATCCCGACCACGTCACCCAGGAGGCGCGCAGGGTCCTGTTGCAGGCCGACCTGGTGCTGATCCCGCGCAAGGGGGCCGACAAGGCCGACCTGGCCGATCTGCGCCGGGCGATCTGCGCCGCGATCCTGCCCCAGCAGGGCGGGCCGCGCCTGGTCGAGTTCGATCTGCCCCGCCGCGGCGACTCGGCCGCCTATCTGGCCGAGGTCGATGCCTGGCACGATGCCATCGCCGCCGCCTGGCAGGCGGCGCTACACCCGCATCGCGGCGCGCCACGGGTGGCACTGCTGCTCTGGGGCGACCCGTCGCTCTATGACAGTTCGCTGCGCATCGCCGCGCGGCTGGACCCGGCGCCGCAGATCCAGGTGGTGCCGGGGATCACCGCGCTGCAGGTGCTGACCGCGGCGCACGCGATCCCGGTCAACCAGATCGGCGCGCCGTTCATGGTGACAACCGGCCGGCAGCTGCGCGAGGCCGGCTGGCCGCCCGGCACCGATACCGCGGTGGTGATGCTGGACGGGCATTGCGCCTTCCAGGGCCTGCCGGGCGAAGCCTATGACATCTGGTGGGGCGCTTTCCTGGGGATGCCGCAGCAACTGCTGATCCACGGGCGGCTGGCCGAGGTCGCGCAGCGCATCGTCGAGACCCGGGCAAAGGCGCGGGCAGAGCATGGCTGGATCATGGATATCTACCTGCTGCGGCGCCGGTAGGCGGCAAGAATTTTGCGCCCGCCGCAGCGCGGCGCGCCGTCGAGGCGCGGCCGCGACACCCCCTCGAAATCGCCGCCAAAGATAGTACACTGCGCCGATGACCAACCCGCTGCCCCCGGACGATCTGGGCGATCTTGTCGCCTGTCCCACCTGCGACGCCCTGCACCGGCTGGGCGCGGTGCCGGTGGGCGCGCGGGCCAAATGCACCCGCTGCGGCACCGTGCTGATGGCGCCGCGCGCCGGGGCGATGACCCGCATCGTCATGCTGGCCGCCACTGCGCTGGTGCTGATGGTGGCGGCTGTGTTCTTCCCCTTCCTCGATCTCAGCGCCGCCGGCCTGTCGCAGCACAGCTCGGTGCTGGATGCGATCACCGCCTTTTCCGACGGGCTGCTGCTGCCGCTGTCCTTCGCGGTGGCGCTGCTGATCGTAATCCTGCCGGCGCTGCGGCTGCTGGCGATCCTCTACGCCATCGCACCGATGATGATCGGGTATCACCCGCTGCCCCATGCGCAGCGGGCCTTCCGCCTGGTGCAGGTCCTGCGCCCCTGGGCGATGGCCGAGATCTTCATCGTTGGCGTGGCGGTGGCGCTGGTCAAGGTGGCCGGCCTGGCCACGGTGTCGCTTGGGCCGGCCTTCTGGGCCTTCGCCGCGCTGGTGCTGGTGACCGCGCTGAAAGATAACTTTATGTGCAAGTTGACGGTTTGGAAAACGCTGGAAAACAGAACCGCGTCGTGACGGCGCGCCAGGCCGGCCTGGTGGCGTGCACCAGCTGCGGCCGCGTCCATGCGCAAGCGGTCCGTGAATGCGCGCGCTGTGGCGCCGCGCTGCACAGCCGCGCGCCGGCCAGCCTGCAGAAGGTCTGGGGCTGGTGGCTGGCCGGGGTGATCATGTATATCCCCGCCAATTTGTCACCGATGCTGCGCACCTCGACCCTGGGCCGCGAGTCGGCCAACACCATCCTGGGCGGCGTCTTCGAACTGATGCATCACGGATCCTACGGTGTGGCGCTGATCGTGTTCATCGCCTCGGTGCTGATCCCGGTGGGCAAGTTCGTCGCCATCGCCTATCTGGCGATCAGCGTGCGCTATGCCTCGGCCCTGCGCCTGCATGCGCGCCAGCATCTCTACGAGGTGGTGGAATTTATCGGCCGCTGGTCGATGCTGGACGTGTTCGTGGTGGCGATCCTGTCGGCGCTGGTGCAATTCAACTTCGTGGCCAGCGTGCATCCGGGAATCGCCGCGGTGACCTTTGCCTTGTCGGTTGCGTTTACCATGCTCTCGGCTCAGAGTTTTGATTCCAGGCTGATTTGGGACGCGGACGAGGCCCCTGCGACATGACCGACACACCGACACCCCCTGAGGCCGAGATCGTACGGGCCCGCCGGTCGCCCTGGCGCAACCTGTCGGTGGTCTGGCTGGTGCCGCTGGCGGCGCTGGTGATCTCGCTGCTGATCGCCTGGCGCAGCTATGCCGATCGCGGCACGCTGATCCAGATCACCTTTGAAAACGCCGCCGGGGTGGCGGCGGGGGAAACCCAGGTGCGCTATCGCGACGTGGTGATCGGCGTGGTCGAGGAGGTGGGATTCACCAGCGGGCTGGAAAATGTCGTGGTCTCGGCCCGCATCGACAAGGACGTGGCGCCGTTCCTGAACGACACCGCGCAGTTCTGGGTGGTGCGCCCCGAAGTGTCGACCCGCGGCGTATCGGGCCTCAACACCGTGCTCAGCGGCGTCTATATCGAGGGCACCTGGGACCGCACCGGCGGCACCGCGCTGACCGAGTTCGCGGGGCTGGAAAGCCGCCCGCTGGTGGATGTGACCGAACGCGGCACGCGGGTGACGCTGCGCACCAGCGACGGCAACACGCTGCCCGCCGGTTCGCCGATTTTCTATCGCGGGGTCGAGGTCGGCCGGACCGAGAAGCCGCAGCTGAACAACAGCGGCAGCGTGGTCGAGATCCGCGCCTTCATCGAAGCCCCGCATGACCGGCTGCTGACCACCGCGACCCGGTTCTGGGACACATCGGGATTCCAGGTGTCCTTCGGGCCCAGCGGCCTGCGGCTGGACGTGGAAAGCTTTGCGGCGCTGATTTCGGGCGGGGTTGCGTTCAACACCTTCTTTTCCGGCGGCCGGCCGGTGCAGGCCGGGCATGTCTACGACCTTTACAGCGCCGAAGAGGACGCCCGCGAAAACGCCTTCGCCCGGGTGTCCGGCGCCTCGGTGACGCTGGCCGCGGTGTTCACCGAAGGCGTGTCGGGGCTCTCGGCCGGGGCGGAGCTGACCTATAAGGGGCTGAAGATCGGCGAGGTGGCCACCTTGTCGGCCTTCGTGGATGACAGCGAGCGGCAGCCGACGGTCAAGCAGCTGGTCACCCTGCGGGTCGAGCCCGGGCTGATGGGGCTGGACGATGACGCCACCGCCGAGGCGGTGCTGGACTTTCTCGCGCCCGAGGTCGAGGCCGGGCTGCGGGTGCGGCTGGCCAAGGCCAACCTGCTGACCCCCGGCCTGGTCGTGGAACTGGCCGAGGTGCCCGATGCGCCGTCGGCGCAAATCGACCGCGATGCCGATCCTTATCCGGTTTTGCCCAGCGTGGCGTCGGAGCTGCCCGACCTGAACGCCACCATGGAAGGCATGATGAAGCGGATCAACGCGCTGCAGATCGAGGAGCTGATCGCGCAGGCCACCCGCATGATGGCCAGCATCGATGCCCTGGCACGCGACGACCAGACGCGCGCCGCGCCCGAAGCCTTTGTCGGGCTGGTGGAGGATGCCCGCGGCCTGGTGGGCAGCGCGGTGGTGCAGGCGCTGCCGGGCGAGTTGCAATCGGCGGTGGACGAGCTGCGCGCCACCGTTTCGGGCGTGGCCGAGGCGCGGCTGGTCGAACGCCTGGCCGAGACGCTGGACAAGGCCGATGTGGCGGTTGGCAATATCGCCAGCGCCTCGGAACAGGCGCCGGCCCTGATGGAGGATCTGCGGGCCCTGACCGAAAAGGCCCGCAACCTGGAGGCCGAGGAACTGGTCGCCAGTGCCGACCAGTTGCTGCAGAGCCTGGACGCGCTGATCGATACCGAGGCCGCCCGCGCGCTGCCGCCGACGCTGAACGCCACGCTGGACGAGGCGAAGACGCTGCTGACCCGGCTGAGCGAGGGCAAGGCGGTGGACAATGCCAATGCGGCGCTGGAATCGGCGCGCGGCGCGGCCGAGGCGCTGGAAGAGGCGGCGCAGGGCCTGCCGCAGCTCTCGGCGCGGCTGGACAGCCTGGTCAGCCGCTCGGAAGCGCTGATCGGCGCCTATGGCGACCGGTCCGAGTTCAACCGCGAAACCCTGGGCATGCTGCGCGAGGTGCGCACCGCTGCACGGTCGCTGGCCGACCTGGTGCGGATGCTGGAACGCAACCCCAATTCAATCCTGTTCGGAAGGTAGATGATGTCTGTTCTGCGCGCCCTGATGTTGATCCCTTTCGTTGCCCTGGCTGGGTGCGGCGGCCAAGACGCGCGCTATCTGCTGGACAGCCCGATGCCACAGCGCCAGTCGCGCGTGCCGCTGTCGACGATCGAGGTGCGCGAAGTGACGCTGCCCGCCTATGCCTCGGCCACCGAGATCATGGTGCAGGACCCGGATGGCGCGTTGCGCCCGGTGCCGCGTTCGGCCTGGGCCGATGACCCGGTGCGCGCGCTGACCCTGGCGCTGGCGCGCAACCTCGACGCGGCGTCGAGTGCCACCGCGATGGGCGAGCCCTGGCCGCTGGAACAGCCGGCCGATGTGCGCATCGATGTGCGCATCGAACATATCGTGGCGCAATCCGACGGGCAGTTCCGCCTGGCCGGGCAATATTCCGTCGCTTCGCCGGACTTTGTCGTGCGCGAGTCGATCAACCGGTTCGACATCCTTCAGCCGCTGGCAGACACCACACCCGCGTCGGTGGCCGCGGCCTCGGGCGCGGCGGTGCTGGCGCTGGCCGATCTGATCGTCGCCCGGCTGCGGCGCTGACGGCCCGCCTTTTGCGCAGATGCCGGAGGCAGGGGCGGATTTACTGCAAACTTAAAACTTTAAGCTTGAAGCATTATGCGGTGGTGCTAGGCTGATCCTGCCCGGCGCGCATTGCTCCGGGCCATACGACAGGAGGCCCGCCATGCCGAATCCTCAGCTCGACCCGTCCGCGCACGCCGACACATTTGCCCGGGACAACCTGCCGCCGCCCGAGCTGTGGCCCGAGCTGTTGCTGGACGGGGTCGACTATCCCAAGACCTTGAACGCGGCGGTCGAACTGACCGACCGGATGGTGGAAAACGGCTTCGGTGACCGGCCCGCGCTGGTCGGCAGCGGGCGGATGCGCACCTATAAGGAATTGACCGACTGGACCAACCGGATGGCGCATGCGCTGGTCGAGGATTTCGGGCTGAAGCCGGGCAACCGGGTGCTGATCCGCTCGGCCAACAATCCGGCGCTGGTGGCCTGCTGGCTGGCGGCGACCAAGGCCGGTGCGGTGGTGGTCAACACCATGCCGCTGCTGCGCGCCAAGGAGCTGGGGCAGATCGTCGACAAGGCCGAGGTGCAGTTCGCCCTGTGCGACACCCGGATGATGGACGAGATGGCCGCCTGCGCCAAGACCAGTAAGTTCCTGACCAAGGTGATCGGGTTTGACGGCACCGCCAATCACGATGCCGAACTGGACCGCGCCGCGCTGGCCAAGCCGGTCAAGTTCGATGCGGTGCCGACCTCGCATGACGATGTGGCGCTGCTGGGCTTCACCTCGGGCTCGACCGGGGTGCCCAAGGCGACGATGCATTTCCATCGCGACATCCTGCTGATCGCCGACACCTATGCCAAAGAGGTGCTGTCGGTGACGCCGGAGGATGTGTTTGTCGGCTCGCCGCCGCTGGCCTTTACCTTCGGTCTGGGCGGGCTGGCGGTGTTTCCGCTGCGGTTTGGCGCCTCGGCGGTGCTGCTGGAGGCGGCGACGCCGCCCAACATGATCGAGATCATCGAGAAATACCGCGCCACCATCTGCTTTACCGCGCCGACCGCCTATCGCGCGATGATGCGGGCGATGGATGACGGCGCCGACCTGTCCTCGCTGCGCTGCGCGGTCTCGGCGGGGGAGACCCTGCCGGCGCCGGTTTTCGACGAATGGGTGAAACGCACCGGCAAGCCGATGCTCGACGGCATCGGCGGCACCGAGATGCTGCATATCTACATCTCGAACCGGTTCGAGGATGCCCGCCCCGCCTGCACCGGCAAGCCGCTGACCGGCTATGTCGCCAAGGTGGTCGACGACAACATGGAAGAGGTGCCGCGCGGCACGCCGGGCCACCTGGCGGTGCGCGGGCCGGTCGGGTGCCGCTATCTGGCCGATGACCGCCAGACCGCCTATGTGCGCGACGGCTGGAACCTGCCCGGCGATACCTTCGTGCAGGATGAGGACGGCTATTTCCACTTCGCCGCGCGGTCGGACGATATCATCGTCTCCTCCGGCTATAACATCGCCGGCCCCGAGGTCGAGGCGGCGCTGCTGGCCCACGCCGCGGTGCTGGAATGCGCGGTGATCGGCGCGCCCGATGAAGAACGCGGTTTCATCGTCGAGGCGCATGTGGTGCTGGACAGCGGTTTTGAACCCAGCGAGATGCTGGTCCGCGACCTGCAGGATTTCGTCAAGGCCAACATCGCGCCTTATAAATACCCGCGCCGCGTGGTCTTTGCGAAAGAGCTGCCGAAAACCGAAAGCGGCAAGCTGCAGCGCTTTCGCCTGCGCTCCTGAGCCAGGGCCCGGGCGTGTCCCGGGCCTTGCCACGCACGGCCCCGTGCGGCTAGCATCGGCCCAGTTCTGCCGGGTCGATTTTTCATGCGTATTTTTCTGTCTCTTTGCGTGGCGCTTGCGCTGGCCCTGACCGGCCTGCCGGGGCCGGTTGCGGCCAACAGCATGATGATGCAGCGCCAGCAGCAAAACATGATGATGCAGCAACAGCAGCAGCGCATGATGCAGCAGCAGCAACAGCAGCGGATGATGCAGCAGCAACGCGAGATGCAGCGCCGCCAGCAGGAACAGATGCGCCAGCAACAACAGGCGATGCAGCAGCGCCGGTTGCAGATGCAGCAGCGCCAGCAGCAGATGCAACTGCAGCGCCAGCGGATGGCCGATCAGCGCCGGTTGCAGCAGCAACAGCGCCAGCAGCAGATGCAACGCCAGCAGGCGCAACGCCAGCAGCAGATGCAGCGCCAGCAGGTGCAGCGCGAAACTGCGCAGCGTCAACAGGCCCAGCGGCAGCAGGTCCAGAAGCAACAGACCCAGCGGCTGCAGACCCAGCGCGTCGCCCGCGAACAGGCGCTGCAACGCGAACGCCAGCAGCGGCTGGAACGGCTGCGCCAGCAGGACCGCCTGCGCCGTCAGACCGAGGAACGGCGCAAGGCCGACGACCGCGTCGCCCTGACCGCACTGCTGTCGCAGCGCACCGCCTCGGCGGCAATGCGCAGCCAGATCGCCCAGCGTCAGCAGGGCGTCGCGGCGAATATGAACACCCTGCGCGCCGCGCGCGGGCAACTGCCCAATGGCGCGGGGGCACAGGCCGCCAATGCGGCGCGCACTGCGCAGGCCAGCGCGCAGACGGCGCGCGCGAATGCACTGAAGGCCTTCCGGGATCGGAAGGGGGGAGGCGGCGGCAAGCAACCACCCGGATCGGGCGGGGGCGGGACCAAGCCGCCTTCGGGTCTGACCAGCACATTCAATGACAGCCTTCACGTCGGCAAGGCGCTGAACCACGCCAAGTCCATCACCGGCCCCAAGATCGTGCTTGGCAAATATCCGAACTATCCCGGTGTGGCGCAGTATTCCGGCGCGACCAAGTTTCAGGTCAGCCCGCAGAAATGGGACTCGATGACCAAGGTTCAGCAATGGCGCATGAACCGGCAGTTTCTGGATCAGCAGATCCAGAACAAATCTCGGGTTGTGCTGGCCTCGCCGGCGGCCAAGGCAAACGGTTTCTACGCCTGGGAAATCAGCTATCTGCGGTCCAAGGGCTTCAGAGTGTCCAAGGACGGGCTGGAGATGGTCCGGCCTTGATCCCTCACATCTCGCTGCGCGCGGTCCAGCTGTTGCCCTTCTTGGTCATCCGCAAAAACAGCGGGTCGGTGCGCCGGGGGCAGGAGGCGGCGGTCATGTCCGACAGCAACCGCATCAAGGGGTCGTTGCCCATGCGCATCTCGCAGCGCTGAGTCAGGACCACCTCGCAGGAAAACGCCTCGGCGGCGACCTGGAAACATTTCTTCGAGGCAACCCCGGTGCGATAGACGCAGGCCCCCATGCCGGCAAAACCTTCGCAGATCTTGGACCGGACCGCGCCCATCACGTCCTTGTCGGTGGGTTCGGGGATCTCGCGATACAGCTCGGTGCCCGGCGGGACCAGCGCCGCCAGTTCCGCCTTGGCCGGGGCAAAGCCCAGTTTCGACGCTTCGCGATACAGGTCGATGGCGTCGAAAAAGGCGTCATCGCCCTCTTGCGTCATCAGCGTCTGCGTCGCCTTCAGATGCAGGGCCGGGGGATAGGCGCGCTCGGCCGCGGCGTCGATATAGGGCTGGGCATTCTCGGCATCGCCCAGGAAATCGAGCACCCGGCCGAGCTGGTACAGTTGTCGCGTCGCGCCGGGGTCATGTTCGACCGCGGCGATGCAGGCATCGATGGCGCGGTCGAAATCGTAATCCGGCGGCGTGTCCTCCAGCTTGACGCCCGGCGCGGGCTGATCGGGGTCGGACGGGTCGCCGGCCAGCAGGTCACATTCGGTGATCCCGCTGCGGTCCGGCACGCCCGAGGGCGGGCGGATCAGCAATTCGGCGATGGTCGCATCCCAGTCCATGCCATCGGCATCGGTGCCGGCGCCGTAAAGCTGGCCGCCGTCGGTGGGTCCAAGATCGGCCAGGGTGAACTCCATCACCCCCTGGTCGGCGCTGTCGATCGACAAGACCGCGCCGTCGCCGCCGCCTGCCACATCGAACCCGGCGAGGATATGGTCGTTGTCGTAAAGTGCGCAGGCAAACGCCGCCAGCGGGCGGGCACTGTCGCCGGTCTCGATGACAATCCGCGCGCCATTCTCGATTGCCGCTGCATGACCGGCGCAGGCGCGTGCGCGGCCACTGACCAGCGCCGCCTCGGCGGTTTCGACATAGGCGTCAAAACCGGGGAAATCGCTGGAGAGTTCGGCAAATGCGGCGATTTCCGCCTGCACCGCAGCGATCCCGTCGCGGTCCATCTCGCGCGTGTCCAGCTCGGCCCGGTAGCCTGCCAGCCCTGCCTCGATCAGCCGAGTGCTGCGCGCGCCGGCATGTTCGCTCAGCGTATCGGCGATCTCGTCAAAGCCGTGGTTGCGGAATTCCTCCGACAGCGCCAGCCCGGTTTCGACCACCAGGTCGACATCGGCAAAACCCGTGCCGGTTTCGTCGATGATCGCCTGCGCCGCGCCCAGTTGCTCGGCCAGCGCCAGATCGAGGAACCCGGCATAGGCCAGCGCGGCCTCATCCACCGCTGCGCGGGATGCGTTCAGCCCCTCGGGCACCTCGGCCCGTTCCAGCGCCTCCGCGATCGCGCGATCCGCCGCCAGATCGGCCAGCTCGGTACCGGGATGCGCGGCATCATGCTGTTGCAGCCGCCGTTCGATCCAGCTGGCCAGCCGGTCATCGAGAAAGCCCAGGTCGCTGGCGGCGACCGGGCGACGCTGTAATTGTGCGCCGATCTGGCGCGCTGCCTCGGCGATCCCGGTCTGCGGCGTCAGCGCCTTGGACAGCACCCCGGTCCATTCCGCGCGCATGATGTCCTGGCGCAGCTTGGCAAAGCGCATCCGCAGCATCCGCGCGGCGTTGCGGTCATAGATCGCCACCACCTCCAGCGCCTTTTCGACCTCGTCCGCGGCCTTGTCATCCGCCATCTCGTCCAGTTTGTCCCGCACATAGGCGTCAAACCCTGCCGGGTCGCCGGCGATGGACAGGACCGTGTTCTGCGCAAAGGTGGCGAAGGTGCGGAAGGCGCGGGTCTCGGCAACACCGGGCACCGCGCGATAGGGCTGGTAGATCGACGCCAGGCGGGGCAGGTCGTCAAAATCCTTGATCCTGTCGGGGATGGTGGTGGCCGCCTGCTCCAGCCTGGGCAGTTCCATCGCCATCTGCCAGCCTTGCGCGGCGCTGGACTTGGCCTCCAGCCAGGCGGTGCCGTCAACACGGCCGCGGATCGTGACCTCGGTCAGTTTCGGACAGCTTTGCAGCAGGTTGTTCAGCGCCGCACCGAACAGCGTGCCCAGATAGGCGACCTGCGCGTCATAGAGCGCCGCCGTGGCGGACTCGACCGTCACGGTTGCACGGCTGCTGCAGCGCCAGCCGTCCAATATGGTGATCTTGGCGGAATTGTCTTGCAGGAAGGCCAGGTCGCGCGCCAGCGCGGGGCGGGGGCCGGTGACGCATGCAAGTACCAGTGCCAGAACCGGCCCGAGACCCAGAAAAACACTTGGAAACAAGGAATACCGCAGTGTCATCTCTCCGATTGCCCCCGGGTGGCAGCAGCGTCGGCGCGGCCCGGAATGTGCAGCAAGCAGCGCGAAAATGCGCGCGGTTCAAATCTGCGCGACACGGGCGGTCCTGGCAACAGATATCGCGCCCGGCGGCGGCCGGGCGCGATATCAGTATCACCCAATAGAGGAGATTACTTCTTGGGGATCCGCTTCTGATTGATGTTGAAGCTGATGATGATCCGTTCCGACGCATTGCCGGTGCCGTCGGCCAGGTTGGGTTCGACGCTGTGATAGAGCCAGCTGGGGAAGAACAGCATCTTTCCGGCCACCGGCTTGACCTTCACCTTGGTCCAGCATTCGGTCTTGCGCCGCTTGTTGGGAATGAAACTGGCGCTGTTCATGATCTGCACGGTGCGGGGATCGGTGAATTCGATCTGGCCCGCGCCCTCGGGGGCCTGCACGTAATAGACACCGCTCCACAAGGCGCCGGGATGGATATGGGCGCGGTTGGAACTGCCCGGCGGGTTGGTGATCGACCACATGGTGGTGATCTCCAGCCGGGTCTTGGGATCATAGCCCAGGTTCTCGTGAATGCCGCCCAGCATGGTATGGGCGCGGTCGGTCAGCCGCTTGAAGCTGGCCTCCTTGTGCAGGTTGTTGTGGCTGTGCCAGCCGCCGAGCGAGCGGAAGTTCGACCGTTCGATGCCCTTTGAATCGCGGTCGCGCTCGGCATAGATCGCTTCGAGGATGTCCCGGTTCATCGACTCCGCGTCATGCAGCTTGATCGAGTAGATCAGGGTGGGAAAGTAATCGTCGCGGCGCAATTCGTCGGCGCCATCCCCGGTCTCGATCTGTGCGATGGTCCGTGTCATGGGCTTCTCCTTGTCAAAATTCTATGGGTTTCGAATCTGCTTGCCACAGACTGTAGACCCGGGAAGAAATTCCGTTCGTGACGCAGTTCACACTAATGTTATTCACAACTATCGGGCGGTTGCACGGTTTGCGCAACCTTTGCGTCGGTTTCCAGAATCGCGGCGATCACCTTCATCCGCGCGGGCATCACGCTGAGGATCGCGTCGCTGTCCACCGGTGGGATGCGGCCGGGATGGCGCAGCAGGCCATAGGCGAATAGCAGGCTTTCGGCCAAATCCTCGCCCTCGGGATGCGCGGCGGCATAGGCGGTGACGAATCTGCCGTCGCTGTCCTGCGCCGCGCGCCAGGCCGGATCGTCGCGATAGGTGGCGTCCAGCGAGGCATGCACCGCCTCGTGCATCAGCGACTCTTCCAGGTGGTTCTGCGCGATCCGCAGCGTCGTCCGGTCCTGGTACATGAAGATCTTGCCCGGTCCGCCGTGAAAGCCCTGGTCGCCCTTGTGGATGCCGAATTGCCGGATGCCGGCGCGCAGCAGCGGCGGCAATTGTCCCAGGCCGCGGACATAGCGCATCGCCTCGACCCGGGCTTCGGCCTCGGTGGCGAATTCCGGGTTCAGCACGATGTCGATGGCCGGGCCATCGCTGAAATAGGCCTGGAACAGAAAGGTTTTCAGATCGGCTTCGCCATCCTGCCGCTTGTCCCACATCTGCCGGATTGCGCGGCCACGATAGTCCAGGCAGACAAAGCTGCTGGGATCGTCGGTTTGAATGATGTCGAAAACCGTGTCGGCGGTGGAGTCGAAGGGCGGCTCTTGCGCCCGGCCGCTGGTTGCCGCGACGAGCATGGCAAACGCCAGACAGGCGGGTTGACAGATCGCGGCGGCTTTGAAGATCTGGCGGAAATTCGGGCCGGGCAGGAACACCATGGGCAAACTCGTCAATGGAACGGTCAGGTTGATCGGCTGTGAAACAATATGGCAATTTTTTGGCACGCGGCGCAATCTTTGCAATCTGGGCGGGAACCGAAGAGGGCGAGATACCTCGCCAGTCCCCAGTCTTGGTTCATGCCACCTGATCCTGAATGCTGTCAGCGGGCAGGGCGCGCGTGCCGCGTCAGGGGCGATGCTGCGGCCGCCGTGATCAAACCGCGACAATCCAATTGACCGGCTTGCCAAAGCCGACCAATCTCGGCGCCATGACAGCTCCTCTTCCGCGCAGCAAACCCGACCCGATCCCGGCCCTCCACACGGTTCCCGAACACCGCGCGGGCGAGGCGAAACGGGCGATTTACGACGACACCAAACAGGTCTTGCGCGTGCCCTGGATGGGGGTCGTGGCGATGGCGCTGACCCATTACCCGCAATTCTGGGACACGCTGTGGCGCGGGCTGCGGCCGATGGCGCAAAGCGCCGAATTTGCCTCCGCCGCCCGGCGGCTGCGGCTGGTGGCCGAAAGCGGCGTGCAAGAGATGCAGGTGCCCGAGATCACCGAGCGGCTGGAAGACCTGGGATATGGCGCGCGCGAGATCCGCCAGATACGCGACCTGGTCGAGGTTTTCGGGCAGGGCAATCCGGCCTACCTGCTGATGGCCACCATCGCGCGGCTGCTGCTGGAAGGCCATGACCTGAGCAACAACCGCAAGGTCACGCCGTCCAGGCCGACCGCCACGCCCGAAGCCGCGCTGATCCTGATGGAGCCGCATCACGCCGATGCGATGATCCAGAAGGTCTATGCCGATATCCGCCAGACGCTGGGTCTGCCCTTCGTCAACACCGATTACCGGGCGCTGGCGCGCTGGCCGAGCTATTTCCAGCTGGCCTGGACTGGCGCCAAACCGCTGGTGGGCAGCGTCGATCACCTGGCCACGGTCGAGATGGTGCATGCCGAGGCGGTGGACCTGGCCCTGAGCCTGCCCAATCCCGGCGGGCTGAGTGCCGCCGGGCTGAGACGCGCCGCCGCGCAGGACGCGCCGTTGGAAGAGGTTCTGGCGGTGGTGCAGCTGTTCCAATGGCTGTTGCCGGAACTGGTGGTCAATATCGCCTGTTTCCGCGCCCAATTGTTGGGCTGAATTAGGGATTTAGCCAGAGTCGCAATGACCCGGACGGCGGCGCAGTAGCGCCGCCGTCTTGCTTTGTGCCCTTCGGGTTGAACGCCATTGAACTCCCCGCAAAAATAATTCAGAGTAAATCAGTCGGGAATAGAACCGGGGCGGCTCTGCCGCGTCCGCCAATGATGGAGACGATATGGCACAGACCGAAACCGCACAGTTGACCCCTGATGCAATCCGCGAGGCGTTCAAGACGCGCGGCGGCCGGGCGCGGGACGTGGCCGAGGCGCTGGGCCTGCGCGAAGCACAGCTGGTGGCGGCCCATATCGGCCAGGGCACCACCGCCATCGCCGCCCATCCCGACCGGCTGATCCCGGCGATCGAGCGCCTGGGCACCTGCATGGCGCTGACCCGCAACGCCAGCTGCGTGATCGAAAAGGACGGCGTCTATTCCGATTATCATCCGGGCGAACACGCGGCGATGACGCTGAACCCCGATATCGACATGCGCCTGTTCCCGAAACATTGGGTTCACGGTTTCCTGCAGGAGCAGGAGACCGATACCGGAATCCGGCGCAGCGTGCAGGTGTTCGACGCCGCGGGCGACGCGGTGCACAAGACCTATCTGCGCGAGGGTTCGGATCTGGCCGCCTGGGCGGCGCTGAAAGCCGACCTGGCGCTGCCCGAACAGCGCGACGTGCTGGAGGTCGAGGACCGCACACCGCCGGAAGGGGCGAAGTCGGACCCGTCCAAGCGCGACCTGTTGCTGAAGGAATGGCGGCGGCTGACCGACACGCACCAGTTCCTGCGCCTCTGCGCCAAGTTCCGCATGAACCGGCTGGGCGCCTACCGGATCGCCGGTGAACCCTTCGTGCGCGCGCTGGCCCCCGCGGCGGTGCCCGAACTGCTGAAACAGGCGCAGCAAAACGCCATCCAGATCATGGTTTTTGTCGGCAATCGCGGCTGTATCGAAATTCATTCCGGCCCGGTCCACACGCTGAAGGCGATGGGGCCGTGGGAAAACGTGCTGGATCCCGGCTTTAACCTGCATCTGCGGCAGGACCACGTGGCCGAGGTCTGGGCGGTGGAAAAACCGACCAAGCGCGGCGCGGCGATCTCGGTCGAAGCCTTCGATGCCGAGGGCAACCTGATCGTACAGTTCTTTCCGGTCGCCAAGGATGACAACGATCACCGCCCGGCCTGGAAGAAAATTGTCGCCGGCCTGCCGGGCCTCGAGGTGCCGGCATGATCCGCGCGCTGGCCCTGGCGGCGGCGCTTGTTTCCGGAACGGCGCAGGCGCAGGAGCGCGTGGTCTCGATCGGCGGATCGGTGACCGAGATCGTTCACGCGCTGGGCCAGGGGGACCGGCTGATTGCGCGCGACACCACCTCGACCTATCCCGAAGGTGTCACCGCGCTGCCCGATGTCGGCTATCTGCGCGCGCTGTCGCCCGAGGGCGTGCTGAGCACCGCGCCCGACCTGGTGCTGGCCGAGGAGGGCGCCGGCCCGCCCGAGGCGCTGGAGGTGCTGGAAAATGCCAGCGTTCCGGTGGTGATCGTGCCGAATGAGCCGAGCCCCGCCGGCGTGCTGGCCAAGATCCGGGCCATCGGCGCCGCGCTGGCGACCGAAGCCGAGGCCGAGGCGCTGGCCATTGCCATCGGCGAGAGGCTGGATCAGGTCCAGGCCCGCATCGCCGGACTGCCGCCAGAGGGGCGCAAGCGGGTGCTGTTCATCCTCTCGACCCAGGGCGGTCGCATCCTGGCCTCGGGCAGCGGCACATCGGCGGATGCGATGATTGCGCTGGCCGGCGGCGTCAATGCGGTCACCGGTTTTTCCGGCTACAAGCCGCTGACCGACGAAGCGGTGATCGAGGCGGCGCCGGATGCCATTTTGATGATGGCACGCGGTGGCGATCATATTGCTGATCAGGCCGAGTTGCTGGCGCTGCCGGCGATCTCGGTCACGCCGGCGGCCGAAACCGGCAGCGTGATCCGGATGGACGGGCTGTACCTGCTGGGCTTCGGGCCGCGCACCGCCGATGCGGTGGCGGACCTTGCCGCCGCGCTTTATGGCGAGTGAGGTTGTCGCGGCCGCCCCCGGCGCGGCGCCGCGGGACCGGATGGCGCTG
>NZ_PGTB01000007.1 GCF_002786325.1 Pseudooceanicola lipolyticus | reverse complement strand
CGCACCCGGCCCTATACCGAAGAGGTCGCCACCGACCCCGGCCGCCTGCGGGTCGCGCTTCAGCTGGCACCACCCTCGGGCCGGCCGGTCGACCCGGCCTGCCAGACCGCGGCGCGCCAGGCCGCCAGGTTGCTCGACTCGCTGGGCCACGATGTCGAGGAAGCCGACCTGCCCGGCGATTGGGCGCCGCTTGGCGAAGCGGTCTGGATCCTGGTCGCCAGCAATGTTTCCCGCATGATCGAAGCGCTGGGCAGTGCGCGGGGGCGCAAGATTGGTCCCGACGATGTCGATGCCGTCAGCTGGAGCGCCGTCGAGGCCTGCCGCCAGATGCGGATCGAGGATTATCCCCGCGCGCTTGCCGCGATACATGCCCAGAGCCGCCGCATGGCCGCCTTTCACGAGCGGTATGACGTGGTGCTCAGCCCGACGCTTGGGCATCCGCCGCCCCTGCTGAACACGCAGCGCACCGATACCGACGACCTTGCCGGCTATCGCGAGGCGCTTGCGGCCTTTTCACCCTTCACCCAGATGTTCAATGTGACGGGGCAACCCAGCATGTCGCTGCCGCTGCACTGGACCGAAGACGGGCTTCCCGTCGGGGTGATGGCCTCGGCCGGCTTCGGGCGGGAGGATGTCCTGTTCCGGCTGGCCGGCCAGGTCGAGGCGGCACAGCCCTGGTTCCATCGTCTGGCAGGGAGTCCGGCATGAACGACGCGAATAATGACATCGGCCTGCGCGAACGGCTGAGCCAGAACTTCCAGCGTTTCACCAAGGCCGAGAAGGCGGTGGCCAATTACATGCTGATCAATTTCGACCGGCTGGCCTTTGAAACCGCCGCCTCGATCGCGGAAACGGTCGGGGTCAGCCAGATGACCGTCGGGCGATTTCTGCGCACCCTGGGCTATCAGGGGCTGAACGAGTTGAAGGGCGATCTGCGCAACGAGATCGATTCCGGCCCGGTGCTGGTTTCGAACCGGCTAGAGCGCATCCGCGACACCAGCGAGGAAGCCGGCAACTGGGACAGTTTCGAGCTTGAGGTGAACGGCCTGCAAAGCGCCTATGAATTGCGCGGCACACCGGTCTGGAGCAAAGCCGTCAAGACGATTTCGGGCGCCACCCAGGTGCATGTTGCCGGCTTCCAGACCATCCGCGGCATCGCCTCCAGCTTTGCCGAGCGGCTGACCTACCTGCGCGATGGGGTGCATCAGCAGGATGGCTGCGACGGCACCTTTGCCGAGGTATTCGCCGGCAACGAGGCGGATCGCTGCATCGTCCTGTTCGAGATGCGCCGCTATACCCGGCTCAGCCATGCGCTGCTGTCGGCCGCGGTGGAAGACGACGTCTCGATCGTGCTGATCTGTGATTCACACTGCTATTGGGCGCGCGACTACACCGATATCGTGCTGCCGCTGCGCACGGATTCACGACTGTTCTGGGACAGCCAGGCGCCGTTTTCCTGCGCGACCGGGCTGTTGCTGGACGACATCATTGCGCATCTTGGCGATGCGGTGTCGGATCGCCTGAACCGGATGCGCAAATTGCAGGACCGGTTCGACGCCTTCCAGGACTGAGGCGCGGCCGCAGCGGCCTGAAATTTGCCGCATCAGGTCTGGCCGAGGCGATATCGCGGGCTGCGGCCCGGCCACCGATCTTGGCCGCTTGAAGCGCCGGGTGATCGAAGCGTCTGACAAGGGGCTGTTGGCATCGGCGGCCAAGCTGGACACGCGGGCCATCTTGCCCGAGATACGGGCCACGTTCGCCGCAGCGGCGCCGCCCGCCGCGCGCGTTGATCGAGGAAAGCCATGGCGCCGAAGAGATCGCGATGCTCGACTTCATGCTCGCCTCGTTCGAAGAGGCGGAGGAACACCTTTGACTCCCAGCCCGGACGGCGGGGCCGCCTGGGGTTTTCTTGCCAGCGGCAGGACCAACGGAGGACACGATGACGCGCCAGATCACCCGCTTCGAAGGCACACCCGAAGCCTTTACGCTGTGCCTGAATCCTTTGGCATCCAAGACCGCCACCTGGACCGCCGCACAGGATGCGATCCTCAGTGCGGCGGGCCTGTCCGCCGCCCGCGCGACCATCTCGGGTTGGCCGGGCTATGCCGAAACCCCGCTGGTGCCGCTGCCGGCGCTGGCGCAGTCCATCGGCGTGGCCGATATCCATTTCAAGGACGAGGGCAGCCGCTTTGGCCTTGGCAGTTTCAAGGCGCTTGGCGGCGCCTATGCGGTGGCACGGCTGCTGCAGGCGCAGCTGTCCGAAACCCTGGGCCGCGCGGTTGAGATGTCCGAAGTCACCGGCCGGGCGCATCCCGAGATTGTCGCCGGGATCACCGTCTGCTGCGCCACCGATGGCAATCACGGCCGCTCGGTCGCCTGGGGTGCGCAGAGCTTCGGCTGTGCCTGCGTGATCTTCATTCATGCCACCGTGTCCGAGGCGCGCAAATCCGCCATTGCGGCCTATGGCGCCGAGGTGCGCCGCTGTGCCGGCAACTATGACGACTCGGTGCGCGAAGCACAGGACACCGCCACCCGCGAGGGCTGGTTCGTGGTCTCCGACACCTCTTATCCGGGCTATATGGAGGTGCCCAGGGACGTCATGCAGGGCTATGAACTGATGGCCGCCGAAGCGATCGACGCGCTGGACACACCGCCGACCCACATTTTTCTGCAGACCGGCGTCGGCGGCATGGCCGCCGCGGTGACCGCGCATGTGGTGCGCAAATTCGGACCTGACCGCCCGACCATCGTGCTGTGCGACCCGGACAAATCCGCCTGCGTCCTGGCGACGGTCCAGGCCGGTGCCCCTACCGCCGTCGAAGGCGATTTGGATACGCTGATGGCGGGCCTGGCCTGTGGCGAAGTGTCGGCACTTGCCTGGGAGATCCTGAAAGACCACGGCGATGCCGCGATCGCCGTGACGGACGCGCAGGCCATCGCCGCGATGAAATGGCTGGCCTATCCCCAGCCCACAGACGCGGCCCTGGTTGCAGGGGAATCCGCCGTGGCCGGACTGGCCGGCCTGGCGGTGGCGATGAAAGACCCGGAAGCGCGGGCGATGCTGGGGCTCGATGCCACATCGCGTGTGCTGCTGTTCGGCACCGAGGGCGATACCGATGCCGCGCTCTACGCCGATCTGGTCGGCGCCAGCGGCGATGCGATCCGGCAGGGCATGCGATGACGGCGGCAGTTGCGCCCGACCGGCTGCTGACCAACCGGCGCGGTCTGGGCCGGATCGGCGGGCCGTAGAACGACCCGCAAGCCTCGGGCCGGCCGGCGCCGGCGCCCCATTTTCTGCGGGGCGCGGGGACGCGCGCGGGTCAGGCGCCTTGCGACAACAGCAGCCCCGGCCCGAAGATCACCGCAAAGCCCAGCGCGATCAGCGCCAGCGATGGCAGGATGCGGCGGGTTCCGATCAGGCCGAAGGATATCGCGCTGAGACCGATGGCGATCTGCAGGAACGCGATCAAAGCCTGCAGCGGCGTTTCGGCCAGGCTGAGGATGGCCGGGTTGGCGATCATGCCCAGCGGGATGATGTAAAGACCGACGCCCAGCGCCATTGCGGTGATGGCCACCCGCAGCCAATTCTCGCCGATCATCCCCGCCGCGATGAACACCGCGCCGCAGACCGGTGGCGTGATCGTCGACAGCAGGGCGAACCAGAAGACGAAAAGATGCGCCTGCAGCGGCTCGAGTCCCAGCTGGGTCAGGGCCGGACCCGCGACTGACACACAGATGACATAGGCCGCGGTGGTCGGCACCTCCATGCCCAGCAGCAGACAGGCCAGCGCCGTCAGCAGCAGCGAGGGCCATAACAGCCCGCCCGATCCTTCCAGGATCAGCGAGGTCAGCTTGACCCCCAGCCCGGTGATCGACAGCACCCCGATGATGATCGAGGCGCAGAGGATGATCGCCGCGATCATCGACACCTGCTTGGCCGCATTCAGGATGGCCGCTGCAAAGCGCGATAGGATCTGCTCGCGCCTGGATTGCAGCTGGCCATTGACGAAAAGCAGCGCCGCCCCCGCGAAAATCGCCAATGCGGCGGAATATTCCGGCGTGAAGCCGACCAGGAACATGCCCAGCAGCAGCACCGTGAAGGGCACCAGGAAGAACAGCGAGGTCACGAACACGTCGCGCGCGGCCGGGCGATCCTCTTTGGCGACGCTTTTCAGTTCGGTGTGGCGCGCATAGGCATCGATGCCGACCCAGACGGCGACAAAGAACAGAATCGCCGGCAGGATCGCCGCCGCGATGATCGCGGTATAGGGCGTGCCCGTCAGTTCGACCATCACGAAGGCGCCGGCGCCCATCAGCGGCGGCATGATCTGCCCGCCGGACGAGGCAACGGCCTCGACCGCTGCGGCCAGGCGCTTGGGATAGCCCAGCTTTTCCATCGCCGGCAGGGTAACCGCGCCGGTCGATGCCACATTGGCCGAGGCCGATCCGGAGATCGAGCCGAACAGCGCCGAGGATATGACCGACACTTTCGCCGCGCCGCCCTTCAGGCGACCGGCCGCAGCCGAGGCGACATTCATGAAGCCCTGCCCGGCCTCACCCGCGTTCAGCACCGCGCCAAAAATCACGAAGATCGCCACAACCCCCACCGAAACCCCGGTGAGCGACCCCCAGATGCCGCCCTCGGCGATGGTCAGCGTGCCCAGAAAGCTTTCCAACGGGATGCCGGAATGGCCGAACTGCCCCGGAATATGCTGCCCGAACAGCCCGTACAGCAGCGCCACACCGGCAACCAGCGGCAGCGGCCAGCCGATGGCCCGCCGCGCGGCTTCGAGAACGACCAGCAACAGACAGATGGCAATGGCCATTTGCCATCCGCTTTCGAGAAACCCGTATTGGTCGCCAAGCGCGTTGTGATGAAACGCGATCCACAACGCCGCCGCCGATCCGATGATCGCAAGCACGGCACCGCTGGCCTTCTGGCCGGCCGTGCCCGGCGCGGCGGCGAGGACAAAGGGCAGGATCAGCGCCATATGCACCGGGCGGCTGACCAGGTTGGGCACCAGGCCGTAGAAAACCAGGCCGACGTGATAGACCACGACGATGGCAGCCAGGACGAGCCAGAACGGCCGGCTGAGGCGGTCGGCGAAGGCAAGCCAATTGCTGCCGGCACGCCGGTGATGGGCGACGGAATCCATGCGCGGATCTCTCATGGCTGAACAGGATGTGCAAACGGGCCGGACACCCGGGCGTCCGGCCCCGCAAGATCGCGGTTAGTTGGCAGCCGGCAGGGCGATCCCCTGCTCGTCATAATACCGCACGGCACCGGGATGGAACGCGATCCCGTCCTGGTTCAGCATGTCGACATTCACGCCGTCCCACCACGGCGCCACCCCGGCCATTTCCGCCTTGCTCTCCCAAAAGGTCTTGGTCAGCAGATAGGCGGTGTCCTCGTCCATCGCGGTGGTGGTGAAGGCCATCACCGGCAGCGAGGTCGTGTGGATGTCGGCGCTCTGCCCGGCATAGGTTCCGGCGGGGATCGTCATCGCGGTACGGCCGGTCTTGGCGATCTCCTCCTCGGACATGCTCAGCACCGTGACCGGGGTCGACGCCGCCGCCTCGATCACGTTGGGCGCGGGCCAGGACCCGGCGGTCACAAACCCGTCGATCTGGCCGTTTTTCAGCGCCGCCACCGCATTCGACAACTCGGCATCGGCGATCTCGACCTTTCCGGCCAGGCCGAACAGGTCGATGTATTTCTCACCTTCGGTGGCACCGAAGGAACCTTTGCCGAGAAGCACGCTGGTGCCCTCGATATCGGCAAGCTTTGTCGCGCCGGTTTCCGCCGACATGACGAAATGCATCGTCAACGACGGGATCGGGAACAAGGCGCGAATCTCGGAAAAGTTTTCGTGCCCCTTGTCCGCGAAGGGTCCGGTGGCGGCAGCGGCGGCGGTGGCAAGCGAGGGCGGCGTGGTGAACACGTAATCACCGCCGCGGGCGCGCACTTCCATCACGTTCTGGACCGAGCCCTGGCTTTCCTCGATGGTCATGATCACATCGCCATCGGTGCCGCGCTTCACCGCTTCGGCCAATTCCACGCCCATCTGGTAATAGGACGACCCGGTCTTGGCCGATTTATAGGTGATCCTGGTCTCGGCGCTGGCCGCCGTCATCATCACGGCGGATAGGGCGGTGCCGACCGCCATCGACCTCATAAACGTCTTCATTGGTTTGTCTCCTCCATAACAGAAATATTGTGCGCCTGGCCTGGCCCTTCGCTGTCCGGGCGCATCTTGTCCAGCCCCGCGTGCTGCGAGGCAGAAAAGAAAGTGGAACTTGCACCGCCGTCAATCGGCAGCACATGGCCGGTAATAAAGCGGCCGGCCTGCGAAGTCAGGAACAAAACCGCGCTGGCCACCTCCTCCGCATCTGCGGCACGCTGCAGCGGCGTCCGCTCGAGCGCGCGGGCACGGTCCTGCGGGGCCGATCCCATGCCCCGGCCGGTGGGACCCGGGGCAACCGCGTTGATGGTGATCCCGGCTGGCCCAAGCTCGCTCGCGACCGCGTGGATAAAGGCCGAAAGCCCCCCCTTGGACGCGGCATAGGCCACCCGGTTGGGGGCGCCGCGCAGCGCATGGATCGAGGATATGTGGATGATCGCCCCGCCCCCCTGGGGCTGCATGATCCGCGCGGCCGCCTGGGTCAACCGGAACGCGCCACCCAGATTGGTGTCGATCGTGCGCAGGAACTCGGCCACGCTGGTCTCCAGAAGCGAACCGCGCGCCATCAGCCCCGCGGCGTTTACAACCACGTCAACCCCGCCAAGCTGCTTTACCGCAGCGGCAAAGCCCGCCTGCACGCTGGAATCGTTCCTAAGATCGATCTGGCCGGTGCCGGCACTGCCGGGAATATCGGTCGGGGACAGGTCCAGACCAAAGGCCTGATCGCCCCGCGCGATTGCCGCACGCATCACCGCAAGGCCGATTTCCCCACTTGAGCCGACGACGATCGTTCGGTACATTATCAGCTATATCCGGATTAATCCTACAAGAGGGAATAATATCTGATATTTTATGGGATCACAAGGCGAAATGAACATAGACTCGCTGAATATGGAACCCGATGCGGGCGGCGTGATCCACAAGGCAACGGATGCCTTGCGCGCGGACATCTCTGCGGGGCGGCTGCCGCCCGGCGAAAAGCTCAAGGTCGCCTGGGTCAGGCAGACCTACGATATCAGCGCCGCTTCGGCCCGCGAGGCGCTGTCGCAATTGTGCGGCGAAGGGTACGTGGACGCCATCGAACAGCGCGGTTTCTTCGTTTCCGACATGACCTCCGAGGTGCTGCTCGACAATACGCGGCTGCGCGCCGAACTCGAATCCCTCGCCTTTCGCTGGTCGGTTGCACATCAGACGCCGGAATGGCGGGCCGGGATCGTCAGTTCGCATTTCCTTCTCAAGGAAGCCGAGGCCGCGATGCTTGACAATCCCGCGCGCGCAATCCGCACTTGGGATGACCGCAACCGCGCCTTTCACATGAGCCTGATCGCCAATGCGGAGTCCCCGGCTTTGATCGACCTGGTGCGGGATCGCTATGACATGACGCGCCGCTTCCGCATCCACGCCTATCTCCGGATCACGGATTCGGATGCCTTGCGGCAGCGGCTGCAACACAGCGCCGCGGACCACGAACAGATCGCCCAGGCCGCCCTTGCACTGGACGCCGACAAGGGCGCCGAGCTTCTCTGGGCCCATATCAACAAGCCGAGCGGGGCCAGTTAACGGGGCAAATCGCCGCCCGTTCCACGCTCGGCACGCGCCTCATTCATAGCGCAGCGCGGTCGCCTTGCCGCGGAAGATCACGTAGGCCAGCACCGAATAGCCAATGATGATCGGCACGACGAAACAGGCTCCGACCAGGATGATCATCAGGCTTTCGGGCGCGGCGGCGGCCTCGTAAAGCGTCAGCCGCTCGGGCACCACGTAAGGGTAGAAGCTGTAGGCAAGCCCAAGATAGGCCAGTGCGAAGATGCCGCTCGAGGTCGCGAAGGGCAGCCAGTTCCAGCGGTCGCCGGCAAAGGGCATCCGGCGCAGCATCAGCCAAAGCGCGACAACCAGCGCGCCGGACAGCAGGGGCAGCGGCGCCAGCCACAGGATATTCGGAAAGCTGAACCATTTGCCAAGGATGCGGTCACTGACCAGCGGCGTCGCAAGCGACACCGCGCCGATCCCGGCAATGACGCCCCACAGGGTGCCCCGCGCCCAGTTCAGCGCCTTGGCCTGCAAGTCACCGGTGGTTTTGTGCACCAGCCAGGTTGCCCCGATAAAGCCATAGCCCACGGTCAGGAAAACCGAGGTCACCGTGGCGAACAGGTAGGTCTGTGGCGTCTTTTCCAGCCCCATGATGTAAAGCCCCAGCATAAACCCCTGCGCCAGCGCGGTGACCAGCGATCCGGCAAAGAACAGCCGGTTCCACAGCGCCTTGTGCCGGGCCCGCGCCTTGGCGCGGAACTCGAAGGCGACGCCGCGCAGGATCAGCCCGATCAGCATCGCGAAGACCGGCAGGTAGAGCGAGGACAGGATCATGCCATGCGCGGTCGGGAAGGCCACCAGCAGCAGGCCCACCGCCAGCACCAGCCAGGTTTCGTTGGCGTCCCAGAACGGCCCGATCGATCCGATCATGCGGTCCTGCTCGTCCGGGGTTGCCAGCGGAAACAGGATGCCGACGCCCAGGTCGAACCCGTCCAGAACGACATAGACCAGGATCGACAGCCCCATCAGCGAGGCGAAGGCCCAGGGCAGCCATTCGGCCGGGTTGGTGAAGTCAGGCAACATCGGCTTACTCCGCGGGGTTCAGGGCGACGACAGGCGCCTTGCCCGAATGGATCATGCTGTCGGCGCGGGCGTCGCCCCCCCGCGCGGCCTTGCGGGCGAGGTAGGCAATCACGCCGATATAGGCGATCAGCAGCGCGGCATAGATCGCCAGATAGGCGACCAGCGTGCCCACCACCATCGGCGCCGGCACATCGGCCACCGCCATGTCGGTGGTCATGACCCCTTGCACCAGCCAGGGCTGGCGGCCGATCTCGGTGGTGTACCAGCCGGCCAGCGTGGCGACCCAGCCCGAGAAGGCCATCGGCACCAGCGCCCAGAGCAGCGGTTTGGGCAGGCCCTCGACCGCCATCCAGTGACCGCCGATCCGGCCCTGGTGCCGGCTGCGGCGACGCCACATGAAGAAGACGGCGCTCCAGCTGAGCGCAAGCATGGCAAACCCGGTGCCGACCATGACCCGGAAGGACCAGAAGACAGGCGCAACCGGAGGGTGCTGGGGGGTGCCGTCCGCGGCCACGAAATCGTTCAGGCCGGGCACCACGCCCTCGGGCGAATGCTTGAGAATGATCGAGGCACCGTTGGGCACGCCGATCTCGAACCGGTTGTCGCGCGCCTGTTCATCCGGCAGCGCGAACAGCAACAAAGGCACGTTTGGCCCGGTCTCCCAGTTGCCCTCCATCGCGGCAACCTTCTGCGGCTGGTATTCCAGCGTGTTCAGCCCGTGCATGTCGCCCATGAAGATCTGCATCGGGATCAGCAGCGCGGCGATGGCGACGCCGGTCTTGAGCGTCGCGCGCACGTCGCGCGAACGGTCGCCGATTATCCAGCGGAAGGCCGAAACACCGGCCACCAGGAAGGAGACCGTCAGGAACGAGGCCAGCACCATATGGGCAAAGCGATACGGCATCGAGGGGTTGAAGATGACCTCCCACCAGTTGGTGGCATAGGCGACGCCATCGACCATTTCATAGCCCTGCGGCGTGTGCATCCAGCTGTTCAGCACGATGATCCAGAAGGTGGACAAGGTGGTGCCGATGGCCACCAGCGCGGTCGCGGTGATGTGCAGCCAGGCCGGCACGCGGGAAAATCCGAACAGCATGATCCCGACAAAGGCCGCCTCGAGGAAGAAGGCGGTCAGCACCTCATAGGCCAGCAGCGGCCCGGCGATGTTGCCCACCGTTTCCATGAAGCCCGGCCAGTTGGTGCCGAACTGAAAGGACATGGTGATGCCCGAGACCACGCCCATGGCAAAGCTCAGGGCAAAGACCTTCACCCAGAACCGGTAGGCGGCCATCCATTTATCGTCGCCGGTGCGGGCAAAGCGCAGGCGAAAGAACAACAGCACCCAGCCCAGGGCGATGGTGATCGTCGGGAACAGGATGTGAAATGAGATATTTGCCGCAAACTGGATGCGGCTGAGCAGAAGTGTGTCGAACGCTTCCATTCCGTCGTTTCCTTTGTTTTAGCGATTCTTGGACGGGAAGACGCCGCCCACCTTGTCGATCAGGCCCGCGATCCGGCTGCCATAGGTCATCAGGCGCACCAGCTTCTCGGTTTCCAGCCGGGCCATGTCTTCGTAAAAACCCGTCATCATCTCGATCATCTCGCGCAGTTCCGAGATGCGGGCCTCGGAATAGTCATCCCCTGCCGGCCCCTGCATCTCCAGCGCGCGCAGCTTGGTCAGCGTCGGATCGATCTCGCGCTTCTTGCGTTCTTCGATCAGGATGCGGACGATCTCCCACAGGTCGTCGGGCGTGGTGAAATGGTCCTTGCGGTCGCCGGGCACATGTTTCAGGCGCACCAGCCGCCAGGCCTGCAATTCCTTCAGCCCCATCGAGGCGTTGGACCGGCTGATGCCCAGCGCCTCGGTGATCTGGTCGGCGTTCAATGCGTCGGCGGACAGGAACAGCAGGGCATAGATCTGCCCGACGGTGCGGTTGATGCCCCAGCGGCTGCCCATTTCACCAAAGTGAAGTACAAATTCCTGTTGGAGTGGCGGGATTTTCATCGAGTTGCCCTCGGCTTGCGGTAATTTCAGTTATTTCTGAAAATTCAGATAGACCCGCAATCCGCGCGGTCCATCCCCTGCGTCAATTTGCACAGCCAGCGCGGGCGCATGAAAAAGCCGGGCAGTGGCCCGGCGTGATCTATGTCTTTGTCTTTGTCGTTTACCGCCGGCCACGTCTGCCGCGCGGTCCTGGCGCGCTCAGTTCAGCAGATCTTCGTAGAGCCAGGTGCTGCGCCGATGCGCGGCCCGATCCCGCGCGGCGGACGGGTCCTGCGACCGCAGGTCGAGCGCGGTCATCCGCATGGGCCCGGCGCTGTCCGGCCGGGGCTCGGGGCGCTCGGGCAAACCCTCGGGCCTGTTCGGAAGCAGCTTGTTCAACATGTCCAACCTCCTGCTGTTGTCCCAGGGTTTACGCCCCGGACAGGGCGCCGGATCATTCAGGGCCTCACCCGCGCCCGGCAAGCGCGATGATCACCAAGGGCGCTCCGCACCATCGTCACGGGGGCAGCTATTGGCCGGCCTGGCGCCCAGAACCGAGGCGAGTTTCGACAGGACCGGCCGGATCGGCAGAAACAGCCGATAGGCCCCTTCCAGCATGTAAGGCATGCCCGGCACAGCCGCGATCCGCGCCGCCCAGCACCATCGCGGCAAGGTTTCCCAGATGGCGATAAACGCCCGGGCGCCCGAAAGCAGGCGGCCGTCTGCCCTGCGCACGTGAAAGCGGCGCATCGCATCGCCCGGCGCCAGGTCCGCGCCGATGGCGCTGTCCTCTTTCGAGACATCCACAAATGCAAGCGTGTCTCCGCCGCGCTGTGCCGCGTAATGCGCGACCTCGGCGCTGCAGAGCGGGCAGCTGCCATCGAAATAGACGGTCAGACCCTCTGCGTCAGTGGGCAGGCTTTCTGATCCGCGTCCAGCCTTCGGCCCGACCATGCGTGTTCCCGTGTCATGCACCATCTCAGGCCCTTTAGGTCAGCGATCCTCGGGCCAGGAGATGTGGCACACAGGGCACCGGGCAAGAGGCATCACCGCGACATCCTGTCCCGAATGGCGCGAATACCTCCCACCGGGTCGCCCTGCCCGCCCCGGCCCAACCAAGGCGTGCCGGCACCAGCCAACCCGGCGCGCTCGGCCTGGGGCGGGTTTTGGTGTATCCTCGACCCGTGGCGTAGCGTCGGGCGCATTGGCGCCGGTTGGGGGGGGATCATGAGCGGCGAAATATTCATCGAAACAAGCAACGTGGATTCGCTCGGGTTTTCCTTGCCGTTCCAGCATCTTTACCTGGTGTTCAGGGACATCAACGGCGACGAATACGTCTTGCGGTCGGGTCCCGAGAACAGCTTCTGGCCCTTTGGCGAGATGGCAATCGAGGTCAATGTCGCGCTGCCAGACTCGGCCGATGACCGTGATGGCGATACCCCCGAGCAGCGGGTCAGCACGCCGCTCGACTTTCCGCAGCTGACCGATGATGACGCCTGGGCGTTCATGGTCAAATACGCGCGCCTGATCGATGGCAGCAACTACGACTACAGCCTGTTCGAAGAGAATTCCAACGCCTTCATCGGCGCCCTGCTGCACGCCGCCGGCGGCACGCCCTCGGCCTTGCTACCGGCGGGGATGAACAGCGACGACTTCATCGGTTTCGCAAGCTGGGGCAACATCGTCGCGGATGTGACGCCGCCGGCCGACGGTATCTTCTACGGCACCGCGGGCAATGACCTGATGGCCGGCCTGCAGATCGACGAAACCCTGATGGCGCTGGACGGCGACGACGTGGTGACGGCGGGGCGCGGGAATGACGTGATCTGGGCCGGTTCCGGCGACGACAGTCTCACCGGCGGGCCGGGAGATGACATGTTGCACGGCGGCGCCCACAGCAGCGGCGACCGGGCGGAGTACGCCGGCAACCGCGCGGGATACGCGGTTTCGGTGACGGCGCAGGGCCTGATCCAGGTGCAGGATGTCGATCCGGGCGATGGCGATGACGGGACCGACAGTCTGGACGGGATCGAGGAAATCCACTTTGCCGACGCGGTTATTGACACCTCCGCCCTGCTGACGCCCGCGATTGCCGAAACCGGTCAGGTGACGCTGAACCACCGCGCCACAACGGTGACGCTGCAGCACAGCTATGACAACCCGGTGGTTGTCGCCTTCGTCGCCACCCAGAATGGCGGGCAGCCGGTGAACGTGCGGATCAGCGACGTCAGCGGCCAGGAGCTGACGCTGCACTTGCAGGAACCGAATTACCTCGACGGCTGGCACGCCAATGAAACCGTCAATTATCTGGTGGTCGAGGCCGGGAGCTGGATTCTGCCGGATGGCACGGTGTTGGAAGCCGGCACGCAGACCAGCAGCAAACTGTCGCCGCAGGGCTTCGAAACCGTCACCTTTGCGGGCGACTTCGGCAATGCGCCGGTCATTCTCAGCCAGGTGCAGAGCTTTAACGGCTCCGATTTCGTCACCACGCGTCAACAGGGCGCCACGGCGGAGGGGTTTCAATTGACGATGCAGGAGGAAGAGGCGCGCAACTCCGGCGGGCATGTGGCCGAAACGCTCGGCTGGGTCGCCATCGAGGCCGGCAGCGGCAACGTCGACGGGTTCGACTGGGTGGCCGGCCGGCGGGCCGGTGTCACCGACGCCGAGGCCGTGGTCGACCTGGGCGCCGCCCTGCCCGGTGGCGGGAATGCCATCGCCGCCCTGTCGAGCTTTGACGGCAAAGACACCGCATGGGCGCGCGGCGATGGCGCGACAGCCACCGGCTTTGCGGTCTCGGTGGAAGAGGAGAAAAGCCGCGATTCCGAGACCAACCATATCGCCGAAAGCGTCGACTATTTCGCCTTCCAGAACCCGGCCGTGCTTGCCGCCTATGATTATGACCTGCTGGCCTGATCCCGCATCCTGAACACACGGCAGCGCCAGGTCTGCCCAGCGTGCCTGTTCGGGGCCGGGCCCAAGATCGGTTGCAGGACGGGATCATCGCAAGACCGGCCTGTTTGGGCGGGATCGGTGGCGCCGCAAGCGCAGGCCGAAAGGCGTTGCGCCCTGCCCCCGATTGGCATTGTGACCGGCCCGCGCCGGCCGCGGCGGCGCTTATAATCTGGGCAGGACGAGCCCGGCGCAGGCGCTTTCATCGCCGCCGCAGCAATCGTCGAGCAGAAAGCGCACCAATCCGTTCACCGCGTCGAACCGGGGCGCGTAAAACACCTCGCGATGCTGCCGTTCGGCGCTGACCAGCCCGGCGCGCTTCAGCGTTGCAAGATGCCCGGACAGGGTCGAGGGCTTCAGCCCAAGAAGCCGTCCGACCTCCATCGCCGGCGTGCCCTCGGGGCCACGCCGCACCAGCAGGCGGAAGATCTCCAGCCGGGTGTCGTGGGCAAGCGCGCTGAAGGCGTCGATGGCAGAGCTCTGGTCCATAATTCGTAATTACGCGAAATGAGGAGTATTGACAAGCTGTGAGCATGCGCCTACCCAGCCCTTAATCCTTAAATCCGCGAAATGACGGATTAATACCACAGCCTCAGCTCGGAGACCTTGCATGTCCGACACCGCCGCCCCGGCCCCGATGGGCCGCTTTGAACGTCTTTTGACCCTCTGGGTCGCGCTTGCCATGGTGGTTGGCCTCGCCATCGGCAGCGTGGCGCCGGGCCTCGTCACCGCCATCGCCGCGACCGAGGTCGCCTCGATCAACCTGGTGGTCGCGGTGCTGATCTGGGCGATGGTCTACCCGATGATGGTCAATGTCGATTTCGGTGCCGTCGCCGGGGTGGCCAGGCAGCCCAGGGGCCTGCTGGTCACGCTGGTGGTGAACTGGCTGATCAAACCCTTCACCATGGCCTTCCTCGCGGTGCTGTTCTTCGAACATATCTTCGCCGCATGGATCGCGCCCGAGGATGCCGCGCAATATATCGCCGGTCTGATCCTGCTCGGCGCGGCCCCCTGCACCGCGATGGTCTTCGTCTGGAGCCAGCTCACCCGCGGCGACGCCACCTACACGCTGGTGCAGGTGTCGGTGAACGATCTGATCATGGTGGTGGCCTTCGCCCCGATCGTGGCGCTGCTGCTGGGCGTGACCGAGATCACCGTGCCATGGGACACGCTGGTCTTGGCCACGGTGCTCTATGTCGTCCTGCCGCTGCTGGCGGGGCTGCTGACCCGCCGCGCACTGGGATCCGAGGCGGCGATCGCGGCCTTTACCGCCCGCATCAAGCCGCTCTCGATGCTCGGCCTGATCGCGACGGTGGCGATCCTGTTCGGCCTTCAGGGCGAGACCCTGCTTTCGCGCCCCGGGGTGATCGTGCTGATCGCGGTGCCGATCCTGATCCAGAGCTACGGAATCTTCGCGCTGGCCTATGGCGCGGCTTGGCTCCTCAAGGTGCCGCACCGCATCGCCGCCCCTTGCGCGATGATCGGCACCTCGAACTTTTTCGAGCTTGCCGTCGCCGTCGCCATCAGCCTTTTCGGGCTCAACTCCGGCGCCGCGCTGGCCACCGTGGTGGGCGTGCTGGTCGAGGTGCCGGTGATGCTGTCGCTTGTGGCTTTCGCCAACCGCACGCGGGCGCGCTTTCCCGAAACCGGAGCCTGAGCGATGATCGTCATCCTTCCCACCCCCAACTGCGGCGCCGTGCGGGCCGCCCGGGGCGCCAGCGGTGCCGAGCCGGTGGTCATCGACGCAAACGGAGACTGTCTATGACCGACACCCCGCAACTCTCAGAGGCCGCCTTCGCGCCGATCGACCCCGAGGCGCTGTTTCCAGCCGACCGCAGCCACCACGCGCCCCGCATCCTGATCCTCTACGGCTCGCTGCGCGAACGCAGCTTCTCGCGCTTTGCCGCCGAGGAAGCCGCGCGCATCCTGACCCGCTTCGGGGCCGAGGTGCGCCTTTTCGATCCGCGCGGCCTGCCCCTGCCCGACAGCGCCCCGGTCGAGCATCCAAAGGTCGCCGAACTCCGCGACCTGGTCAGCTGGTGCGAGGGCATGGTCTGGTCCTCTCCCGAGCGCCACGGCGCGGTGACCGGCATCATGAAGAGCCAGATCGACTGGATCCCGCTGTCGCTTGGCGGCGTGCGCCCCACCCAGGGCAAGACGCTGGCGGTGATGCAGGTCTGCGGCGGGTCGCAATCGTTCAACACGGTGAACCAGCTGCGCATCCTGGGCCGCTGGATGCGGCTGCTGACCATTCCCAACCAGTCCTCGGTGGCCAAGGCCTGGGACGAATTCGACGAACATGGCCGGATGAAACCCTCGCCCTATTACAACCGCATCGTCGATGTGATGGAGGAGTTGATGCGCTTCACCCTGCTGACCCGCGACATCCGCGAACATCTTGTCGACCGCTATTCCGAGCGGGTGGAGAACCACGCGGCGCTGTCGGCGCGGGTCAATCAGGCCAAGGCGGTGGAATGACCGGACGCCAACGGCCGACCCCGTCGCCGGCGGCACGTCACCTCGACTTGGCGCACGGGAAAGACGGCGCCGCGCATCGGGCCCGGCATCGCATCTAATTGCGCGGACCGCGGGTGGTTCGGTAGCAGTCCCACCCCACGAGAGCGAGGGTGAACACCACCACAGCGATCAGATCGGGGCTTGGGACGCTATAGGCGAGGATACCCACAAACGCCGCAAAGATGAGGAAGGCGATGAGATAGAGAAGGCGTAACATGTCTGTTTCGTTCCTTTTCAGCCGTCGGCCCAGTCATAAAGCCACCGGGCGGTGCGCATCAGCCGCGCGTCGTCCCCGCGCCCGGCGACAAGTTGCACCCCCATCGGCAGGCCGTTGCTTGCGGTCAGGATCGGCACGGTCACGGCTGGGGTGCCGCAGAGCGTCCAGAGCCCGTTGAAGATCGCGTCGCCGGTGCTTTCCAACCCGGCTGGTGCCGGACCCGGTGCCGCGGGACACAGAATTGCGTCGCAGCGGGAGAAGATTTCCTCCAGCGCCACGCCGAGGATCCGCGGCCAGTCGAGCGCGGCGAGATAATCGCGGGCGGGCATGGTGGCGCCGCTGCGGATGGCCTTCAGCACCACGTCGGAGAGCTGCGCCGCCCCGTCACGCTCGTAATGATAATAATAGCGGGACATCTCGGCGAGGTTGATGCGTTCGCGCTGCGCGGCGGCTTCGGCGAAGATCTCCGGCAGGTCCACGGAAAAGGCCTGCTCGCCCAGGGCCTCTTCCAGCCCGGCAATGGCCTGTTTCAGGTCGTCATCGGCGCGCTCCCAGCCGGGCGGGCGCACAATGGCGAAGACCGGCGGCAGCGGCGGCGCGCTGGCGGCGGTGCGCTCCAATGCCGGAAATGGCGCGGGTGAGGTCGCCGTATCGGCAGGGTCATAGCCAAAGATCACCTCGGCCAAAATCGCCGCTCCGGTGGGATCGCTTGCAAAGACCCCGAGCGTGTCGAGCGTGTGCGACTGCATCAGCACGCCGTTGCGCGGGATCGCCCCGAAGCTCGGCTTGAACCCGGTGACACCACAGAACGCGGCCGGGCGGATCACCGAGCCGCCGGTCTGGGTTCCGATCGCAAGCGGCACCATTCCGTCCGCCACCGCGGCGGCGGACCCCGAGGACGAGCCACCCGGCGTATGGTCGAGATTATGCGGATTCCGGGTGGCCCCGGGGTGCAGGTAGGCAAGTTCGGTGGACACGGTCTTGCCCAGAATGATCGCGCCGGCCGATTTGAGACGCTGGATGATCCAGGCATCCTTGGCCGGCACCCGGCCGGCGTCCAGCGCACATCCGTTCCCGGTCGGCATCCGCGCGGTGTCGATGATGTCCTTCACCCCCACCGGCAGACCGTGCAGCGCGCCGAGCGGGCGCCCCGACCTGCGATGCGCATCCATCGCCCGCGCCTGATGGCGGGCGAAGTCGGGGTCGACATGCGCCCAGGCGTGCACCTCGGGGTCGCGCGCCGCGATCCGGGCCAGGCAGGACTCGACCAATGTCACCGCATCCAGCGCGCCCGAAGCGAGCCGGTCTCGCAGCTCGCTGGCGCCAAGCGCCAGCAGCTGTTGTCCCGCATCACTGGCGTCAGCGGCCATAGAACAGCTCCGGCAGGTGGAAGACGATCTGCGGGAAGATGTACATCAGCACCATCGAGACGATGACGCAGAACAGGAACGGCATCACGCCCGAGAAGATCTGGGTCAGCCGGACCTCGGGTGGCGCGATCCCCTTCAGATAGTAGGCGGACATCGCCATCGGTGGTGTCAGAAAACTGGTCTGGAGGTTCAGCGCCACGAGGATGCCGAAAAACAGCGGGTCAACCTCGAAGATCGCCAGCAGCGGCAGGAAGATCGGCACGAAGATGATGATGATCTCGGACCA
This sequence comes from Pseudooceanicola lipolyticus, assembly GCF_002786325.1. Classification (GTDB taxonomy): domain Bacteria; phylum Pseudomonadota; class Alphaproteobacteria; order Rhodobacterales; family Rhodobacteraceae; genus Pseudooceanicola_C; species Pseudooceanicola_C lipolyticus. The sequence goes on along the minus strand of NZ_PGTB01000007.1, from coordinate 66,943 downwards.
TTCCAGCGGCCAGCCGAGCAGGAAGATGATGAGCTGCGCGAGGATCAGGAACATCAGCGGCGTCAGGTTCAGCGACTGCACGAATTCCGAGATGATGTGCTCACCGCCGAGATAGGAAAATACCGCCGAGAAGGTATAGGAGCCGACGAAAAGCCAGCAGACCATCGCGGTGGTGCGCACCGTGAGATAGACGCTTTCGCGCAGCCGCTGCCAGGTCATCGCGCGGTACACCACGGCCAGAAAGATGCCGCCCAGCGCCCCGATCGACGCTGCCTCGGTGGGCGTGGCCAGCCCGAAAAGGATCGAGCCGAGGACCGCCAGGATGAGGAAGGCAAGCGGCATGAACGAGGTCAGGATCATCAGCAGCAGCTGTCCCACCGGAACGTCGGGCACCTCGTCATCGCTGGGCCGCGGCGCCGAGGACGGCTGAAGGATCGACCGGCCGATGACGTAGACCAGATACAGCCCGACCAGTGTCAGCCCCGGCAGCAGCGCCGCGGCATAGAGGCGCACGATCGAGACGCCCGAGGCGGCGGCATAGACGATCAACATGATCGAGGGTGGGATCAGGATGCCGAGCGTACCGCCGGCGCAGATAATGCCGCTTGCAAACGACGGGTTATAGCGAGCCTTCAGCATCTGCGGCAGCGCCAGCAGGCCCATCAGGGTCACAACCGCACCGACAATGCCGGTCGCGGTGGCAAACAGCGCGCAGGTGATCAGTGCCGCAACGCCCATCGAACCGGGTACGTTTTTCGACGCGATGTTGAGGGTCGAAAACAGCTTGTCGACGATATTGGCGCGCTCGACGATGTAGCCCATGAACAGAAACAGCGGCACCGCGGTCAGCACCTCGTTCGACATCACCGTATAGGTCTGGTTCACGAAGAGGTCGAATATTCGGTTGTTTAGGAACCCGTCGATCCAGGTCGTCCAGCTGTCCCAGGTGGTCGCGGTCTCGTCCAGCCGGTCGAAATCGCGCCACATCCGACGGGCGTCGAAATAGGCGTAATAGCCGAAACCGATGCCCATGGCCATCAGCGTGAAGGCGATCGGAAAACCGAGGAAAACGAATACGATGAACAGCGCCAGCATCATCAAGGCGACTTGGGGGTCGGTCATGTGTGTGTGTCCCTTTCGGCCTCGTGAGCTTGCCGGATCAGCAGGTCTTCGGTCTCGAACACGTCCTCTTCGGCTTCGAGCCATTCATTGGTGCGGATCGCCACGATGCAGCGGCAGACCTGCGCAATGCCCTGGACGAACAAGAGGATACCCGCGGCCACCATCACCGTTTTGAACTGGTAGATCGGGACGCCGGCGGGGCTGTTGATCGAGACTTCGGTGTATTGCCAGGACCGCGCGGCGTATTTCCATCCCGCGAAGATCAGCGCGAGGATGCCGGGAAAGAAGAACAGGAAATACAGCACCAGGTCGACCTTGGCCTGGGTCCTGGGCTGCCAGAGGCGGTACAGGAAGTCGCCCCGCACATGCCCCCCGCGCGAGAGTGTATAGGCGCCACCCATCATGAAAAGCGTGCCGTACATGATGAACGACACGTCCAGCGCCCATGCCGTCGGTGCATTCAGCACGTAACGCACAAAAACTTCGTACCCGGTCCCGACGGACATCAGGATGATCAGCCAGGCGAATACCTTGCCGAACGCTGCCGAGAGATTGTCAGCAAAACGGATAAACCCGATCATTCGGAGCTCCCCCTTCCATACGCTTACCCCGGCACGGAACCGCGCCGGGGTCTTCGATGATTATCGGTTCGCCTCAGAGCGAGAGCTTGCCGGGGAAGTAGTGGTCGTAGGCAAGCGCGTAATCCGGCGCGTTCATGAGCTCGTAGTAGGCGACCTTTTCGACCCATTCCCGCTGGCTGTCGAGGCAGCGCTTCATGAACTCGTCCTGCTCCAGCTCGGGGATCAGCTGGTCCCAGGCCGCCAGCTGTGCGTCGAGGATCTCTTTCGACGTCCGGCGTACGGTCACGCCGCCTTCCTGAAGCTCTTTCAGGTCGGTGGAGTACTGGCGCATGGCCTTTGCGGTGTTGGCTGTCGAAGCGGCCTCGACGCCATATTTCAGGATCGCCTGCAAGTCGGGATCGAGATCCTCGACAAAGGTGCGCGAGAACAGGAACTCGAAGCTTTCCGAAGCCTGGTGATACGAGGACAGGTAGTAGTTGGTCGCCACATCCTGCGCCCCGAAACGGCGGTCGGAGGTCGGGTTGTTGAACTCGAACGCGTCGATCACGCCGCGCTCCATCGCCGGGACGATCTCGCCGCCCGGAAGCTGGGCGACCGACATGCCAAGCTTGGCCATCAGGTCGGCGGCCAGGCCCACGGTCCGGTATTTGAAGCCCTGCAGGTCGGCCGGCGTGCTGACCTCGCCCTTGAACCAGCCGAAGGGCTGCGCGAACATCGGAAAGCCAAGATAGCCGATCACGTCGAGCCCCATGATGTCCTGCGTCAGCTCGCGGTAGAGCTCGGCGCCGCCGCCCTCGTAGAACCAGGCCAGCATCGTCGTGGCCGAGCCGCCGAAGACGGGACCGGTGCCGAACAGCGAGGCCGCCTTGTTCTTGCCGTACCAGTAAACCGGCACTGAATGCGCGGCGTCGATCACGCCGTCATTCACCGCATCGAGCACCTGGAACGCGGCCACAACCGCGCCCGCGGGCAGCACATCGATTTTCAGACGTCCCCCCGACATCTCGTCGACTCTCTGGGCATAATCCTTGGCGAACTCGTCCCAGATGTCCGAGGCAGGCCAGGAAGTCTGCATCTTCATCACGATGGGGGACTGCGCCAGAACCGCTGGCGCTGCCAGCGTGGCACCGGTTGCGGCAGTCCCGGCCAGTGCACTCTTTTTCAGAAACGACCGGCGGTCGAATGTCTTCGAAGTCATAGATTTTCCTCCCTAGGTATTGCGTCTGGAATGGCGCATTATTCGTTGCATTTTCATCCAAACACAGGTCGACCTTACCGATTGGACGCCGAACCGCAAGTTTCACCTTGGACCATCGCCAGCTTACTTGCCTTGTATTGGTTTCTGCTCCACCGCGTTGAGGCCAACAGCCATGCTGCATGCCGTCGCAACGCGGCCCCTCAGCGTCTGCAAGGGCCGAATCCGGCAGCGTCCAGGCGTCCAGGCGGAATCACCGAATCGTTCAGGTATCAAGCGCTTGCGCATTGACCGATCGCGGGCCGTGCGGCATCCCGGCCCGACATGTTTCGCGGAATGGCGCTGTCATCTTGGCGGCCAGACTGGAAACCGGCCTGGGATTAATAATGACAGCTCGCATTGCAAATGACCGCAGGGCCAATCTGATCGGCAGCGTTTGGATGATCACCGCAATGGCGGTTTTCGCCGTCGAGGACGCTTTTGTAAAAGCGGCCGCCCTGACATTGCCGGTCGGTCAGATATTGATCCTTTTCGGCTTGGGCGGGGCTTTTGTTTTTGCCGGTCTGTTGCTGATTCAGAAACGGCCGCTGTTCGTGCCTGACGTGGTTTCGCGACCGATGCGTTTTCGCGTGGTCTTCGAGATCGTCGGCAGGCTGTTTTTCGTGCTTGCCCTGTCCTTGACCCCGCTCTCGGTCACAACGGTGATCCTGCAGGCGGCGCCGCTGGTCGTGGTCGCGGGCGCCGCCCTGGTCTTTGGCGAGAAGGTCGGCTGGCGCCGATGGACGGCGGTGTTGATCGGATTGCTGGGGGTCGTGGTCATCGTCCAGCCAGGTGCGGACAGTTTTTCCCTGCTGTCGCTATTGGCGATTCTCGGCATGCTCGGGTTTGCCGGGCGCGACCTGGCCAGCCGCGCCGCCCCCGCCTCGCTCAACACGTCGATTCTCGGGCTGTATGGCTTTCTGTCCATCCTTGCTGCCGGCATCTTGTTTTCGGGCTGGCAGGCCGCCCCTTTCGTGATGCCAACCCCTGACGCCTGGCTGTTCCTGTCCGGCGCCGTGCTGGCCGGCGTCGCGGCCTATTCCTGCCTGATGAAAGCGATGCGCACCGGAGATGTTTCTGCCGTCACCCCCTTCAGATACACCCGCCTGCTGTTTGGAATAGCGCTGGGGGTCGTGGTTTTTGGCGAGCAGGTGAGCCCGTCGATGATGCTGGGGGCGGGTTTAATCGTGCTGTCCGGTCTGTTCATTCTTTGGCGCGGCAAACAGGCCACGCCGCCGGGAGCGCGCCAGCATTAGTCTGAATGGAGGCGCAACCGCCCTGTGCGCAACGGCACGGGTGGGCCAAAAGACCAGCCGGGCCAAGCCCGGACAGGCCGATTTAGAACGCGGCACCTTACCTTGCGCCGCGATCGCGCGGCATCGGCCCCAGGAATTGCTTGCCTTGGCGGACGGGGTGATATTCCATATGGGTCGGCGCAGATACAACCGGAACCCATGTGCACAGTCCTCGGCAGAAGTCCGGGCCATCCGCATGCGAAGGCCCACGCCTGGTGGCCGCCGCCGCGGCGCCGCTGACCCGCGACGCCTGACCACCCCCCTGCACCGGAGACACAGATGCAACCGACCCTCAGCACCGGGGCCGACGGCCTCGAATTGCGTTGGCCCGACGGAACCGTTGGCGACTTCCCCTATATCTGGCTGCGCGATACCGATCCCTCGGGTTTTCACCCGCAGACCGGCGAGCGCATTTTCGACCTTACCAAGGTTCCGCTCGACCTCGTTCCCCACGAAATCAAAGTGATGCAGGATGCGCTGCTCGTCACTTGGACCGCTGGCGCGACGCCCAGCCGTTTCGACCTCGACTGGATCAAGGCGCATCGCCCCGGGCAAGCGCGGCACGATCCGGCCGAGCTTGTGCCCGTCGCCTGGAAGGCCGATCTCGGCAAGGATGGCGTGCCCCGTCACGATGCCGATCGAGTCCTCGATTCTGACGCCGCCCTGGCGGCGTGGCTGCGCGACACCAAGCGCTACGGCCTCTCGATCGTGACCGGGCTGGCCAACAGCACCGAGGCCGGCATCGCGCTGGCACGTCGGGTTGGCCACCTGCGCGAGACCAATTTCGGACTGACCTTCGAAGTTGTCTCCAGGCCGGACCCCAACAACCTCGCCTATACCTCGGATGCGCTGCCGCTGCATACCGACCTGACCAATCAGGAACTGCCGCCGGGCTACCAGTTCCTGCATTGTCTTGCCAACGAGGCCGAGGGCGGCGGTTCGACCTTCTGCGACGGCGTCGCCGTGGCCGAGGATCTGCGGGCCGGTGATCCGGACGCCTTCGCGCTTCTGACGACATTGTCCGTGCCCTTCCGGTTCCAGGACCGCCACACGGATATTCGTTCGCGCAAGACGATCATCACGCTGGATGGGCGCGGGGCGGTCTGCGAGATCTGTTTCAACGCCCATCTGGCGGATATCGTCGACCTTGCGCCCGCAACTCTGAAGCCGTTCTACCGCGCCTATCAGCGTTTCATGGCGATGACGCGCGACCCCGCCTACGGCATCGCGCTGAAACTTACCGGCGGCGAAATGGTCGTCTTCGACAATCGCCGCGTCCTGCACGGCCGCGAGGCCTTTGACCCGTCCACCGGCTTTCGTCACCTGCACGGTTGCTACGTTGATCGCGGCGAATGGGACAGCCGCCTGCGGGTGCTGGACAGGTCGCTGGACTGATCGCAGCGGGACCGGCAAGAATGGCCGGCGCGCCACCGGGCGCGCCGACGACTGGCGTTGCTGGTGCGCGTGTCATGTAGGCCCGCTCCCGCGGCACCCTATGCCTTGGGAAGGAGATCCGTCGGCAAGGGAAAGACTATCGTCGTGGTCTTGTCGGTGGCGATGTCGTTCAGCGCGTTGAAATAGCGAAGCTGCATGGCATTGGCTTGCTCGGCCAGCATCTTGCCCGCCTCCACCAGCTTGCCGGCCGCCTGCTGCTCGCCCTCCGCGTTGATCACCCGCGCGCGGCGCAGTCGCTCTGCTTCGGCCTGCTTGGCAATGGCCCGGACCATGCTTTCATCGATGTCGACATGCTTGATCTCGACATTTGTCACCTTGATCCCCCAGGCGTCGGTCTGCCGGTCCAGGATTTCCTGAATGTCGGCATTGAGGCGGTCGCGCTCGGCAAGCATCTCGTCCAGTTCGTGCTTGCCCAGGACCGAGCGCAGCGTCGTCTGTGCAAGTTGGCTGACCGCGGTCCTGAAATCGGCGACATTTATGATCGCGCGTTCCGGGTCTATGATGCGGAAATAGATCACCGCGTTGACCTTGACCGACACATTGTCCCGGCTGATCACGTCCTGGCTGGGCACGTCTTCGACGAACATGCGCAGATCGGTGCGCACCGCCTGCTGTACGATCGGTATCATCATCACGAAGCCGGGCCCGCAGACCCTGGTGAAGCGTCCCAGGGTGAACATCACGCCACGTTCGTATTCGCGAAAGATGAAGATCGCATTGTAGAGAATAAAGACGACGAGGACGACGCCAACAAGCTGTAGAATCCATTCGAAAACAAAGACTTCCATATCTATCCCTTTCCCGCTGGCTGCGCGATTTCCCTTGAGGAGGTCTCGACGACCAACGTAAGCCCGTGAACCGCCCGCACCGTCACCGTTTGGCCCGGTGTTAGCACCGCGTCCCCCCTGGCCTGCCAGCGCTCTCCCTCGGTCCAGACATAGCCTTTTCCGCCAGACCATTCGATCACGCGCGCGGGCGCCCCGACCATCCGCGCGTGACCGCTCACCGGGGCGCGTCGATAGGCACGAAAGGTGAATCCCAAGAGCAGCACCAGCACTGCGCCGCTCAGCGCGGCCATGGTGCCGATCAGCCAAACCGAGATCTGGAATTGCGGGGCGTCGGTATCGATCAGCATCGAGGATCCGAACACGAAGGCCACCAAACCGCCGATGCCCAGAACACCGAAGGTCGGCGTCAGGGCTTCGACCACCATGAAGGCGATGCCGAGACCGATCAGCGCAAGCCCGGCATAGTCGAGCGGCAACTGGTTGAGCGCGTAGAGTCCAAGCGTCAGACTGATTGCGCCGACAACACCGGGCACCAGCGCCCCCGGATTCCAGAACTCGAAGATCAACCCGTAGACACCGACCATCATCAGGATCAGCGCGACATTCGGGTTGGACAAAACGCTCAGAATGCGCGTCACGGCATCCATCTCGATCGTCTCGACCGGCAGGCCCTTCACCTCGATCCGGTGCTCGGACCCGGCCACGGTGACGGTTCGTCCGTGCACGGCGTTCAGCAGCGCGTCGGTGTCCGATGCCATGAAATCGATCACGTTCCGCTCCAGCGCGGCCGCCGCGGAGAGGCTGGCGGCTTCGCGCACCGCAGTTTCGGCCCAATCGGCATTGCGCCCGTGCAGTTCTGCAAGGCTGCGGATCAGCGCCACCGCATCATTCGTGGCCTTTGCCGTCATCGCGTCGTCGGCGCCCAGAACACCCGGTTTGCGCGCCTCTGACTGGTCGCCTTCGGCATCTGCGTCGTCAGGGCGGTTGGTCTCCTCCTTGGCCGGCTCGCGCTCAGAGCCCGGAAATCCGTCTGGCAGTCCGCCGAGCTGCACCGGCGTGGCCGCGCCCAGATTGGTGCCCGGCGCCATTGCGGCGACATGGGTCGCGTACAGAATGTAGGTGCCGGCGCTTGCCGCATGTGCCCCCGAAGGCGCCACATATCCGACCACGGGCACTGTGGATTGCAGGATCTCTGAAATCACCTGGCGCATCGCGTCCGCAAGACCGCCGGGCGTATTCAGGCGCAGCAACAGCGCCGCGGCGCGGCGCTCCTGGGCAATTCCGACAACCCGATGGACATGCTTGACGGTCGCAGGCCCGATCGGACCCTCGATCGACGCGGCCATCACGACCGAACCGGATTTATCTTCGTTTGTGTTCTGCGCCGTCGCGACGCAAGCAATCGCCATTGCAATCGCCAGAACCGCAGCGAGGCGACGCAATATCCAGAGACGTTGCACGACAGCCTCCCTACCGCCAGTATACGCCCAACCGCCGCCAGCGCAAAACGCCGTGCAGATGGCAAGCTTGTGGCGGGGTCTACCGGCTGCGGGTCATCGGGCCATTACCCCGGCCCGACGTCTTTCATGTGGACCTCATATCCCCACAGCTGGCGGCAATATTCGAGCGTCTTCTGCTTGTCTTCTTCCGCCAGCGGGATGCCTTCGAGCGGACGGAACTCAAGCTGCAACGCGCGATCGCCAAGCAGGTCAACGTCTGTGACCTGTATCACCGGTTGCCGTACCGCGGGATCCACCGAATGCGCGAGCAGATCGCGCACCCTGCGATAGCCGGCTTCGTCATGAATGGCCGATACCGTATACCAGGACTTGCCTTCCGCTTCGGTCAGGCCGAACATCCGGAAATCGCGTATCACCTTCGGGCTAAGGAATTGCTGGACAAAGCTTTCGTCGCGGAACTTTTCCCACGCGTCCCTGAGCACGTTCCGCCAATCGCCGCATCCCGCAATTTCCGGGAACCAGATGCGATCCTCTTCGGTCGGTTCCGTACAGATCCGGACGACATCGCGCATGATGGCAAAGCCGATCGCATAGGGATTGAGCCCGCTATAGTTCGGCGAATCGAAGTCGGGTTGCGTCAAGACACCGGTGTGGTTGACGAGGATTTCCAACATCGCCCCGTCATCGATGCGACCCGCCGCGTGCAGCCGCTTGAGGATGTGGTCGTGAACGAATGTGGCGCATCCCTCGTTCATGATTTTCGTTTGGGTCTGCGGATAGAAATACTGCGCGATGTTGCGGACGATGCGCAGGATCTCTCTTTGCCATGATTTCAGCACCGGACTGTAGGTTTCGATGAAATAGAGCAGGTTTTCTTCCGGCAGGCGCATCTTGCGCCGGCGTTCCTGTGCAAGGTCCTGCGCGTCCTCCTTGCCGCGCGATCGTTCCAGACCGGACCAGATATAGTGAACCGCCCGCTCCTCTTCTTCCTGCCGTCTGCGGCGCAGCTGCTGTTCCGCGCGTCGCGACCGTTGCGGCGGTCGCCGGTGACGAAACACGCTGGTCGGCATCAGCGCATGGGCCGCATCGAGCAACTCTTCCACCTCCGTCGAGCCGTGCTTTTCCTCGCAGCGGCGAATGAATTCCCGGGCATAGTCGAGATAATCGATTATGCCTTCGGGATCGGTCCATTGCCGGAACAGATGGTTGTTCTTGAAGAAATGATTGTGGCCACAGGCCGCATGCGCCATGACCAGCGCCTGCATTGCCATCGTGTTCTCGTCCAGACAGTAGCTGACGCAGGGGTTGGAGTTGATGACGATCTCATAGGCCAGCCCGCCGAGCCCGCGGCTGTAGCGGCTTTCATGAAAAATGAACTTTTTTCCGAACGACCAGTGCCCGTACATCAACGGCATGCCCGACGAGGAATAAGCGTCCAGCATCTGTTCTGCCGAGATGATCTCGATCTGGTTCGGGTAAAGATCAAGCCCGAGATCTTCCAGCGCGACCGCCTCGATTGCGTCATAGGTCCGCCGGATGGCATCGAATGTCCATTCGCTGCCTTCGAACAACAATTTGTCTGTGGCGGCAGGCTCAGCCATCGCGGCGCTCCGATTGGGCCGAAAAGAGTTCGCGAAACACCGGGTAAATGTCCGCGGGCGCCGCCACCCGTTTAAGCGCGAAATTCGGCCATTCCTTTGCGACGCGCAAATACGACTGCCAAAGCTCGGTCCCGCTGTCCGGGCTTTTCAGGATCAGCGCTTCGTCCGGTTCGATGATTTCGACATAGGCGAAATATTGGCAGATCCGCAGCAGCTCGGCGTCCAGGATATTGACGCATTTATCCGAGTCGCCGGGATAATTTTCGCCATCCGACGCCTGTGCCGCATAGATGTTCCATTCCGCCGGAGGGTAACGCGCCGCGATCAGGCGCTGCATCTCGGCAAGCGAGGTACTGACAACCGTGCCGCCACTTTCCTTGGAATGAAAGAACGTGTCTTCATCAACCTCCTTGGCTTCGTGCGTGTGGCGGATGAAGACCAGTTCGACCTTTTCGTAGCATCGCTTCAGGAACAGGTGCAAAAGCGCGAAGAACCGCTTGGCAAGATCCTTTTCCCGTTCGCCCATCGAGGCCGACACATCCATCAGGCAGAACATCACCGCATGCGCGGTCGGTTCCGGTCGCATCTCGTAATAGCGATAGCGCAGGTCGAGCGGGTCGAGGAAAGGCACCAGCTGTCGCCTTTTCAGGAGATCGTCCAATTGCCGTTTCAGGCCCACCATTTCCCCTGCATCCCGCTGCTCAGGCACGCCTGGCGAGGCAAGGTCTCCGATCCGGTCCCGCAGGCGCTGGATTTCCTCGTTGCGCGGACGCCCAAGCGCAAAGCGGCGTCCGATCGCATTGCGCATGCTGCGGCCCACACTGAGATTGGCGGGCGTCCCGGTGACCGAGATCCCGGACCGCCGGGGCCGGACCGCCTCGACCCGCTTGAGCGACCGCTTGACCATGTCGGGAAGTTTCAGATCTTCAAAAAAGACATCCAGGAATTCGTCCCGGGACAAAACGAAAAGAAAATCATCCTCGGCCTCGCCTTCCGGCGCGCCGCCTTTTCCGGCGCCGCCCCCGGCGCCCTGCGGCTTGTCGATCCGGTCGCCGGGGCGGAAATTCTTGTTGCCCGGCAGAACATGTTCGCGGTGTCCGCCTTCGCGGGCATGATGGAAAGTCGGCTCTTTTATGCCTTTGGCAGGAATGCTGACGCTATCGCCGCGGTCGACATCCGCGATCCCGCGCTTTCTGACCGCACTGTCGACGGCCTCCTTGACCGCGCCTTGCACCCGCCGGATGAAACGGCGTCGGTTCCCGAGGCTACGGTCCTTTGGGTTGCGACGCCTGTCGATGAACTGTGTCATGGTCGAACACCGCTATCCCGCCCTGCTGACCCGCATGTACCATTCAACCAGGCGTTGCACCTGGTGCTGGGTATAGCCCCGCGCCTGCATCCGCTCCACGAATTCCGTATGCTTGGAATCGGTTTCGCGGTCGCGTTTGGCGCCGAAGCTGATCACCGGCAGCAGGTCTTCGACCTTGCTGAACATGCGTTTCTCGATCACCCGGCGCAGCTTGGCATATTTGCGCCAATCCGGATTGCGGCCGTCATTTTCGACCCGAGCCCGCAGCACGAATTTGACCACCTCGTTGCGGAAATCCTTGGGATTGGCGATGCCGGCCGGTTTCTCGATTTTCTCCAGTTCGTGTTCCAGCACGTCGCGGTCAAACATCTGACCGGTGTCGGGATCCCGATAATCCTGATCTTCGATCCAGGCATCGGCATAGGCGATATAGCGATCGAACAAATTCTGACCATAGTCGGAATAGGACTCGAGATATGCTTTCTGGATCTCCTCGCCAATGAAATCGGCATAGCGCGGGGCCAGCTCGGATTTGACGAAATCCAGATAGCGCCCCTCGACCTCTTCGGGGAACTGCTCGCGCAGGATGGCATTTTCCAGCACATACATCAGGTGCACCGGATCCGCCGCGATTTCCTTGGTGTCATGATTGAATGTCTCGGACAGAACCTTGAAGGCGAAACGGGTCGAGATGCCGGTCATGCCTTCGTCGACACCCGCCTTGTCACTATATTCCTGTTTGGACTTGGCCTTGGGATCGGTGTCTTTGATGCTTTCGCCATCGTAGATCCGCAGCTTCGAATAGGGGGTCGAGTTCTCGTGTTCGCGCAAGCGGGTTAACACGCTGAACCGCGCCATCATCGTCAGCGTCTCGGGCGCGCAGGGCGCTTCTCGCAGCGTACTGTCGGCGATCAGTTTTTGATAAACCTGCGCCTCTTCGGTCGCCCGCAGGCAATAGGGCACCTTGACGACCGTGATCCGGTCAAGGAAGGCCTCGTTGTTGCGGTTCGCCTTGAATTGCAGCCATTCGGATTCGTTCGAATGCGCCAGTACGATCCCCTGATAGGGCATGGCGCCGATATTCTCGGTGCCCATATAGCTGCCTTCCTGCGTGGCCGTCAGCAGCGGGTGCAGCACCTTGATGGGTGCCTTAAACATCTCGACGAATTCCAAAAGCCCCTGCGTGGTCCGGTTGAGCCCGCCGGAATAGCTGTAGGCATCGGGGTCGTTCTGGCTGAAATGTTCCAGTTGACGAATGTCGAGCTTGCCGGTGAGCGTCGAGACGTCCTGGTTGTTCTCGTCTCCGGGCTCGGTCTTGGCGACGCAAGCCTGCCGCAGCACCGATGGGTAGATCCGCGCGACGGTGAACTTGGAAATGTCACCGTCGAATTCCTCCAGCCGCTTCACCGCCCAGGGCGAGATCGGGTATCGCAGCAGATGTCCGGGGATGTTGTACTTATCCGCCAGCAACTTGCCGAACCGCGCCTCGTCGAACAGGCCAAGCGGCGATTCAAAGACCGGGCTGATCTGATCGCCCGCCTTCAGCACATAGATCGGCTCGCGTTCGACAAGTCGCTTGAGTGTCTCGGCCAGGGTCGACTTGCCGCCGCCTACCGGCCCCAACAGGTAGAGGATCTGCTTGCGCTCCTCCAAACCCTGCGCCGCACGTTGGAAGAAACCGACGATGCGCTCGATCGTCTCCTCCACCCCGTACATCTCCGAAAAGGCCGGGTATCGCCGGATGGTGCGGTTCTGAAAAATCCGGCCCAACCGCTGATCGCGACTGGTGTCGACAAGCTCGGGCTCGCCAATGGCGGCGGCCATCCGCTCGGCAGTTGTGGCGCGCATCTGGGGCGAATCTCGACAGCCAAGCAAATAGTTTTGCAGCGACAGTTCCTCGACTTTGCGCTTGTCGAAATCCTCGAAGAACCGTGAAAATACCTCCATCGTGGTTTCTCCATTCACGGGATTGGCGACGCCGCCGAACGTAATGAAAAGCCACTGGCGGCTGGTCTCTATCTTAAAGATGGGATGCCTAACCGTCTATTCCCAGAATTTTTTTTCCTTCAGCGCGAATATTTGATACCCTGTGAGTGATGGGTTGTGGGCTCAGATCGGACCCGCATCACCGTCGCCGGGTGGAGTCATTCGGAACCGCGTTTGACGGGCGTCAGAGGCGCCCCGCAGGCGTTGCAGGGCGACGGCAAACGGTGCGGTTTCGCCGTCGAAGGCCTGCCGTCCGGCAGGTTCCAGTTGATCCATCTCGCGCAGACTGACCTCTCCGGGATGCCGCCGGAAAAGGTGGGTCACCCGATGCTCGAAACCCAGGCCAAATGGCGGAGACACAGCGTCGCGGTGCCGAACGACCAGGCAGACCTCGGCCCGGTGGCAGCGGCGGCCAACGACGTCGATCCCGAGCCAAGATGATGGATGCGATCCACGAGTTGACCGGCACGGCGGGCAAACCTGAAGATTGGTTTTGGAGATCATGGCGGCCTTGGCGTAACATCCGGGGCGGAGGAGACATGATCGGAGACATGCCAGACGCTTTCACCCGCGAGCAGATCGCGGCCTCGTGGGACCGCTGCGAGCGGCAGCACAGGCTCACCCGGGATGCGGCGCGGCCGATTCTGCGCCTGCAAGCCAGCGAGATCGCGCCGCGGCTTGAGCAGATAACCGAACGGACCGGCGGCAGGCAGGGCTTTTTCCGCCAGCTGGCATCGTTCGCAGGCGATGGCAAACGGTGTCTGGTCGTTACGGATGCCGATGGCGTTCTGGTGCGGCTGGAAATGGCCGGACCGTGGCGGGGCGCCGAAGACTGGAACGGCATCGCGCTGGGGTCCTGCTGGGATGAACGGGTGGCCGGGACGAACGGCGTCGCGATGGCCCTGCGCGCGGGCCGTGCCTTTACCGTTGGCGGGGCCGATCATTTCTATGCGCGGCTCAAGCCCTTTGCCTGCACCGGCGCGCCGATCTTCGATGCCGAGGGGGCGCTCGTTGGGGCGGTAAACCTCGTCACCTTCGAAAACGGGAACGCGGCGGAGCATTATTTTGCCCGCCAGTTTCTCGACACCGCGGCCGAGCGCATCCAGCACCAGCTGTTCGAACAGCATTTCGCGGACAGCATGATCATATCAGTGTCCTCCGGCGCTGAGGGGCAGCCGCTGTCGGGAGGCGGGCTGATCGCGGTCGATGAAGCCGGGATCATCCTTGGCGCGACATCCGCGGTGCAGCGGATCGTCGGTGACCGCGCGCCCGGGAAGCTGAAGGGGCAGCCCTTCCAGGCGGTTTTCGATATGGACAGCGACACGCTGGCGAAGGTGCCGGAGCGTGTGCTTTCGATACCCACGACGACGGGCCGGGCGATGACGCTGTCTGCTGTGCTGCCGAAAACAGCCGCTCCCCTGCCCCGCACCGCCCGCCCCGCCTCGCCGCCCCGGCGACGTCGGCTGCCGCCCTCGCTGCTGGAACTCGCGACGGGCTGCAAGCTGATGGCGGCGCGTTGCGCAGAGGCGAAGATGCTGTTTCGTGCGGCGATGCCCTTCCTTGTCGAGGGCGAGACCGGCACGGGCAAGTCGGCGCTGATCGCGGCACTGGCAGGCACCTCGCCCGTGCTCAAGATCGATTGCGCCACGATGGGCGGCACGGCGGCGGATATCGACGCTCTGCGCAGTGTTCTGTCGCAGGCGCGGATCCTGTCGCTGATGCCCGAAGCGGCGCAGGACAGGGCGTCGGTGCTGCTGGACAACATTGCCGAGATGCCGTCCGAGGCGCAGGCGGAGCTCCGCAGGCAATTGGACGAGGTGGAGGCCGACCGGCAGGGGGAAGATGGCGCGCAGCCAAGGATCGTTGGCCTGAGCCGCCAGCCCTTGCTCGATGCGGTGGCAGAGGGGCGCTTCCGCGATGACCTCTACTACCTGATCGCCGGGGCGCGGGTTGCGCTGCCACCGCTCAGAGAGCGCGCGCATCCCGAGATGCTGGCACAGGTTCTCGCCACCAAGATCGCCGGCCGTCAGGTCGACCTCAGCGACGAGGCCGCCGCGATGATCCGCGCGCACCCCTTTCCTGGCAATGTCCGTGAATTGAGTGCGGCCCTGTCGCGCGCGCTGATGACCGCATCGAATGACCGCCTCACCCCGGTCGACCTGCGCCCGACCTCGATCGCCGCGGGTGCGGCGATTGCTGCCGCGCCCCCCGCCGCGCGGGCACCTCGGCTGGTCTATGACGAGGCCACGCAGATCCGCGATGCCCTGACATCCAGCGGCTGGAACGTCAGCGAAGCCGCGCGGCGCCTCGGCATGAGCCGCGCGACCATCAACCGCAAGATCAAGCGGCACAGGTTGATCCGGCCATCCTGACCGGCAGTCTCGGAAACAGTTGAACCCGGCCTTTTAGGAGAGCTTCGGCGGCCACGGCCCCTCCGGCACCACCGGATATAGGGTGTCGCCTTGTCGGAGGCGGTGGCCTCGCCACGCCCCACCGATTGGCAAAATCGGCCGGCGGAGGGGGCGGCAATGCCTCTGACCTGCCTATCCCCTGCTCCGCATCGGCGTCGCGCCCTGCTCCAAGCGGTGGTGAATTCAGGCGGCGAAGATCGCCGGCGGCGGGGCGAGCGCTTGCGCCGCGTGGGCCGCGAGGTGTCTGGCAAGCTGTGCAGGCTCGGCTGCCTCCGGCCCAAAGACATGCGCAAGGGTCGTATGGGCCTGGTCCGTCACCCGCGGCAGGCCAAGGTCCGCATGCAGCCCGTTTACCGCCTCGACGCCGGCCGAAAGATCGCCCTCCAAGAGGATTAGCGCGTGCACAAGAACGCGGCGCCGCCCCCCGCTGGCGGGGCGGATACGCTGCGCGGTGCCGACGAGCTTCCGCCCCGCCACCGAGAGGTTCCAGGCGCCGTCGCAGAAGCTGTCCGGCGTGGCGCCGGTGGCGAGGCTGCGGCCGAAGGGGCCAAGCGCGTGGCGGATGACATCGGTGACCAGGTGGTAGCCCGCTTCGATGCCAAATTCGGGCCCAGCGGTGAAAGCCAGCGCGAGGTTCAGCACCCCCGGCCCCTGCGGCACGGCTCCTCCGCCGGTTGGCCGCAAATGCAGCGGCCAGTTCCGCGCGGCCGTGGTCCGCGCGGCGGCGTCAAAGCCGCGCTTGCGTCGAAAGGCCGCCGGACAAACCAGCGCCCGAGCTTGCGCCATCCAGAGCCGCACCGGCGGGCCGGTGCCGTCGAAAGCCTCCGCCTCCAACGCCAGACCCTCGGCCACCGTCGGCACCACCCGCAGTGCAGTGCTCATGCCCGTATCGCCTCGATTTCTTCGCAGATCGCCGTCAGCAAGTCGCCCGCCGGGGCGCCGTCAAGCGCGCGGTGATCGAAGGTCAGCGACAGGCCGACATGGGGGCGCAGCGCGATCCCGCTGTCCGGCGCGCGCACGGCGCGGTCGGTCACGCGGCCGATGCCGAGAATGCAGATTTGCGGCGCGTTGATGATAGGTGTGAAATGCTCGACCCGCGTCAGCCCAAGGTTCGAGACGGTGAAGGTGCCACCGGTCATCTCGGTCACGCTCAGCTTGTTGGCCTTCGCCCGCCTGGCCAGGTCCTGCCGGGCAGCGCGCAGCGCGCTCACCCCCATCTTCTCGGCGCCGAAAATCGCCGGGGCCACCAGCAGATTGCCCGGCAGCGCGATGGCGACCGACAGATCGACCGCCTCCGACAGCTTGACCTCGCGCCCCTCGACCCGGCCATTGGCATCGGGCACCGACCGGAGCGCTCGCACCACGGCCAGCATCAGCAGATCTTCGACCGAGACCTTCGTCCCGGCCTCCGCCAGCCGCGCCTTTTCGGCCAGGAGCGCCGAGGCATCGGCGCTGCCGTGATGGGTCAGCTGCGCCGCCGTTTGCAGGCTTTCCACCATCCGGTCGGCGATCATGCCGCGCACGCCTTTCAGCGGAACGATCTTGGCCGCGCCGCTCATTCGATCCGCCCGATGACCGCGCCCTTGGCGACGACCGCGTCAGCCTCTTCGGTGATCCTGACGCTGCCAGCGGCCGGGGCGTGCACCTCGTATTGCACCTTGGCGGTCATGATTTCGGCCACCAGCGCGCCCTCCTCGACCGCCGCGCCGTCATCGACGAGCCAGCCGGTGATGACGCAGTCCTCGTCTTCTTCCCAGAGGTCCGTGGGGATGGTGATGTCTGTTGCCATGTGGATTGTCCTTCTCTGTTCGGGGACAGGCACCGCCTGCCCCCGGTGGGCTCCGTGAGTGGTGAGGTGGGGATCAGGCGGGCTGCATCGCCGACATGTCGCGCCACGCGGCGACGATCTTGACCGGATTCGGCAAGCAGTGCTGCTCCATCACGCGGGCGAACGGGATCGGCACGTCGGGGAAGGCAACCCGCTTGGGCGCGGCCTTCAGGACCGAGATGTCATGCTCGGTCACGCTGGCGATCACCTCGCCCGAGACGCCATAACTCTGGTAATCCTCGTCCACGACAATCAGCCGGCCGGTCTTGGCGACGCTGGCCCGGATCGTGTCGCGGTCGAGCGGCACCAGGCTGACAAGGTCCACGACCTCGGCACTGACGCCATCGGCCTCGAGTTTCTTCGCGGCCTTCAGCGCGTTGTGCACTCCCATACCGAGGCTGACAATGGTGACGTCCTTGCCCTGGCGCACGACCTTGGCCTTGCCGATCTCGAGCGTATAGCGTTCCTCGGGCACGTGCACCGTGGCGGCGGGCTCGGTGCCCAGCCAGCCCATGCCCTGCAAGCCCTTGTGGTACATGTAGACCACCGGACTGTCGTCGCGCATCGCGGCGGTCATCAACCCCTTGGCGTCATAGGCGTTGGACGGCGCCACCACCTTCATTCCCGGCAGATGCGCAAACGTGCCGTAAAGGCATTGCGAATGCTGCCCGCCGTCGGAATAGCCGCCGCCGGTCGAGGTCATCAGCACCATCGGCACCTTCAGGTTGCCGCCGGAGAAATAGATGTTCTTGGCCATCAGGTTGTAAATCGCGTCGAAACAGACGCCGAAGAAGTCCACGAACATCAGTTCCACCACCGGGCGCATCCCGTCCTGTGCGGCACCGACGGCGGCACCGATGAAGGCGGTCTCGGAGATCGGCGTGTCGCGGATACGCTCGGGGCCGAATTCCTCAAGCAGGCCGCGGGTGTTGCCATAGACGCCACCAAGGGCTGCGATGTCCTCGCCCATGACAAAGACGCTGGGGTCCAGCCGCATTTCCTGCGCCGTGGCCTCGGCCATGGCGCGGGCGATGGTCAGTTTTCTCTCGTTCGATTTGGTCATTGGTTTTCCTCCCTTCAGGCTGCAAAGACGGCGGTCAGCGCGTCTTCGGGCGCCGGTTCCGCGCTGTCGCGGGCGAACGTGATGGCCGTTTCGACGCGGGCCTCGGCCTCGCGCTCGATGGCGGCAAGCTCCGCCTCGCTGGCCGCACCATCGGCGAGCAAACGGGCGCGCATTGCAGGGATCGGGTCCTTCTCGAACAGGCCATCCTTTTCGCCTTCCGGACGATAGCCCTCGGCGTCGCCCATGAAGTGCCCGGCAAGCCGATAGGTCTCCACCTCGATCAGCGACGGGCCCTCGCCGTTTCGGGCGCGGGCGATGGCCTCGCCGGCGGCCGCGTAAATGGCGAAGGGGTCATTGCCCTCGACACGGGTGCCGGGAATGCCATAGGCCGCCGCGCGCACATCGTTGGTGGGCACCGCGGTTGCCGCGGACTTGGCCACCGAGATGCCCCAGGCGTTGTCCTCGATCACGCAGACGAAGGGCAGATTCCACACGGCGGCGAGGTTCATCGCCTCGTGCCAGCCGCCCTGGTTCACCGCGCCTTCGCCGACAAAGGCCACGGCCACGCCCGGCTTGCCCTGCATCTTGCGGCTGAGCGCGGCGCCCACGGCCGGCCCCATGCCCTGCGCGATGATACCCGAGCAGGCAAAGTTCACATCCGCATCGAACAGATGCATATGCCCGCCGCGTCCGCCGGAAAGCCCGGTTGCCTTGCCAAAGATCTCGGCCGCCATCTTGTTCAGATCCACGCCTTTGGCGATCGCCTGATGGTGGGGGCGGTGGGTGGCCGTGACCACATCCTCGGGAGTCAGGTGTGCACAGACCCCCACCGCCACCGGCTCCTGCCCGTCGGACAGGTGCATCTCGCCCGGGATCGGCCCGTTTGCCATGTTGAACGCGGGCGTCTTTCCTTCGAAATAGATCTTCGCGATGGTCTCTTCGAACCGACGGCTCGTGACCATGTTGCGATACATCCAATGCTGTTCGTCGCGTGTAGGTGCCATGAACTCCTCCCTGTCATGTGCGGCGGGATTGCCGCCTCGAACACTGGGCAGAGGGTTCATCGGGGCAGAGGTTCGGGCAATCTTCCGACGCCTGCCAAGGCGCCGCGAGAGCTTATCTGTCTCATCGTGAGTCAGGTTGAGACAGGTCGGGTTGCCGCGTGAGGCAGGGGGCCGCGCTCACCTCAATTATATTCCAAATCAAAAAACTGAACTCATAATCTGAGCCATTATCTCCGGATCGATTGGCCTGTATCTCGGATCCAAACAACACACAGGAGCTGACCAATGAAAGCCATGACCCTGAACGCCTACGGGCCTGACGCGTCCTTCGACGAAACCGATCTCCCGCGTCCGATGGCGGGCCCCGGCCAGGTCCTGGTTCGCGTCAAGGCGACCAGCGTCAACACGATCGACACGATGATCAAGAACATGGGCCGCGACCTGCCCCTGTCGCCCGCGCTGCCGGCCATTCTTGGCATGGATTTCGCCGGCATCGTGGAAGAGATCGGCGATGGCGTGACCGGCTACCAGGTAGGGGACGAGGTCTATGGCTGCGCCGGCGGTCTTGCCGACCTGCAAGGGGCGCTGGCCGAATTCATTCCCGCCGATGCCCGGCTGATCGCCCACAAGCCGAAATCGCACTCCATGCGCGAAGCCGCGGCCTTGCCGCTGGTCGGCATCACCGCCTGGGAGGGGCTGGACCGTGCCGGCGTGACCGCGGGGCAGAAGGTGCTGGTTCAGGGCGGCGCCGGCGGCGTGGGGCATATCGCCGTGCAGCTGGCGCGCCATCTCGGGGCCGAGGTCTCGGCCACCGGAACCGGTGCCGATCAGCTTGCGGTGATCGAAGGCTTCGGCGCGCGGCCGATCGACTTCAAGTCCGAAGAGATCGAGGCGTACGTGGGCAGCCACACCGGCGGCGCGGGGTTCGATGCCGTCTTCGACAGCGTCGGCGGCGCCAACCTGACCAATTCCTTCGCGGCGGCGGCGTTGAATGCGCAGGTTGTCACCACGGTCGCGCTGTCGGAAATCGACCTGTCCCCGGCGCATTTCAAAGGGCTGTCGCTGCACATCGTCTTCATGCTGCTGCCGATGCTGCATGACCATGGCCGCGAGGTTCACGGCAAGATCCTTGCCGAGCTTGCGCAACTGGCTGACGCCGGTGCGGTGAAACCGCTGCTGGATCAGCCGTCCTTCACCTTTGCCAAGACCGGGCAGGCCTATGGCCGGCTGCAAAGCGGCAAAGCTATCGGCAAGGTGGTCGTGGAAATCTGATCTCTGAAAGGGGGTCCGGACCCCAATGCATCCGACCCCCTTTTCCGCGACCCGTGCACGGCCGCCAGGCCGGCCATGATCCGCGCGAAGACGCCCCTGTCGCTCCACCGCTTCCAACGGTTTTAGAGCGTCTTGTGCGCGCGGGACCGCGATATCAAAATGCTGAAAATTGTGATATTATTGCCACGCGCATGCTGAGGGGGGGAGGCAGTCGTGGCTTTGTTCATTTTCGGACCGAGCAAGTTAAGCGTCAGATCACTGAAGGACGCGAAACTTGCGATATATGGAGCCATCACCGAAGACTTGGTTTCTGACACAGGAGCAGTGCCTGTAGTACCCCCGATACCTATCCCCGATCTTGTTTCAAAACTTTTCCAAGGGAACATTGATGGTATCGCAGTCGAGGGCAAGAACGACCGCGATGCGTTGCGCGCCGTAATGCCAAACGATGTTCTTGACTACAAAATTGAACTGTCTGGCGCCTCGGCAGCTGCCCTCGATCTGGCGGCAGGCGCGCCTGACCTGACGGCAGAGGATGTGAAAGTCGCCGACACCTCCCCAGCTGCGGGTGACACCACGACCGTAACATTCGACGTCCATAACATAGGCGACGCCAACGCGGCTGGGTCCGTGGCGGGCGTTTACCTTTCGACGAATTCCATCATATCCACTGCAGACACGTTGCTGACCACAAAATCCTTTGCCAGCCATACAGCGGGAAAGTACTACAATGACGTGAGCGCGTCGGTCACTTTGCCAAACTGGGTTGTTGAAGGCCAAACCTACTACATCGGCGTCATTGCCGACTACGATGACAAGATTGCCGAAAGCAAGGAAGGCAACAACGAGAGTTCCAGCAGCAGCAACGATGGCAGCGGCGTCGCCGTAACCATACCCACAGGGTCCACGGGTTCGCCTGACCTAACGGCAGAGGATGTGAAAGTCGCCGACACCTCCCCAGCTGCGGGTGACACCACGACCGTAACATTCGACGTCCATAACATAGGCGACGCCAACGCGGCTGGGTCCGTGGCGGGCGTTTATCTTTCGACGAATTCCATCATATCCACTGCAGACACGTTGCTGACCACAAAATCCTTTGCCAGCCATACAGCGGGAAAGTACTACAATGACGTGAGCGCGTCGGTCACTTTGCCAAACTGGGTTGTTGAAGGCCAAACCTACTACATCGGCGTCATTGCCGACTACGATGACAAGATTGCCGAAAGCAAGGAAGGCAACAACGAGAGCTCCAACAGCAGCAACGATGGCAGCGGCGTCGCCGTAACCGTTGCGACACCTGTGCCGTCGAGGCTGGTCGGGACCAGGGACCCAGACAAGCTGATTGGGGATCGCTACGATAACGTGATCCTGGGCAAAGGTGGAAATGACACGCTTAGGGGTGAGGCAGGCGACGATACCCTGCTTGGCGGTGCGGGGCGCGACATTCTGAACGGCGGCAATGGCAAGGACAAAGTAATAGGCGGCTCAGGCGCCGACACCTTGGTGGGCGGCGGCGGGGCCGACCTTCTAAAGGGTGGTAAGGGGGCCGATGTGATGATCGGCGGTGCGGGGCGGGACGTGTTCGTGTTCGGCCACGCCAAGGAGAGCAATCCCAAGGCGCCAGACTTGCTGAAAAAGTTCGGGACCGGCGTGGACTTGATCGACCTGACCGCACTCGACGCCGACGACGACACCCCCGGCAATCAGGAGCTAACGTTTATCGGGCGGAACCAGTTTTCCGACAGCACAGGTGAGTTGCGCTACGTAAGGAAAGTTCAACAAGACAAGACGATCATCCTGGCCGATTTGGACGGCAATTCGGAAGCAGATTTCCGCGTTATCTTGACAGGTGCAATAGCTCTAAGTGATACCGATTTCTCGCTTTGACCATCAGAGATACTAACTTAAAAAAGCTGCCCCGTTGAAGGAGAGCGGTCTCCCCTCAATGAGTTGGGACGGCTCGGCCGCAATGGTCGTTTTTCCGGCCGATACCTTTCCGCGAAACATGTGCAGCGTCGGTTTTTCTCCATTCTTGGATTGTCGGCTTCATATGACTTGCTATCATGTCACTGAGGATTGTCAGCTGATTTGTTGTCGCGGTGTTTGGCTTTAGGGTCAGGACACATAGCCAATAGATGACGGTTGCGGCGAGTGCGATTGCCGAGAGGAAGACCTTTGGGCATCTGTCGTATCGGGTTGCCACGCGTCGCCAGTCCTTCAGTCTGCCGAACATGGTTTCGATGCGGTTGCGTCGTTTGTATCGGCGCTTGTCCACCGCCCGGCAGGGAATCGCGGCAGCAATGTCCCGAGAGGGAACTTTACAGTTTTCTTGCGCTGTTTTCGACCGGAGATACACGGGCGTATCCCTTTGTCTTTCAATGCTTCTCGGAACCAGTCGGCGTCATAGCCGCGGTCTCCGAGTAGCCAATCGACATCCGGCAGGTCGCCGTGCAATGCCCGCGCGCCGATGTCGTCGCTGACCTGACCGGCGTGACAAACAAGTTGAGCGGCCGCCCCTGTCTGTCGCAGATGGTATGCAGTTTGGTGTTCATGCCGCCCTTGGTTCGGCCCATCAGGCGTCCACGCTCCCTTTTTCGCGGCCATGCTTGTCGCGGTCCGGTGCGCCTTCAGATGCTTGCGCAGGCTCACTCGAACGCATGGCGTTCACCTACTTATGTCGATCAGGACCGTCTTCTCCTCACCGTGCGCGGCCGCCAGGCCCGCCATGATCTGCGCGAAGACGCCCTTGTCTCGCCACCGCTTCCAACGGTTGTAGAGCGTCTTGTGCGGGCCATAGGTCTCAGGCGCATCGCACCTCCGCAAGCCATTGCGGATGATGAAGATAATCCCGCTCAACACACGCCGATCATCGACGCGCGGCTTGCCGTGGGGCTTCGGAAGATGGGGCTCAAGACGCGCCATCTGCGCATCTGCCAGCCAGAAGAGATCAGACTTTGCACCGCGCGGTTTTCGAACCGTGAAGCACGCCCCTACGCGGGATTAAATAAATCCTGACCCCAGTATCGAAGTTGGCCCCATATAGTCATGGGCCAGCGACCACGCCTATCGTCTACATATCGACCTGAAGCGTTTGAAACGGTCAATTTAGCCGCTCAACAAGTCGCACCAGCCGCGACGCGTGCGCACCTCCGGTTCCACGATCGATGCTACCGCCTCCCCGGACAAAGTCAGGGCATTCTGGTGCTCCACGAGATCGCTTAACGCTTCGGTCCAGTTTTCCACCGCAAGACCGCGGACCGGGATCGCCCCCATGGCGACATGATCGCGAAGACCGTCAACTGCCGTCACCATCAATGGGCGCTGCGCTGACCTGGCTTCCAGCGCAACCAGGCCAAACGGCTCCCAGCGCGACGGCATCACGACGGCGTCACATCGCGCTATGGCATCGGCGGGATTGGCTGCGAAGCCGGGAAAGCGCACCCGATGATCCGCTGCCCCGAGTTGGTGCAGCCGTTCCGCTTCGGGTCCATCGCCGAAAATCAGCAATTCCAGGTCTTCGCCGGGGACGGAGCGAAAAGCTTGGATCAGGATGTCAAAGCCCTTCTGGCGATCAAACCGGCCGATCGCCCCGATCCGGCGGACCGGGCCAATTGGCGCCGATATTTGCCGGAACGCGCCGAGGTCCACGCAAGGTGGTATCACCGTCAACCTCTTCGCCGCGATCAGGTCCAACCGGCGCATCCAGTCGGCCTGGACCGTACTGACGGCCACAACCCGGTCGAACAGGCTGTATCCACTGCCCAGCAGGCTTCGAAACCGGCCATGCGCGGTGACATTTGCAGCGGCAAACCCTCCGCAATAGCTGTGTTCGACATGATAGATTGGCGTGCCCGGATAACTGGCGCGCAGCAGCATCAGCCCCGGCAGCCCACGCCAGGTGATGGTCAAGTGCGACACGATGAGATCGGCCTCGATCGGCTTTGCCGCGGGCCTGATGCGCGAAACCGGGATCACCTGGTGATCGGCCAAACCGGTGAGTTCGCTGCTGGTGGCGAGGAAATCGAGATAGCGCATGACACCACCGGGCTGGGTGTCGTCTATCAGATGGGCGATACGCAACATGGCATTGGTTCCTTTCATGAAATCAGGCGCGGGTTCTGCTGGCGGAAATGCGACGCAAGGCAGCAACCGGTGCCGGACCGAAGGCCGCCAACACACTGGTCGCAATCAGGGTGCTGAGCGTCTTGAGTGGTTCGCTCAGCAGCGGGTGGAGCGAACAGCGCATCGAAGCCTGAACGTTGCGCCAGGCCGATGGGACATCACCCGAACTGATTGCCCGACGCGCGAGATAACGCAACTGATAGGCGCGCGCCGCCGGCGTATGCGCCGCCATGAATTGCGGCGCGATCGGGCTAAGCTTCTCGACCATGCGCTCCCAGGTCGCAAGCTGGGTGTCGGTGCCGGCCGACAACCCTCCTGAACTGATGCGATAGCGGGTCAGCAGCCCGTCGACGCCTTCGATCTGCCAGTCGGTCGTCAGCGCCAGGCGCAGCCAGCATTCGATATCCTCGGACTGACGGAAGCTTTCATCGAACCACCAGTCCCGCTGCGTTTCGCGGGCGGGGCGCCATGCGATGTCGTCCAACGCCGCTCGGCGCATCACCGCGGCCGACCCGTTGCCAACCGGGTTGCGCAGAAACACATGCGCCGCCGTGATCCGCTTCAGGCGCGGACGCTGAGCCAGCCCGAGCGGATTGCCCGCGTCGTCGATCAGCTCAGAGCCGGAAAAGCTCAGGCCTACGACCGGGTTGGAATTCAGGTGGGCGACATGCGCCGCCAGCTTGGTCGGGCGCCACAAATCATCCGCATCACAAAAGCCGATATATTCGCCGCGCGCTTGCGCAATGCCGCTGTTGCGGGCGCCAGCCAGGCCACGGTTGGGCTGCTGTACGACCCGAATGCGTCGGTCGCCCAGACTGCGCGCAACAGCGACTGTGCGGTCCGACGAGCCATCATCGACGACGATGATCTCGAAATCGGCAAAGGTCTGGGCACATAGGCTTGCAAGGGTGTCCGCCAGGGTGGTGGCAACGTTATATGCCGGGACGACGATCGTGGCCTTGGGCATGGCTTGGTTCCTTTCAGCTTGCAAAAAGAGCGCGGTGGAGAGGTGCCGGCATTGCCGAGCCGACAACGGCCCCCAACAGCGTGAGACCGCCGCGGCGGAAGTCGGAAAAAAAGCCCCGAGGGCTGGTTGCAATGCCGGCCAGGGCAAAGCGCAACGCGTCCCGACCCGGCGCTCCGACGCGCAACGCCCGACGCGCGAGATAGCGATAATAGACCGCCTCTGCGCAGGGGTTGGTGGAAAATCCGTAATGCGCCGCGGTTGCCAGCGCCGCTTGTCGACCGGATTGCATGGCCTCCAGATCAGCGGACAATCCGGTCACGCTGGTGCGATATCGCACCAGGCATTCGTCAATCCCGCTCAGCCGGTATCCCTGCGCAATCAACCGGACCAACCATTCCAGATCCTCGTTGTGAACCATTTTGGTGTTGAACCCGCCGGTGGCGGCAAAGACGTCGCGGCGCACCACCAGGTTGGACATGGTGCACACCGGATTTTCGCCCAGCAATGCCGGCACCGTCAGATCACCGGCGCGCACGGTCGATTGCGAACGCGTCCGCGCACCGTCAAAAAACGCGATCCGGGCATAGGCGGCAGCCACCGTGCCATCGGCAAAGGCCGCGTTCATACGGTTCAACTTGTCTGCCATCCACAGATCGTCGGCATCGCAAAAAGCCAGGAGGTCACCATTTGCCTCTGTGATCGCCACATTCCGCGCCGCGCTTGGCCCCCGTTCCGGATTGTCCAATAGACGTATGCGCGGATCCTGTGCCGCCGCATCGGTCAGCAACCTTGTGGTTGCATCGGTCGAACCGTCATCGATGCACAGCATTTCCCAATCTGAAAAGCTCTGCGAACGCAGGCTATCCAGCGTATCCATCAGCGTTTCCGCCGCGTTGTAGCAGGGCATGATGATCGAAAACCGGGGCATATCAGGCGACCTTTGCAATGGGGTTGCGGAAAGCCGACGCAAGGGTCGGAACAGCTGCGCCAATCTGGGTCACAGTGGCGATGATCAGATAGCCCCAGGCCACGGCGGTAAGCCCGTGAGGGATCATCAGGACCGTGTTCGCGACCAGCGCCAGCGTGACCACGACGGTGACGACAAATTCGAATTGCGGCCGTTCCTGGCTGCGCAGCCATTGTGCCGCACCGCTCCAGATCACCGCAGGGATGGCTGCCAGGCAAAGGATCGACACCACCTCGGCGATCCCGTCCCAGCCGTCGCCGAAAAGGACAGGCACATAGTAGGGCGCAGCCAAAGCCTGAAGAACCACGATGACGGAAATCACCGCCGTGCTGAGCCCAAGCGCCCCGCGCAGGGCGCGGTCGCGGTTCTCGGCCGAACAGAGATGCGGGAACAAGGCGATCGCAAACGCCTGGGCGAAGGAATTCGCCAGGCCGAGACCGGCGTTGAACGCCATGAAATAGAGCCCCAGCACTTCCGTCCCGGCCATAGCGCCGATGACCAGCTTGTCGGCTTGCAGCCGTAGCGCCTTGACCACTTCAACGCCCAGAACCGCCCAACCATACCTGATAAAGGGGGTAACCGGGGCCAGAGCAACGCGCGGGTCCGGGCGCCAGGGATGCAAACGGCGCATGCAGACCAACCAGACCGGGGCCGCCAACAGCCGAGGCAGGACCAGGGCAAGAGGCCCCGGAAAAACGAAGGCCAGCACCGCCGACGCGGTATTGGCACTGACCACCTGACCGGCAGAGATCGCCGCAGTCTGGCGCAGCTTTCCGGCCCGCATCGCCAGCGCGCATTGCACCAGGCCGGCCGGCATGAAGAGGTATTCCCCCGCCAGGATTGCGAGTAAAACAAAATGCGTGGCTTCGCCGCTGATCCGCCAGATCACCGCGCCGATCACCAGCTGAATTGCGAACAGCCCGAGGCACCACACCCAGAAAATGCGGCTGGCTGTCCGGCAGGTCGCGTCCAGCCGGTCCGCAGGTGCGGCGATGATGCGCTGGCCTGCGCCGTTTTCAGTCAGAGACTTGAAAATATCTGCGGCGGCCAGTGCAATTGCGGCAACCCCGATGGCCGCCGCATCCATCGAACGCGCGACGGCGATGACAACCAGCAGCCGTGACGCCTTGGCAGCCATTTCCGACAGCAGATAGGCCATCAGGTGGCGAAGAAAGGGACCGATGCGATTGGTCTTGAACATGGTGGCACTTCCGAGACTGAGGGGCCTATTCCGGCTGGGTCATGCCTAAACCAGATGGCTCAGCCTGTCCGAGGCGCGCGCGGACAGTGCAAAGAAGCAACGGACTATCGGCCTATCCTGTTGGATAGGACGCCTAGCCGCGCGTGCTTGTGGACGTAGTGTCACCACTGCGTTTAGATTCGCGATCAACCAAGACGAGAAAAACCCGGAGCAGTAAATTCATGGCCCGCACCAGTGCCCGGAATGCGGCAAGCACACTGGCGATAATTGCCTTGGCCGCGTGTGGGGGCAAAACCCCCGCCAATATCGAGGCAGTGTCGCGCGGCGAGTCCTACCAGGCGCAATATAGGGATCTGGAACGCCCCGCCGCCGACAGTCCGACTTTGCGCTCGGCCCTGATGAACGCATCGCGGTGCAAACCTTACAGCGGTTCGGCGGGTGCTGGTAAGCTTCGCACCTATCTGCCCGACGCTTTGCGCGGCGAGCTGCTGTCACGCGGCGATCTGATCGATCTGCGCGTGCCCAATGACGAGACCTTCACCGGTGAGTTCGTCGTTTCTCGTGACGGGATGCTGAAGATACCGTTTCTCGACCCGATCCCGGCACAGGGCCGGCGGACCGAGCAGGTCGCGGCCGAGATCCGCCGCAAGCTTGTCGCGGGTGGCTTCTATGTCGACGAACCAGCCCTGTCTCTGCTGGTGATGGATTTTGCCCCCGTACGCATCGGGGTTTCCGGTGCCGTCTTCGATCCGCAGGCCAGCGATATCGGCGGGGTTCAGGGCGATCAGGTGGACTCGCGCCGGCAGGCCGCCTTGGGCGCCTCGACGGAAGGCCGCAACCTGTCGGTCGCGCTGCGCAGTGCCGGCGGAGTGCGCCCCGATGCGGACCTGTCCGCCGTGCGCATCACCCGGGCAGGAACCAATCATATTGTCGACCTCCGTGGCGCCGTCGACGGGCGACATTTCGATGACATCATGCTGGTGACCGGAGACGAGGTTTATGTTCCGTCACGGCAGTGTTTTCAGGACGAACTGATGACGCCGAGCCCGGTCAGTCCGCCGGGCGTATCGCTTTACATGTCGAACCTGACCCAGCCCGCGAACAACAACGCCGCGGCGGCGGTTTCGCAAGGCGTGCGCGAGGTGCCATATGGAACCCGCTATTTGCAGGCAGTGATCGACGCGAACTGTGTTGGCGGCGCCCGAGCCACCAGTGCAGACCGATCGGCAGCGCTATTCTCACGCAATCCCGTCACGGGTGTTTCCGTCGTGATCGAACGGCGCGTCGAAGAACTGCGCACCCGCGCGGATCGTGATGACTATGACCCCTATGTGCTCCCCGGAGATGCCATCGCCTGTTATGACAGCGGGGTCACCAACCTGGGAGAAATCGGGCGATTGATTGGTGTGTTCACGCTGGGCGCGTTAGTCGACTGACGGGTTCTCCAGTCGCCTCCCAAACCTGCAGAGCCAGCTTGCTGTCTTCCCAGACCGACGCGAGCGCCTGTAGGTCTTGCCGCTTGACGGACCCGTTGGCCGCTTGAGTTTCGATC
Source organism: Pseudooceanicola lipolyticus (assembly GCF_002786325.1). Taxonomy (GTDB): domain Bacteria; phylum Pseudomonadota; class Alphaproteobacteria; order Rhodobacterales; family Rhodobacteraceae; genus Pseudooceanicola_C; species Pseudooceanicola_C lipolyticus. Next base: position 37,722 of record NZ_PGTB01000007.1, on the reverse strand, counting down.
CGCCCCAGCGCCCGCCGCATCGCGACCATCCCGAAAGAGCTGCACGATCCGGCGCATTTGTGCGCGGTGGAACCCAACGCTCGATCATCCGTGGCGGTTTCCGTTAACTCCTGAATGGAGGTATCAAGCTCGTTGATACATTTTCCGATCAGCCGTGCGGTCTGGGTTGCTCCAAGCGTGTCCCGCAATTCATTCAGAATATTCGTGTCCAGCAGCAAAGCCTCCTGCGCCGTGGGGCCTGGTTCCGGATGCTCCGTCCGGATTGCCACCTCATTCAGCAGCCCAAGCAAAGCTTTGCGGTCGATCGGTTTGCTGATGCAGTGTTTCATCCCCGCCGCCTTAAATCCGGCGATCTCTTCTGGCAGCGCATGGGCCGTGACCGCCACGATCGGGCTATTGGCCGAAGCGCCATTGCCCGCGCGGATGGCCCGGGCAGCCTCCTGCCCGTCCATCACGGGCATAGAGATATCCATCAAGATCACATCGAATTCCTGCGCCTGCGCCCATTCGACGCCGGCTTTGCCGTTAACGGCTTCGGTCACGGTATGACCCTCGGCTTCGATCATGGCGCGGGCAACAAATCTGTTTATTTCGTTGTCCTCGACCAGAAGAATGGACAAAGGCCGGGCGACCCCGTCGGCATCCGGGGTCTTTTTGGCAGTGTTGGTCGTATCCGACGACCCCTGCTCCTCGACGGGAAGCGGGACGCGCAGCCAGAACATGCTGCCCTCGCCCGGTTCGCTTTCGACGCCGATCTCGCCCCCCATCAGGCCGACGAAACGCTTGGAGATGCCAAGTCCCAGACCGGTTCCCCCGGCCCGCCGTGCATAAGAAGAATCCAGCGTTTCGAAATCCTTGAATATGCGTGCCAGATTTTCCGGGGCGATGCCGATCCCCGTATCGATCACCCGAAATTCGACCAGATCCTCCTGCCCCGGCAGACGCTCCACCTCGATATCGATCGTTCCCGCACGGGTAAATTTGATCGCATTGCTCACCAGATTCAGAAGCACCTGCCGCAGACGTCTGGAATCGCCGAGAACCTGTGCATCCGGTTCTCCTTGCCAAGACCAAGCGACTGAATTTCCACTTGCCGCGGCCAGGCTCATTGTCGTTTCAACCACGCCATCCAGCAGACGTGTGATATTGAAGGGCCGCGTTTCTGCCCGCTGCTTGCCTGCCTCGAATTTCGACAGGTCCAAGACATCGTTCACCAAGCCCAAAAGCAAGTGCCCTGACGACTGCATATGATCCAGCAAATCGGTTTGTCGCTCGGTCAACTTGTGGTCGCGCAGCAGGTCCATGGTGCCTAGCAACCCATTCAGCGGCGTACGCATTTCATGGCTCATCAAGGCCAGGAACTCGGCTTTGGCCTTTTCGCCCGCCAGTGCCCGGTCGCGCGCCTCGGTCAGCCCTTTCTCGGCGGCCTTGCGGTTGGAAATATCCCGGATATGCGCGACAAATACCCGTTCCCCCGCCGCTTCGGCCTTGGCCATCGAAATTTCGACAGGGAATTCGCGCCCTGCCCGATCAACGGCAATGGTTTCGACCTGACGTTGGTGAGCCTCAGGGTTCTCTGTGTCTTCTGTCGCCTTGATCAGCCTATCGAGAACTGCGCCCCGAACGCTTGGCGGTTGAAACAACTCAAGCGCCGGGCATCCGAACGTTTCGTCGCGGGAATACCCGAACAGATTTTGGGAGGCCGCGTTCATCTCAACGACGTGACCGTCGTCGTCACAAACTATGATCGCATCGGCTGCGGCTTCGACAACCGTGCGACTGCGCGTGCTTGCGCGTTGCGCAGCCAGCGCATTCTGCTCGGCAGACCGGTAAAGCCGGTTGAATGAATAAGCCAAAAGAGACAGACCGCCCAAAAGCACGGCCAACACAATGGACACACGGACCAAGCTCTGCACAACTTCCTCGCGGCGCTGATCGGAGAGCTTGGCAAAGGCCGCCAAGCCTGACAGCGAAATCTGGCGAACGTCCGCGGCGGCCTGCTTGGCAGCTGACGCCATTGCAGGAAGCGCATCGACCAGAGCCTGATCGGTACCGTCAATCTGCGACACGCTTGTAGAGAGAAAGTTTTCAATTCCTTGACGGGACTGTTCGAATTCGGGTTCGGACCTCAGCGCCTGAAACACCTCCCCACGCTGCAGCGTCTGCATTCGGCTGTAGAAGATATCGAACCGCCGCCGAACCTCGCGGAGATTTTCCGGATTCCGCAAGGCCTCGTTCACGGCCAGTTCGAATTTCAGGAACTCGACATCTGCCTGTGCCAGACTCCATTGCAGGTTGTCCGAGTTGGCAGTGCTCAATTCATCGATTTCGCGCAGCACGAGCCAAGCCATACTGGCCACTGTCCCCATGCAAAACACCAGCAAAAGGACGATTGCGGAGGTGCGCGTCCAAACGGTGCGCTGTCGCCAGTTTGATTCAGTGCCAGCCAAGCGCACCTCCCTTTAACCCGATGTCTTCGAAGCTCAGTCCTTCACGATGATCCGATCCAGTTGCCAAATACTACGAGAATAAATCACTTCGGTCTGAAAATCGGGGTTCGAGTCGTAGGGGTAGACGATCCAGAGGGGTCCCTTGTCGCGAATCGACATGGGTTCGTCATTGTGAAGAAAACTGACGATCGGCCATGTTTCACCCCAATTTTCGGCGGGTATGTCCACGGCGTAATCATTGATGGCGGTTGCGCTGAGGGTTTTCCCGCGGGCCTGCACCACGTCCATCAGTTGGGCCAACGGCACGCCAGTAAAAGTTTGCAGTCCCTCTGTCCATATCGTGGTGGTCTCGATCGTAACCACGCCGAGCTGTTCCAGCATGTCCCGGTCGAACTGCGCAGTATCTCCAACGTTGGTCACGCCGATGTCGCCACTGATGACCAGAATGACTTCGCCCTCCGGCGCAGCGAGTTCCGCAGCATAAAGGCGTAAAGGGGCGATGAGAAAAAGAGAAGCCAAGACAAGCTTTGGCAGGTTGAAGCAAGACATGTGAAGTTCTCCGAATGTGACCAAGTGGTTTATGCCACGGCTGTCGGTGCCGCGTCATCGGCGCATCGGTGCAGGGCACCTATCCGATCGTATAGGTGGCGGTGTGCGGGCAACTTACCGCCCGTGAAGCGATAGGTCTGACCAAGCGAGGTTTTCAGTCCGACGACTTAGGGTTTGTCCCCTTGCCCCTCGTTCCAGGGCTGGAGGTGATCCACGCACCTTCACCGCCGGCTGGCGTCGTCAATAGGCGCCACGACCTCCGACCACTGCGCGGAATGTCAGCAAGACAAGCATGAGGTCGAGAACGATCGTCCGCGACCGGACATAAGCGAGGTCCATGTCGATCATCTTCTCAAAACCGATCTCGGCACGGCCTGAAACCTGCCAAATACCGGTCAGTCCGGGTTTCGCCTCAAGGCGTTCGCGCGCGCGGTCGTGATAGGCCAGAACTTCCTCTGGCAAGGCCGGCCGTGGGCCGACAACTGCCATCTCGCCACGCAGCACGTTCAGGATTTGCGGCAATTCGTCGATCGAGAAGCGGCGCATAATCCTGCCGATCCGCGTGATCCGCGGATCGCTACGCGATTTGAAACACACGCCGTCGCGATCCGAATGCAGCAAGAGAGCCGCGCGCTGCGCTTCGGCATCCGCATACATCGACCGGAATTTCAGCATCTCGAATGGTTGACCGTCGCGCCCGATCCGGGTCTGTCGGAACAGGACCGGCCCGCGGCTGTCCAGCCGGATCGCAAGGGCCAGGCAGATAAAAAACGGCAGCAAAACAGCCAGGGCAGTCAGGGCAATCGTCAGGTCAAGACCCCGGCGCGCGACAGCGATCCGATCGGTCCTGGCGATGGCGTGGATTGCAGAGCGGGCGAGAAATGAGAAATTGCCGATCAGATAGCGTTTGGCCATTCGACGCGGCTCCATCGCCAATCGCCAAATCCACTCGCATTTCACTTTGCGCACAATCTTCGGGGCACGTCGGACACGGCCGGAGAGAAAATCGAACAGCGCGCCGACACCCAATGTGATGCGTGCATCGAGGTGCCGCGCATTGCGCGCCAACCACAGATCTTGCTGGGGCACACCCATGGCGACAAGGACGATGTCGGGACGCGCCCGGTTGATCGCCGCGATCGCGGCGCCGGTATCGGCCGAGCCCTCAAACCCGTCGCGCGTTCCGACCACGCGCAGACCTGGAATCTTCAAACACAACTTGTCGGCGGCATCCTTGGCGACGCCGGGCCGACCACCGAACAGGAAGACACTCAGGCCCCGCCTCCCCGCCTCGGCCAACAGCGCGGGAACGAAATCTGTCCCATTGAGATTTTCACGGATCGTGTCCCCTCCCATGCGCGCTGCCAGTTCGACCCCGATGCCATCGGGCAGCACCATATCCGCCGTATGCAGCGCATCCGCATAGTCCGGGTTGCGCGCCATCACATTCCCGCAATGGGCGTTCAGAAATGCAACCCGGCTGCGTCGTCCGGGTGCCAGAAGCCGTTCCACAACGGCCGGCGTCGAAGCCGAGACAACGGGCAGCCCGAATAGGGTGACATGGCCGAAAGACGGGGCTTCGACCCGCTTGGACGCGCGCGCGGTGTCGGCAGTGGGTGCCGGGCCGGAGAACTGAAAGTCGCTGAGATAGGTCACTGGGAACGCTCCTCATTTGATTGCGTTTCCAGTTACTTGCAATGAATTCACCCAAGCTTTCAAAAGCCCGAGAGGACAGTAAGCGGGGTCAAAGGAGGAGTGATCGGGGCTGATCAACTAGCCTTTTCCTCCCAAGGGATCGCAATGTTTGAGATCGGATTGCAGGCACCTATCCGGTTGGATAGCCGCGGTATCCGTGGGCGCCCTGTTTTTGCCAATTTGTTCGTGCTTACTGCGACATCTGAAAATCGAGTCAAGTTCTTCGATTTGTTGATGCCGAATTCCGGAGACACACATATGCTGATCCAGCAACGCAACTTTTCACAGAAGTCCGGTGCGACAGGAGGGAGCGAAATGCGAATACTGATCGCCGACGACCACGAGTTGCTGCGCGATACGCTGGTCCTGTTCCTGGAAAGCGAGGGCGGCATCGAAACGGTGACTGCGCCAGATCTGGCCAGCGCCGAGGAACTGGTAGCCAAGGACTCGTTCGACCTGGTCCTGCTGGACTATTCCATGCCCGGGATGAACGGTCTAGCCGGGCTTGAACGCATCATGGGTATGGATGGCGGACAGCGCGTTGCGATCATTTCGGGCACCGCAAAACGCGAAGTTGCCGAAGAGGTGCTGGCCAGCGGAGCCGCGGGGTTCCTGCCGAAAACGCTGTCTGCCAAGTCGCTGATCAACGCCGTCCGCTTCATGGCCATGGGCGAACAATATGCGCCACTGGATTTTCTTCGCGCCGCGGAGAACGAGCCGGAACATCCCTTGGCGAAATCCCTCTCGCAGCGCGAGATCGAGGTCCTGCAAGGTTTGACAGAGGGCAAATCGAACAAAGAAATCGCGCGCGATCTGGATATTCGTGAACCGACGGTCAAGCTGCATGTGAAAACGCTGTATCGCAAGATCGGCGCGTCAAACCGGACGCAGGCCGCGATGATCGCGCGTGACAAGGGCCTGTTCTGACCTATCCGATGGGGTAGTTCCATTCTCGATTGCCCCCTGCAGACATCCTTCCGCAGCCGCGCATGATCCTGGCGCCAGGTGTAGAACCCTGGGCAAGGAGAAACGCAAATGCCACGCCCGAATTTCAAATTGAATCAATTCTCTCTGCCGCGTCTGGTCCGAGTGCCGTTGCGCCAGCTGTCACCCGCCCGCCTGCTTTGCGGGGGGCGGCTCAATGATACCGGGCGCCTGCCCCGCTATGTCGGCCTGTTTGCAATTGGCGTCCTCTGCATATGGGCGCCGATCGTCAGCTACCTTCAAACCGCGCCGCTGAAATACACCAGCACCATGTCTCTGATTCTGCCGGGATCGGGCGCCTCTGCTTCGGTCAACCTCGATCGTATCGGGCAGGCATCCTCGTTTGCCAATTCGGCCTTCTCCAATAATGCGGTCAGCCCTACCGAAACCTACAAGCGTCTGCTTGGCGCCGGTCGCATTCTGGATACCGCGGCCGGTGCCATGCACATGAAGACCCGAGATTTCGGCAAGGCGCGGATCGAGCTGGTGGACCAGACCAGCCTTATTCACATCTCGATCACCGGCAACTCGCCGGAAGACGCCCAACGGCGCGGTGCGGCCTTGCTTGATGCGTTTTTCAGCGAGATCGAGGCGTTGCGCAATGACGAGGTGGTCACTCGCGAAGACAGCGGGCGCGATGCGATCGAGGAATACCGGCAATCGGTGCTTTCCACCCGCAATGAGATCTCGCGACTTCAGCGCGAAACCGGTCTTATCTCGGCCGCTCAATATCACGAACTGGTCTCTGAAACCGATGGCCAGGCGCAGGCGCTGGCGGAACTGGCGATCGAACTGGAGGAAAAAACCGAAGCTGTCTCCGCTTTGAAAATCACTCTCGGGACCGAACCCCATCTGGCGGCCGCGGCCCTCCGCCTTCATGCCGACACCGAATTCACCACCTTGACCGAACAGATGTCGGAGCAGGCGGCTGCGCTGTCCATGGCCCGCGGCCGCTATGGCAACAAGCACCCCGAAGTGCTGGCGGCAGAGACCGGCCAACGTGCCACTAAACACGAGGCCTTCAACCGGGCCCACGCCCTGACGGGGCTGAAGGCATCAGAGCTTGAAGATCTCGATCTCAGCCATGTCGGCAGCCGCGCCGGGTTGTTGAGCGATCTTGTGACCCTGGAAGCCGAGCGCGCCGGTCTGGCCGCAGAATACCAGGCGATGTCAATTCGATTGCAAGCCGCAGAAGCGCGCAAGCTGAGCCTGATCGAACCGGCCGCGAAACTGGAAGACCTCCAGCGCGATTTCGCCGTGGCCGAAGCTGTTTTTGCTTCTGCAATGGCGCGAACGCAGACCAGCAAAACCGATGTCTACGCCTCGTATCCGTTGGTCCAGGTATTGGAGGACCCGTCGTTGCCTACAGATCCCTCTTCCCCCAAACGTCTGCTGGCTGTTGCAGCCGGTTGTGCCGCGACATTTTGTTTCTTGCTTGGCCTGCTTCTCGGCTGGCTTCGAAAATCATTGATCTCCCGGCTGTTGCACAACCCGGTGCAGCCGATCCACGCGCCCCTTATGGCCGCGGAATGAACGCGCGCACTGACATCCAGCCGCACAACCCGGCCGAGGCCATGATCTTCCGGACACTGGTCTGGACCTGGCCGCTGTACTTTGTCGGTGCGCTCTACGTGGCAGGGCCTGTTCTGGCCTGGTTGCTGGGCGGGTTGGCGGCGCTGTCCCTGTACCTCGGGCCGGCCATCCGCCGCGATCTCCAGGCCACTGGCCCGGTTCCGCCAGTGGTTATGGCATGGTGTTTAGGGATGACGGTTATGCTTGTCGCGCTCTGGGTCGGTCATCTCGACTGGGGCCTGGGGCTGAAACAAACCATCAAGTCCTCGATCGGATGGGCCAAGGGGTGGGCGCTGCTCGCGCTGTTTCCCTTCGCCGGCGCCATCCTCCCGATCCGGCGCGAGGTGATCATTCGCGCCCAGTGTATCGTAGGTTTGTGGACGCTTGCGTTGCTGCCCGTTCTGTTCGTCGCGCCCTATGTCGGGCTGCCCGAAAAGCTGTTCACGTCGCCACTCAAAGCGATCGGCGGGCCCGGCCCCGAATATTTCTCGGTCTATTTCTTCACCTGGGACCCGGCAAGTTGGACGCCACGCTGGCAATTCTACGCGCCATGGTCGCCCTTTGCCGCGCTGCTGGGCGTGTTGCAGATCTGCTTTGCGATGGAAGAACGAAACATCCGGTGGCGGGCGATTGGCATCGCCGCCGGCACCGCGATGGTGCTGCTTTCCAAATCGCGCATGGGTCTTGTCGGACTGGTTGCGTGCACGCTGGGACCGCGCCTGGTGCCGTTGCTGTTGCGAGGCTGGGCCTGGCAGCTTCTCGCTGCCATTTCCGCCACCATGGCCGTGCTTGGGGCTGCGCTGCTGCAATCGGTCAAGGATGGTATCGCCGCCTTCAAGGGCGCGCGCGCCGACAGCACCCGTGTCCGTGAAACCCTACAGCGCATCGCGGGCGAGCGCTGGCAAAATGAAGCGTTCTGGTTCGGCCATGGCACAGTACAGCCCGGTCCGCATCTCGTTGAATATATGCCGATCGGAAGCCACCACACCTGGTGGGGGCTGCTGTTCGTGAAGGGGCTGGTCGGCTTTGTCGCCCTCCTGGTGCCCCTGGCATGGCAGACGCTGCTGTCGCTGGTCGACTCGGCCAGATCACCCCGAGGCTACCTGCCGCTGAGCATCTCGATGACCTTGGTCCTATTGTCGTTCGGGGAAAATATTGAAATCGAGGCCTACATGCTGTGGCCGGCGCTTGTCATTCTGGGAAGGCACGCTGCGGAGCTGCGATCGTGTCGAGCGTTGCCGTGCGCTAGCACCTCCGACACCACCACCCGCGACATTCCCATCGCGCAGCGATTTGGTGTTTGAGCCCATTTCGACGGATGCTGCACGCTGCACGGATCTTCGCCTGGCATCTGCGTGGCTGCATTATGGTCTTGCCGATGTGGTTCGATCGGAGCCTCGATGAACGCATGTAGTTTTATAGATACGGCGTAGCTGGTGGAGCAGGTCGACCAGAGGCTCGGCCGTTCCGCTACGGTGACCATTGAGCCTGGCGGAAAGATCATCAGGTCGCCTTCTTCGCCTATCACCTCGCCTTGGGTTGGGCAGAGAACATATTTGCTGCCGCGTTGGATGAAGAAGAAAAACGTAAGACGGAAATAGAGCTCGGTGAACGTGGCTGTCGTCGCTTGGGTGATCGGAAAAATGGAGACTTTACTTTCCACGGTGGCTCCCTGGTTCTTTAGGCATATCGCTGACAGGAGCTGCGCTCACCTCTGTCAGGTGCCCCCTTGCATTGGGCGGGTGCAACGTTGCCCGGCAGAACACACCGGGACGTCTACGGTCACGTACACTAGGCCATTGACCTTATTGGGAATCAATTGGCTTGAGAATGGTACGGCTGAGTTGAGCAGCCAAGATGCAGAGATTGGCGCGACCGCGGCGGATGCGACTTCTGTGCACGCTGTCGACCCCCGATGCCCCTAAGTGCTGCGCGCTGCACCAATGGCCGGTCTGGCGAAGCGGCGATGCCGCAGTCGACACCCTCGCTGCAGCGCCGCTTGGACGATTCGAGCGCTTTTCAGAGATTTCGGGCAGAGGCCCCAGCCTTTGAATATCCACCGCCTTGCCACAATCCAGCAACAAACATTCGTATGAGTTTCTCCGTCGATTGTGGACTAAACTTTGGAATGTGGATCAAGACGGTTTGAAAGATCTGATTGGCGAGATGGCGCGGCTTTGGGATTTGGTCCAACCCGCAAAGAAAATGAACAAATACATCCCGATTGCCGCATCGCTTGCGCCTGTCTTGATGGTGCTGAGCGCATCCGACGCTGGCGCTGCCGAGACCTACAAGGTGGACTACCTCGAAATCGAGGAATGCGAGTATGATCAGGTCGCCACGGTGTTCTCCAACGGCTGGGTGTTCGTTTGCGAAGATTACCAATACCCGTATCACTACGGGTCCGCGGTGTTGATCGTTGACCACCACGGGTACGGAGGGGCCAAGCTTTGCCTGTCTGGCAGCGTGTGCTTGAAGGGACGAATTGAATAAGATTCCCTCCCGTGGCATCCAAAGTGCAACGGGATATCCGGATCAATCGCCTGCCGGTTTCATAGGCTGACCCTCCCGCGATCTGTCCGTGCGCCACCAGCAACGGTTCGCCGGCGCGGCGACGGTCCTCTCTGACCGCCCCCCGCAGCCTCGAACCCCCGAGACGGAGGTCGGCTTTGGGCCGGGCCCGGCGTTGCCCGGCATCATGCTCGACTGTCCGCAAGGGGCCGTTCGCGTCCATCGATAGAAGGGGCGGGAAGCGATCGTTCGCTACACTTGCGAACGAGACTTTAGCTGAACTTGGAAGCGGACCTTCCACCAATGTCAATCCATCGCTCCTGAAGGATCCACACACAGGGCGGAAAGGTGAAGGAAGGCAGCGCGGTACGGCAGCTACAGTAAAACCAGGCAGCCGGACGACCTCCGGGCTGGCCTTTAAGTATTGGAAAGGCGCGCGTTGGGGCATGGACGGAAGCTGGCCAGCGTCCTGCCCCGCCTCAAGCCACGTTTGTATGACAGTGCCCGCGACAGGCGTCTTAGGAAATACATTTTATGATGTAGTTGTTCGGCATCCTCCGTCAGGCTAGAAAAAGCCTAAGATGTTATAGGCGAAGGTACCGAAAAGGGTGCGGGGAATGAAGAGAGCGCCGACCGAAGCGAGTTCAAACGTTACTAAGGGGAAAGCACTTCTATATTCCGCCATTTTGCTAGAGTTAACATTCTTCGGGCTGCTTCTTTTTGCCAAAGATTATACACCTGCCAGCTACACAATACGTCGTGCGACCTATGGAGTAACCTTAATAGCCATACTCGTATTACTCATTGTATTCATAATAACTAGGGCAAGAGATTTCTGGAATCTCTACATCTTCTATACATTCTTTTTTCTCTTTGTACTTACCGCCACTTACTACTTCGACTTTCGCCACATATCAGATTTTTCGTCAATATTCCTCGCGGCAGCGTACGATCTATTCAGATGGTATATCGTTGTAACGCTTCCGTTATTCGTAGCGATGACTCTATTCAACATATTTAAAGGCAGGCGCAACGGATAAAAATAACTCACAGAATCAAATAGACCGCCTTCATTATGCTGTCAGCTCAAATCGAGCGCGCCTTGCCTGGCTCAAGGCAAGTACCCCTGACAAGACCCAATGCAATATATCCTCACTCTGATTTTTCAATTCCGGCCTCCAGTACAGTCAATGTAAAATGGCACCATGATATGTTTTTACATGTACCCCACTATCTTTAAAGAAATCGCGCCCGCAATAACTTGCGAAAATCTCGTCTAGAAAAGTCACTCGCCCTTGAAATTCTTGTAATGGATAAACTTCGCAAGCGATATCCCTGGTTAATACGTCGCAATCCTTCAAGACATTCCTAAGATTTTCTCTGTATTCTCTTGGGCTGCTTTTTCTCACATGTGCGATAAGATTTGCATAATCTTTCTTAGACAGGAAATCGGCCCCGGTTGGGCAGATCAAAGTTAGATATGCTATATCGTTGGTTTCCATTGCCCGGAAGAACAAATTTTTATCTTCCTCATATGGACTTGGTTCGATACCAGAATAGACGACGCCACCAACGGCCATCATGGAAATCAATACGGCCGACACCCTTTTGAATAGTCGAAAGTTTTCGTTTTCCGTGATGCTGCTTGGTTTGATCAATGTCTTGCCGCTCCTCGCATCGTCGCTCGTTTCGCAGTTCAGTGGATTTTTGTACAATTGGCAAGTTTGACGGAACACCTAAAAGCACATGCAGATAGTGTGAGGCGAGAGCGAACCGGTTCTGCAAGGGGTGGAAGGCTGCCCTTAATGTCGCGCAGACGCCGCGTCACTTGGCGAGAGCGGCAGTGCGGGTTAGCCAACCAATGCTGCACCCGGCGTTCGATGCCCTCTTCGGATGAACTGCGCCGGAGAGCGCAGCGGCAAACGAACGGCAGCAATGGGCCGAGAGCGCCGCGATCGAACCCCCGAACCGGTGTTTCGCCTGCTAGGATCCACCACCTGCCGGCTTGGGGCCTTTGGGCTGCCGTTTTGGCGCGCCGGGTTTGTTGCGGGTTTTTCCTGGCCCCTTGCCCGACATGGCCGCTGCGGCGCGAGCGCGGTTCTTCTTGCTGCTCGGCTTGCCCTTGGGCGGCGGCGGCCCCTTTGGTTTACGGTTTGGCTTGGCGGCGCTACCGGGCTCCACAGGGGCGCGGTCGACCGCTTCCTTGCGGCCATCGCTGGTCCGGTGGGGGCGCTTTCGCTCGGGCGTCGTCGCCGGATCAGGTTCAGGGCCGGCCGGCACCGGTGCCTTGCCGCGATGCGGTTTGGAGCCGTGGGGTTTGCGTCCGGCGTTGCCCTTCCTGGGTCCCGCCCCCCTGGCCGCGAGGTCGGGGGGCGCAGCCAGTTGGGTGAGTTGCGCGCCCTTTTCCAGCACCATGCTCTCGCCCACGTTCGCCAGGAAACCCGCGACGGCCTCGTCGCGGATCTGCACGAAACTCCGGTCTTGCTGCACCCGGATTGCGCCGATGTCGTCTTTCGACAGGCCGCCCGCCTTGCAGAGCATCGGCAACAGGCGGCGCGGCTCGGCGCCCGCGTCGCGTCCACCTGACACGGCAAACCAGGTCGCGGGGCCGAACTCCCTGACGGGCTCGGGCTTGGCCCCCGGTTCGGCCAGTTCCTCGGGAGGGGCGCGCAGCGTGTGCAGCACGCGCAGGTAACCGGCGACGATCTGCTCGGGCGAAAACGCATCGAGAAGCCGCTTCGCGCTCGCCTGCTCTTCCTCGGTTGCCGGTTCCTGCCAGGTCGGGTCGGAAAACAGCCGCTCTTCATCCATCGCGCGGACCTCGGCGGCGGACGGCGCGCTGCCCCATTCGGCCGTGACCTTGGCCCAGCCCAGCAAGCGTTCGGCCTTCTTGCGCACGCGCGGCGTCACGATCAGCGCGCTCACGCCCTTGCGCCCGGCCCGGCCGGTGCGCCCGGAGCGGTGCAGCAGGGTCTCCTGGTTGGATGGCAGTTCGGCATGCACGACAAGATCGAGCCTTGGCAGGTCGATGCCGCGCGCCGCCACGTCGGTCGCGACGCAGACCCGCGCGCGCCCGTCACGCATCGCCTGCAAGGCGTGGGTGCGTTCGGATTGCGACAGCTCGCCCGACAGCGCCACCGCGTTGAACCCGCGGTTCGACAGCCGCGTCGCAAGCCGGTTGACCATCGCGCGCGTGTTGGCAAAGACCAGCGCATTGGGGGCTTCGTGATACCGCAACGTGTTGATCACCGCGTTCTCGACATCGCGTTCGGCCACCATCATCGCGCGGTACTCGATATCGTCGTGCTGCGGGGTTTCGGACCTGGCGACGATCCGTTCGGCGTTGTTCTGATAGCCTTTCGCGAGCGCGGCGATGGTCGGCGGAACGGTGGCCGAGAACAGCAAGGTCTGCCGCTCGGAGGGCAACTCGTCCAGGATGAATTCCAGCTCCTCGCGAAATCCGAGGTCGAGCATTTCGTCGGCCTCGTCGAGGACGACGGCGCGCACGGCGGAGAGATCGATGGAGCCGCGGGTGATATGGTCGCGCAGTCGCCCCGGTGTGGCGGCAACGATATGCGCCCCGCGTTCCAGCGCGCGGCGTTCGTCGCGCATGTCCATGCCTCCCACGCAGGAGGCCAGGACCGCCCCCGTTTTTGCATAAAGCCACCCGAGTTCGCGTTTGACCTGCAAGGCCAGCTCGCGCGTCGGGGCAATGACAATGGCAAGCGGTGTGGCACCCGGCGAGAAAACCTCACCGTCCCCCAGAAGCGTGGGCGCGATGGCAAGGCCGAAGCCCAGCGTCTTGCCCGAGCCGGTTTGCGCCGAAACCAGCAGGTCACGACCTTTCAAAGCGGGGTCGAGCACCGAGGTCTGAACCGGTGTCAACGTGGTGTATCCACGGTCATCGAGGGCCGCGCGAAGTGCAGGATGCATGGAGGAACTTTACTCTCGGGAACTGCTCGGAGTGATCCGGGCCGGCGAACGGGTAGGTTTCGCGCCCAAAAGGGCGCACAGCCAACCGCGTTTAGAGCAATTGCGATGGCTTGTATAGGTTCAAGACAGGGCAAGTGCACCCGGTGGCGCCTTGTCGCGCGCGGGATGCATAGGCCCTGGCCCGAGATCGAACGGTATGAGGGCAGCGACCTTGCCCTCCAATTCAGTGTTCACAGGAAGATCCGCATTCGGCCAGGTGAACTCGTGCCAAGGCCATCCGCCCCCGCTGCACACCGGGAATCGGTGGGACATGGAATAAAAGCAGGCGTTCAACGACTAAGCGGGGATGGTCGGCTTTGGGCCGAAAAGTCACGGTGCCCTGCCCGGTCGACCGCTTCCTGCGCCGCGGCGCCACAGGACCGCTGTACAGCCCATACCTACCAAAGCACGCGGCTGGCACTTATAATCGTGGCAACTTAAATCACCCAAGATTTGAAAGCTGGTCATGGCGCACAAGAACAAGGTTATCCGCTCGATCAATCTGGATGGCGAAACCATCTGCGTCGATATTTTTCGTCGCCCTGACAACACTTACGGTTTTGATGAGTATCGGAGAGACCCGGAAGACGGTCGAGGTTGGTATAGCATTGGGCGCTATGGCGCAGCTTCTTTCGGGACCTTCGATCAAGCATTTGCAGAGGCAAAGGCAAAGGTCTCATGGCTGAGGGATGCCGTTTCTGAATGACGGGGCTGTCCCGCTCACCGTCCGCTCGGCATCGCAAAAGTTGTGGAGCCGCAGCAAAAACCCGGTCTGATGAAACGCGTCGCAGCGTTCGACACCCTCGACGGCCTGCCGGTTTTGGACCGATCTCAGCGCCGCCACGACTCTGAGTGAAGCTTGCCACTGGCCATGACGGCTGGAGCGCGGTCTCACAGATGACCGGGTATCTCTTCCGCATCAGGTGGCCAGCAGCTTAATCTGGTAGGGTCTGGGATTTTTCGCTATTTTCCGCAACCAGCATGGCTGGTGGTTTTGATCATAGGATCGACGCAGCAAGAACTGCATATTCATGCAATGCGTGGATCGTATTCGGCATGGTCCCGGCTGAGTACCGCATCCTACAGCACCTCAACGTTACCGACGCTGGCCGTGCGGCCGGTGTGTAGAAACTGATCTATATCAGCATCATCCGCCTCGGGGGCACTTACTTTTCCGCCGAAGTATGAAGCAATCGCCAGAGCGAAGACGACATCAGGGCAAATGGCCTGGACGGGGCCGGCGGGCACAATTGCATGTATATCGAGCCGGATCTCGGACACATCAACAGCTACAAGGAACGCGGCAGGATTGCCAACAGCGCCGGAACTGACATCTACGTCCAAGGCCGCAAATGCCGTGAGAACCTTCGGCATCTGGCTTTTTCTGCGCCTCAAGAGGCGCTTCGCGAAAGAAAGGCCGTGCGATTCTGCTCGGGAAACTGGCAGCATCACTCCTGGATTTCACATCTTCCGATGACGGCTTCTTAGCCCGCCGAACACTGAAACTCGAGTGAGGCAAGATGAGCATTAAAGAGAAGCGGCCGTCATGGCGGACGGCCTAGTCCTTAAATGGGTCATACACCTAGAACTCCAGCCAATTCAGATCCGGATCGGGCGGGCTGTTGAAAACGAAGCTGTCACCGGCCGACGATACCGAGGCTATCTGCTCGCTCAGCGTGAACATGTCGATACGGGCGTGCTCACCACCATCCTTGCTTCCGCGGAAGGTGATTTCATCGCCGTAATCGAGCGACAGCGCGATCTGCTCAATCTCACGTGCGGCCGAGGCGGTGCCTCCTGCCCCTTGCCAGCCTGCAACCTGGACACCGTCGACCAGCACGGCGAATTGCGACACGCCGTCGTTTTCGTTGTACCAGGCCACGTCCAGGAGGTAGTCGCCGCTCGCACCGATGAAGGTGCCAGTGGCAAAGCCCGTGCCGGTCGACTTGATCACCGCACCGCCCGAGGCATCGGGATTGGGGATCGCCTCGACCTGATAGGCGCCGGAGAGATCGAGCGCCTCGGCCTCGGTATCGCCGATCCCGATCAGGGCGCCGTCGGGAAGGTCCCCCACCTCGATGATGACCGTGGCCTGGTCGCTGCCACCATTGCCGTCATCGACCTCGTAGGTGAAGCTGTCCGTGCCCGCAAAGGCTGCATTGGGCGCGTAGCTGAAGCTGCCATCCGCGTTCAGCGTGAGGCTCCCGTTGCTGACATCCGTCACCAGCGCGATGGTCAGCGGATCACCGTCGAGATCGCTGTCGTTGTCGAGAATGCCCGGCGCGGCCACGGTGAGCGATGTTCCGGCCTCGGTCTCGAAACTGTCATCCACCGCCTGCGGCGCGTTGTTGCCGTCGCTGGCCCCGATGGTGATTGCGTCGATCCGCGCATGTTCCCCGCCATTCTTGACCCCGCGCAGGACGATCTCGTCGCCGGTCTCGAGCGTCAACTCGATATGCCGGGTCTCGAGCGCACCGGAACTTGCGCCGCCCGCACCGGTCCAGGTCGCCACTTCGACCCCATCGACCAGGACCGCGAACTGCGAGACACCGTCATTCTCATTGAGCCAAGCGACATCCAACCAGTAGGCCCCGGTTGCGCCGGTGAAGGTGCCGGTGGCAAAGCCGGCATCCGTTCCGATTGCCTTGATCATCGCTCCGCCCGAGAAATCGGGGCTGGCATTCGCCTCCACCTGGTAGGCGCCCGACAGGTCCAGCGCCTCGGCCTCGGTGAGGCCGAGGCCGATGGTCGCGCCGGTTGGCTCCGGCTCGGTCTCCCGCTCCGTGACGATCAACGTATCGATCCGCGCCGGTTCACCCCCGCCCCTGATCCCCCGCAGGGTGATCTCGTCACCGGCCTCCAGCGAGACCGCGATATGCTCGATCTCGCGCGAACCTGACGCGGTGCCTCCTGCACCGGTCCAGGCAGCCACCTGCACCCCGTTGACCAGAGCCGCAAACTGCGAGACGCCGTCGTTCTCGTTGTACCAGGCCACGTCCAGCCAGTAGTCCCCCGCGGCGCCGGTGAAGGTGCCGGTGGCAAAGCCGGTCCCGGTCGATTTGATCACCGCGCCACCGGAGGTATCCGGGTTGGGGATAGCCTCCACCTGGTAGTCCCCGGACAGGACCAAGGTCTCTGCTTCGGTCTCGCCGAGGCCGATCTCGCCGGGCAGTTCAGGCCGGTCGTTGACCGCGAGCGTCACCGTGGCCTGGTCGGTGCCGCCATTGCCGTCATCGACCGCGTAGGTGAAGCTGTCGCTGCCGGTGAAATCCGCATCCGGCGTGTAGTCAAAGGTCCCGTCCGGGTTCAGGGTCAGGGAGCCGTTGCTGACGTCGCTCACGAGGCTGACCGACAGCGTATCGCCATCGATATCGCTGTCGGCGCCATTGCCGTTGTCGGCTAGGACATTCTCGCCGGTCAGCGCGCCATCCTCGGAGAGCGAGAAGCTGTCATCCTGCGCCATGGGCGCGTCATTCACCGCGCCGACGTCCAGGGTCACCGTGGCCTGGTCAGTCCCGCCATGGCCGTCATCGACCGCGTAGGTGAAGCTGTCGCTGCCGGTGAAATCGGCATCCGGCGTGTAGTCGAAGCTGCCATCCGGGTTCAGCGTCAGGGTGCCGTTGCTGACGTCCGAAATCAGCGAGACCGTCAGGGTGTCGCCATCGATATCGCTGTCGGCACCATTGCCATTGTCGGTGAGCACGCTCTGCCCGGTGAGGCTGGTATCTTCATTGAGGCTGAAGCTGTCATCCTGCGCGACGGGCGCGTCATTCAATGCGCCGACGTCCAGCGTCACCGTGGTCTGGTCGGTGCCGCCATTGCCGTCATCGACCGCGTAGGTGAAGCTGTCGCTGCCGGTGAAATCCGCATCCGGCGTGTAGTCAAAGGTCCCGTCCGGGTTCAGGGTCAGCGCGCCGTTGCTGACATCGCTCACGAGGCTGACCGACAGCGTGTCGCCATCAATATCGCTGTCAGCGCCGCTGCCATTGTCGGCCAAGACATTCTCGCCGGTCAGCGCGCCATCCTCGGAAAGCGAGAAGCTGTCATCCTGCGCTACGGGAGCGGTATTTAGCAGTTCGGCAAGGCTGATCGTGCCGTCGGCAAACTCAAACAGTTCGACATTGCTGACCAGGTCGGTTCCGTCCGTCCGGGGATCCGTGCGCGTATCGATGATCGTAAGCGTGCCATCGCCATTGTCGGTGGCGGCGTAATCTGAGCGACTGCCCGAATACTGAGCCGTGTCGGTGTCGGCTCCGCCATTGATCAGGTCGTTACCGGGGCCCCCTGAGATCAGGTCGTTCCCAGCACCACCTTCAAGAGCGTCGTCGCCACCCTGACCAAAAATCATGTCATCGCCGCTACCCGCCCAAACAACATCGTCGTTTTGTGCCGCAACGACTGTGGCGGGCTCGGCGAGCAAAGTGAGATCGGCAAAATCGGCTCCTGCTCCGAGCTGAAGGACCTCAAAATTCTCGAGGGAACCCAGACCAAAGCGGGTACCTACCAGATCGCTCTGATTGCCGGCCGAAAGAATATCGAAACCGTCGCCTCCGTCGTATCCCGCTGTGCTGACGACATAGACCCCGTCGAGATGAACGATACTGCCCGTTGACGGATTGGCCAGTGTTCCAACGAGTTGGATAGACGGACCTTCAAAATTGACGACTTCGTCACCTGCTGTAGCCTCGTCCGACAATGACAGACGGTCACTCTGCAGGATGTCGATCTTCAGCACCTGCGTGCGCTGCACACCCGCGCCGTCTTCCAGCGTGATGGTAACCACGTCACTCTCTGCCGTGGCGGTCGAGGGGTCATAGACGATGCCCTCGCCATCGAGACCCGAAAAGGTGACGCCTGCGCCATTGGCGCTGACCGCGGCGACGATGTGCTCGCCAGCCTCGACACGGTCGATCGGAGTCGGCAGGCTCTCTTCAAAGGTCGTCAGGTCGAAGGTTTCTTGCACGTCCAGCGTCACCGTCGCCTGGTCGGTTTCGCCGAAGGCATCGGTAATTTCGTAGGTGAAGCTGTCCGTGCCGATGAAGTCGGTATCCGGCGTGTAGTCAAAGCTGCCATCCGGGTTCAGCGTCAATGTCCCGTTGGATACGTCGGACACCAGGGAAACGGTGAGCGTGTCGCCCTCGGGATCGCTGTCGGCGCCGTTGCCATTATCGGCCAGCACGCTCTGCCCTATGAGGCTGGCATCCTCATCCAGGCTGAAGCCGTCGTCCTGCGCGACGGGAGCGGCATTCAGGAGTTCGGCAAATGATACCGTCGTGTCAGCGAAGCCGAAGAATTCGACATTGCGAACAAGGTCGGTGCCATCAGGAGAGTCGGTCCGGGTATCGACAATCGTAATGGTACCATCACCATTGTCGGTGACCGCATAGTCCGCGCGGTTGCCCGAGTAATAGGCCGTATCGGTATCGGCGCCGCCATCGATGATGTCGTCGTTTGCCCCGCCTATCAGTTGATCGTCGCCGAGCCCACCGTCAAGAAGATCATTGCCGTCAGCACCGATGATGGTATCGGCACCGCCACCAGCCCATACGATGTCGTCGCCGGAAGATGCAGCCAAATGCATCGAAGCGACAGCGCCCGTAAGGTCCGCAAAATCGCTTCCCGTGCTCAAGAAAATCGTTTCGATACTTGTCACAGATCCGAGACCGAACCGGGTACCGATCAGGTCACTTTGGGACGAGCTGATCAGCGTGTCATTTCCACCTTTACCGTCGTAGGCACCAATGTTTACCCTGTATGCATCATCAAGATGAACGGTCATGCCGGAGAACGGATTGGTCAGGGTCCCAACAAAGTTGGCCAGATCCAGACTGTGAAAGTTCTGCATGTCATTCCCACCCGTGCCATCCACCGGCGTCAGTACCCGGTCGCTCTGCAGGATGTCGATCTTCAGTACCTGCGTGCGTTGAACACCCGATTCATCTTCCAGCGTGATGGTGACAACGTCACTCTCTGCGGTGGCGGTCGAAGGGTCATAGACGATGCCCTCACCCTCGAGACCCGTGAAGGCGACACCCGCACCATTGGCACTGACCGCGGCGACGATGTGCTCGCCTTCCCCGACCCGGTCGATCGGCGTCGGTTCGCTGGCCTCGAAAGTGAGAAGGTCAAACACCTCGCCCGACAGCACGCCGCTATAGGACAGAACGGTCGTTTTGCCGTCCAGGTCGGTCGCCCGGATCTCGAGGTCATAGGCCGGCGAGGCGCCGTAATAGAGCGCCTTGAAGTCCGCCAGGACCAGCTGATTACCCAGGATTCCGAAGGCACCCGAACTGTCCGACACGATTTCGTAGGTGTATTGCGTGTTGACGGCGCCATCATTGCCGAGATCAGCAAAGGGCATACCATCTTCGAGTTCGGAAATGTGCCCGAGTTCCTCGACGAAAAGCGTTTCGGGAGTATCGAAGGAGGGCGTGAACACCTGCGACTTGATCGCAGGGCCATCACCATCCTGCGCCGGGTCGTAGGTACCCCATGCCACAACGATATTGCCGTTGGTCAAGGATGTAATCGCTGGAAAGTTCTGTGAGCTTTCCGTTTCGCTGTTCACCAGGAACTCGGTGCCCACAGGATTGCCGTTCTGGTCAAACACCTGTGCTTTGATGGCGTCGCTGCTGCCGTCCTGCGAACTGTCACTCGTTTTCCAGGATACGACGAAACCGCCATCGGGAAGCACGCTGATTGCCGGGCTGTTCTGGACCGACTCCACTTCCGTATTGACGACGAAATCATCGTCGCGCGGTGTGCCATCCGCATCATAGAGCCGGGCGATGATAGCATATGTGCTTCCGTCCCGTGTGTAGTCCTGATCGGTCCAGGCAACAGCGAAACCGCCATCTTGCAACGCCGTGATCACCGGTTCGCCCCGGCCGGAAGTCGTCGAGATATTGACCGTGAACTCACTTCCGACGAGAACTCCACTGGCGTCGTAGACAGCGGCATTGATGCTGGTTTCCGACCGCCAAACCGCGGCGAACCCGCCGCCTTCCAGACCAGCGACTGATGCCTGATCCTGAGAGCCGCTGGTGGTCTGGTTGACCGATATCTCGCCCCCGACCTTCGTGCCGTTGGCGTCGAAGCGTTGCGCACGGACGTCGTTGCCGACAGTCGTGGCGCCATTGTTATTGCTGACCCATCCGACCACGAACCCACCATCTGACAGAGATGAGATCGTTGGGAACTCCTGCTGGCCTCCGCCATCGGTGTTGACCAGGAACTCACCGCCGCGCATCGTACCGTTGGCATCGAAGACCTGGGCTTTAATCGCGTCGCGGTCACCGTCTTGGCTGGTGTCTTGCGTTTTCCAAGCGACTGCGAATCCACCGTCATCCAGTGCCGTGACAACCGCTCTGCGCTGGCTATAAGCGGTGTCGGAGTTGACCTGAAATTCACCGCCGATGGCCTGGCCATCCGCATCGTAGAGCTGGGCCCTGATCTCGAACGGGCTGGACGTCGCGCTGTCGTAGCTTTCCCAGGTCACGACATAGCCGCCGCCCGCGAGGCCTGTCACCGAGGGAGAGAACTGAAAGGAATATGCAGCGGTATTCACCAGCGTCTCGGGTCCGAGCCGTTCATACAGATCGGTGCCGACGGTCACCGTCACCGTGCCAGTCGCGGTCCCCGAAGCGCCATCGGAAACCTCGTAGGTAAAGCTGTCTTCACCGACAAAATCTGCGGGCGGCGTGTAGGTGATCGTCCCGTCCGGGTTGACCTGCGTGGTGCCCCCCTCGACGCTGCCGGAGGAGGACGTCACCGTCAGTGTGTCGCCGTCAATGTCGGTATCGTTGTCCAGAACCGCAACGGTGACCGGCGTATCCTCGTCGGTCCGACCGATGTCGGACGCGGCCGAGGGATCATCGTTCACCGCATCGACGTCCAGTGTCACCGTGGCCTGGTCGGTGCCGCCATTGCCGTCGTCCACCGCGTAGGTGAAGCTGTCGCTGCCCGCGAAGTCCGCATCCGGCGTGTAGTCGAAGCTGCCGTCGAGGTTCAGCGTCAGGGAGCCGTTGCTGACGTCCGAGACCAGCGAGACGGAGAGCGTATCGCCATCGATATCGATGTCCGCTCCGTTGCCGTTATCGGCCAGAACGCTCTCGCCGGTCAGCGCGCCATCCTCGGAGAGCGAGAAGCTGTCATCCTGCGCCACGGGGGCGTCGTTCAGATCCACCGCGGAAAACACCCGCGCCTTGATAGCGGCCCCGCTGCCGTCCTGGGTAGTGTCGCTGGTGTACCAGGTCACCACAAAGCCTCCATCTGGCAGTGCGGTGATCGCGGGGGAATCCTGATGAAGCACCGTCTCGGAATTGACCAGGAATTCGCTGCCCTGGGCGGCGCCGGAGGCATCGAACGCCTGCGCCTTGATGGCATACCCGTTTCCGTCCTGGGTTGTGTCCCGCGTGGTCCATGTCACCACGAAGCCGCCGTTTGTCAGCGCGGTGATCGCGGGCTGATTCTGATCATCCCATGTCTCGGAATTGACCAGGAATTCGCTGCCCTGGGCGGTGCCGGAAGCATCGAAAACCTGCGCCTTGATGGCAGACCCGCTACCGTCCTGACTCGCGTTTTGCGTATACCACGTCACCACGAAACCGCCGCCCTTCAGGGCGGTAATGGCGGGCACGGACTGGTGGCTCACGGTTTCGGAATTGACCAGGAATTCAGTTCCCTGGGCAGCGCCGGTGGCGTCGAAGACCTGCGCCTTGATGGCATACCCGCTGCCGTCCTGGGTAGTGTCCGCGGTCCACCATGTCACCACGAAACCGCCGTTTGAGAGCGCGGTGATCGCGGGTTCGTACTGAGAATCCACCGTCTCGGAATTGACCAGGAATTCGCTGCCCTGGGCGGTGCCGGAGGCATCGAACATCTGCGCCTTGATGGCATACCCACTACCATCCTGCGTCGTGTCACCCGAGACCCACGCCACCACGAAGCCACCGCCCAACAGCGCGGTGCTCGCGGAGAAGTCCTGAAAACTCAACGTCTCGGAGTTTACCAGGAACTCGCCGCCTTGGGCGGTGCCGGAGGCGTCGAACAGCTGCGCCTTGATGGCGGTCCCGCTGCCGTCCTGGGTGGAGTCCTGCGTGGTCCAGGTCACCACGAAGCCGCCGCTCGACAGCGCGGTGATCGCGGGGTGATATTGATTATTCACCGTCTCGGTGTTGACCAGGAATTCATTGCCTTGGGCGGTACCGGAAGCGTCGAAAACCTGCGCCTTGATGGCAGACGAGCTACCGTCCTGGGCTGAATCCTGCGTGGACCACGTCGCCACGAAACCGCCGTTTGAAAGCGCAGTTATCGCGGGTTCATATTGATTATTCACCGTCTCGGTGTTGACCAGGAATTCATTGCCCGCCTCATACCGGTCTTCGAGGCTGCTGTCGGTCACGGTCAGGTCAAAGGTCTTGTCCAGCGTATTGCCTTCCGGCCCGGTGACGCGCACGACCACCGAAACCGTCGGCATGGTCTCATAGTCAAGCGCAGCGGCATTTCCGATGACCAGCTTGTTGCCGTCGATGACAAAGGCACCGCTCGGGTCCGAGATAATCTCGTAGCTGTGCGCGCCATTTACAGCGCCGGTAGCCGTCAGGGTTGCCACCGCCAGGTTGCCGATTGCGGTTTCGCTAACCTCGCTCGTCGAAAGTTCGACATCCATCGGTGCGCCGGAATAGGGCTGAAACACCTGCGCCTTGATGGCCGTGCCGTTGCCGTCTTGCGTCACATCATCCGTGTACCACGTCACCACGAAGCCACCGTCCGACAGCGCGGTGATCGCGGGAGCTTCCTGAGAATTCGCCGTCTCGGAATTGACCAGAAATTCGCTGCCCTGGGCGGCGCCGGAGGCATCGAACACCTGCGCCTTGATGGCAGTCCTGCTGCCGTCTTGGGTGGAGTCATTCGTATGCCACGTCACCACGAAGCCTCCGGTCGCGAGCGCGGTGATCGCGGGAATGTATTGATAATCCACCGTCTCGGAATTGACCAGGAATTCGCTGCCTTGCGCGGTGCCGGAGGCATCGAAGATCTGCGCCTTGATGGCAGACCCACTACCGTCCTGGGCAGGGTCCTGCGTGTACCACGCCACCACGAAGCCGCCGTCCGACAGCGCGGTGATCGCGGGGGTGAACTGACTGTCTGCGGTTTCGGAATTGACCAGCAATTCGCTGCCCTGGGCGGCGCCGGAGGCATCAAAGACCTGCGCCTTGATGGCATAACCGTTTCCGTCCTGGGCAGTATCGTGTGTGCGCCACGTCACCACGAAGCCGCCGCCCGACAGCGCGGTGATCACTGGATCGTGTTGAAAATCCGCTGTTTGGGTGTTGACCAGGAACTCGCTGCCCTGGGTGGCGCCGGAGGCATCGAACAGCTGCGCCTTGATGGCAGTCCCGCTGCCGTCCTGGGCAGTATCGTGTGTGCGCCACGTCACCACGAAGCCGCCGTCCGACAGCGCGGTGATCGCCGGATCGTATTGATTGTTCAGAGTTTCCGAATTGACCAGGAACTCGCTGCCCTGGGCGGCGCCGGAGGCATCGAACAGCTGCGCCTTGATGGCAGTCCCGCTGCCGTCCTGGGCAGTATCGTGTGTGCGCCACGTCACCACGAAGCCGCCGCCCGACAGCGCGGTGATCGCGGGGGCGTACTGATAGTACAGCGTTTCGGAATTGACCAGAAACTCGCTGCCTTGCGCAGTTCCGGCGGCGTCAAAGATTTGTGCCTTTATGGCTGAAGAGCTGCCGTCCTGGAGGGAGTCGTTTGTTCGCCACGTCACCACGAAATCGCCGTTCGAAAGCGCGGCGATTGCGGGCTCAAATTGACTCCCCTCTGTCTCGGAATTGACCAGAAACTCTTCACCCAGCCGTTCGTAGAAATCGGTCAAATCAATTCTCCAACAATTCACAGGGCACACAAGGTGACCAAAAACTCAACGCTGCTTCAAAAAACGGTCAATAAATAACCACGAAACGCCCAATTTTGGCCAAATTCAGGAATGAGCATCTATGCGTCAAGCAGATTCAAGCACCCTAAACACAATCATGGCGCGATCGACCGCAGCCGCATTTGCAATATTTTCCATGAAAACTGGCTGAAAATTGACATCGTTGCCTTGAGACAGTGCCGTCGAATTGAAGGCCAATCCGACACGATGCGCCAGCTGCGACAATGACAGTTCTACGTCAACGGATTGGATTGTTCCCGGGGGCTGAAAAGTTCTCAACATCCATTCAAGAATCTTGATCCGAGGACTCCCAAAAAATGACCAAAAGCGGGGATGGCGCGCGACAGCGACCTCTTCGGTCAGGTTCCTGCCGCAGTGTCCGTATCGAGCATGTGCGGTCCGACGAGACGGACTATCCGCGCAGAATCGGCCGGCTCCTCTTGACCTTCACCGCCTCTTGAAATAGGCCATGACACTGTTGATACGCGGGCGTTGTGTAGTGGTAAGACCTTAGCCTTCCAAGCTAATGACGCGGGTTCGATTCCCGCCGCCCGCTCCAATCCTTCGCCCTTCGGATCCTGCCCAAATCGCCGCACGCTGCACACCCCATTTGCGGTTGACCGCGGCGCCGCGCCCGGCCATGACACGGGGCCAGATACCGGCCGCGGCCGGCACCTGCGCAGCAAGAAGGACAGGCATGGCCCGCACCCGATCTGGCAGCACCCCGCCGCCTCCCGCGCCCGGCGCGGAAGAGGAGCGCGCCGCATCGCGCAATATTTCCGGGCTCGAGGCGCTGTGGCCCTTCCTGCGCCCCTATCGCCGCCTGCTGGCCGCCGCCTGCCTCGCCCTGATCTTTACCGCCGCGGTTTCGCTGATGCTGCCGCTGGCGGTGCGCCGGGTGGTGGACAATTTCCGCGGCCAGGACGGCCAGCTGCTCGATCAGTATTTCCTCGCCGCCCTCGGCATTGCCGGGCTGCTCGCCCTGGGCACCGGGCTGCGCTATGCGCTGGTGACCCGGCTGGGCGAACGGGTGGTCGCCGATATCCGCAGGGCGGTGTTTGACCGCGTCACTGGCATGAGCCCGGCGTTTTTCGAAACCATCATGACCGGCGAGGTGCTCAGCCGGATCACCACCGATACCACGCTGATCCAGTCGGTGCTGGGCTCGTCCGCCTCGATCGCGCTGCGCAACCTGCTGCTGTTCTGCGGCGGGCTGGTGCTGATGCTGGCCACCTCGGCCAAGCTGACCGGGCTGGTGCTGCTGCTGGTGCCGGCGGTGCTGGTGCCGATCCTGGTGCTGGGGCGGCGGCTGCGCCGGATCAGCCGCGAAAACCAGGACTGGATCGCCGCGTCCTCGGGCAATGCCTCGGAAACCCTGGGCGCGGTGCAGACGGTGCAGGCCTTCACCCATGAGGAGCACAGCCGCCGCCGCTTTGCCGAGATGACCGAAACCGCCTATGACGTATCGCTGCGGCGCATCCACACCCGGGCGCTGCTGACTGTGATCGTAATCTTCCTGGTGTTTTCCGGCGTGGTCGGGGTGCTGTGGATCGGCGCCCGCGACGTGCGCACCGGGTCGATGACCGAAGGCATGCTGGTGCAATTCGTGATCTATTCGGTGATCATGGCCGGCTCGGTGGCGGCGCTGTCCGAGATCTGGGGCGAATTGCAGCGCGCCGCCGGCGCCACCGAGCGGCTGGTCGAATTGCTGAACGCCACCGACAAGGTGCAGGATCCGGCGGCGCCGCAGGCGCTGGCGCAGCCGGTGCGCGGCGCGATCACCTTCGATGCGGTCAGTTTCACCTATCCGGCGCGGCCCGACTCCGCGGCGCTGGACAATGTCTCGCTGCGGATCGCGCCGGGCGAAACCGTCGCCTTTGTCGGCCCCTCGGGCGCCGGCAAGACCACCATCATCCAGCTGATCCAGCGCTTTTACGACCCCTCCAGCGGCACGGTGCTGCTGGACGGCGTGGCGCTGGACCAGCTGGCGCGGAGTGACTTCCGGCAATACCTGGCCATGGTGCCGCAGGACCCGGTGATCTTCGCCTCCAGCGCCCGCGACAATATCCGCTTTGGCCGCCCCGGCGCCAGCGACGCCGAGGTCGAGGCCGCCGCCCGGGCCGCCGCCGCGCATGACTTCATCAGCGCGCTGCCGCAGGGCTATGACAGCCCGCTGGGCGAACGCGGCGTGATGCTGTCGGGCGGGCAGAAACAGCGCATCGCCATCGCCCGTGCCATCCTGCGCGACGCGCCGGTGCTGCTGCTGGACGAGGCGACCAGCGCGCTGGATGCCGAAAGCGAACGGCTGGTGCAGCAGGCGGTCGACCGGCTGGCCCAGGGCCGCACCACCCTGATCGTCGCGCACCGGCTGGCGACGGTGAAAAAGGCCGACCGCATCGTGGTGATGGACCAGGGCCGCATCGTCGCCACCGGCAGCCATGACGACCTGGTCGCCGAGGGCGGGCTGTATGCCCGGCTGGCGCGGCTGCAATTCACCGACGGCATCGCGGCGGAATAGGCGCGCCGCGCCTCAGCGCACCACATGCACCGCGCATTGCGCGTGGCGCACCACATGGGTGGCGGTCGACCCCAGGATCACGTCCTGCATGCCCGGCCGGTGCGAATCGAGGATGATCAGGTCGCAGCCATGTTCCTCGGCCCAGTCGACGATGCTGCCGCCGGAATGCCCTTCGATCACCTCGGCGGTGCAATTGGGCAGCTCTGCCGCCATGGATTTCAGCTGCGACTCGACCGCCTGCCGCGCCGCGGCGGTGTAATCCGCCGGCATGTAGGAAATGGCATAGGCCGGGATATGCTCGATCACATGCATCAGCGTGATCCGCGCCTCGGGGGTTGCCAGCAGCCGCGCCAGCTTGATCGGCGCGGTGGTGTCGTGATCGGCCTCGAAGGCGATCGGCACCAGGATATTGTGATACATCTACGTCCTCCTTCCGGCGCGAAGCGGCTTAGCCGAAGCTTTTGGCCACCTCGTACATCACCGGCTCGAAACTGCGGCACAGGGTGTGGATCTTGCGGTTGCGCGCGCGCATCTCCTCGCTGCGCAACATCGCCTGGAAATCCTCGCGCCGCTGCCATTGCGAATAATTGGCGATCCGGGTCTGGGCATCGTTCACATGCAGCCCGGCGGCGATGAAGCCGGGCTGTTTCGAGATGAATTCGTCATAGGCCGATTCCAGCGCATCCAGCAGATCCTGGCAGGTGCCGGGGGTCATCTCGAAAGTGGTGATCACGGTCTGCAGCGCCGCGTCGTCCCTTATGGTCAGCATCGGCTCCTCCCTCTGCCGGTTGGTCCGGGCCGGCGACGATGTTGGCCATGCCCGAGCCTGATCCATGCTAGGCCCGCGGCGGGCGAAGTCAACGCAAGCCGGTGATAAGGCGGCCGGATTGCCACGCGCCGGGGCAAGAATCTTGGAACATTCCTGGCAATTTTCGTCGGGAAATTTCCCTCTCGGAAATGGCGGTGCTAGCGGTTCAGCGCCGCGCCGATCTCTTCGACCAGCGCCTGCAACTCGGCATGGGCGGGGCCTTTCGGCGCCTCCAGCGCCGCCTTGCCCTGGCCCAGCGTCTCGGCATAGACGATGCGGTTGGCCATCGCCGCCGCGGCGATATCGGCCTCCATCTCGGCTGCCTTGGCGGCCACGTCGGCGCCCAGCCGGGTGCCCTTGCGGGCGCGGGTCATCACCATCATCGAGGGCTTGCCCTCGCGCGCGGCCAGGTACAGCACCACCTCGACCGCCCACAGGTCCAAATGGCTGGTGGCCACCGGGATCAACACCAGGTCGGCGGCACGCAGCGCCGGGCGCAGATCGCTGTCTGCCTTGGGCGGCGTGTCGATAATGACGATGTCGTGGCGGTCGGCCAGCTTGCGGCATTCATAGGGCACGCCCCAGGCCGAGGCAGTGGAAAACTCCAGACCGGGATCGGCGCGCTCTTCGGCGCGGGTCATGAACCAGCGCCCGGCGCTGCCCTGCGGATCGGTGTCCATTAGCGCCACCGATTTCCCGGCCTGCGCGAAACCGACAGCCAGGTTGACCGCAAGCGTTGTCTTCCCGGCGCCGCCCTTTTGCTGCGCGATGGTGATGATCTGACCCAATCTGTCCCCCAGCACTGCTGCACTGCAACATAACAGCACTGTGACCCTGCAGAAAGTCCTAATCCCGCGGCGATTTGGTAACCAAGCCTTAACCACAGATCCGCAATCTGGGGCGCGGAGGATGTCGATGCGCCCTGCCCTTGCACTCTTGCTGATCTGCCTGTTTACGCCCCTGCCCGCCTTGGCCGGCGCTTGGCTCCGCGGCGAAGGCGAAAGCTTTCTCTCGCTCACCGGCAGCCTGCGTCAGGCCGGCTCGGCAGAGTATCTGGAAACCGATCTTTACGCCGAACACGGTCTCGGTCCGCGGCTGACCGCCGGGCTGGCCTATAACGATACCGGCGGCGATTCGGGCCATGCGCTGGCCTTCCTGCGCCTCCCGCTGGGGCGGCGTGACGGGCCAGCGCGGCTGAGCGTCGAACTGGGCCTCGGCGCGCATCACCGCCAGGGCCAGTGGCGCCCGATGCAGCGGCTGGCCCTGGCCTATGGCCGCGGCCTGACCTGGCCGGGCGGCACCAGCTGGCTGAACCTGGAAACCGCGCTGGAACGGCGCCGGGGGCTACCGGATCCGGAGTACAAGATTGACCTGACGCTGGGCCAGTCGGGCGGCGCCAGGCTGCGCCCGATGATCAAGCTGGGCAGCAGCCATACCCCCGGCCAGCGGCTCGGCTGGTCGGCTTCTGCCCACCTTCTCTTCGACGGGCCCGAGCAGGTGACCTGGACCGTCGGGCTCGAACGCAAGCGCGCCGGCAGACTGTCGACCGCGCTGATCCTGGGGCTGTGGCGGCGGTTCTAGCAGGGCGGCAGATGCGGCACAGGGTGATTGCGCGGGGATGACAGGGGGCACAGACCGGGCCGATGGTGCGCAGCGCCGCCCCAGGCGCCCCCTCACGCGTCCATCCGCACCACCAACGCCACCGCGCCGCTGACCGGCGTGCCCCAGACCAGATCGATGCGGTCGGCGCCCGGCCCCTGCTGGGTCAGGACATGCGGGGCGCCGAAATGACCCGCGCCGCTGCCGGTTTCCAGCGCGCCCAGCGCCACCACCGATTCCACCGCGCGGGTCTGCCCGCCGAAGGGCAGCGCGCCGTCCAGATCGGCGGTCCAGGTCTGCGCCGCCGTCGCTGCGCCAAGGCTCAGGCGCAGCGGGTTGGCAACCTGCACCGCCACCTGGTGAAAGGTATTGGCGGCAAAGGTCACGTCCTTGGCCTTGCCGTGATCCAGCGCGGCAAGACTGGCATCCACCCGCTCGACCCGGTCGATGCTGCTGCCGGTGCTGCGGAACTTGTTGCCGGTCACCGTCAGCCCGTTCAGGTAATGGCCGCTGCCAAAGGGCTTGACCACGAGATAGCTGAACAGGCTGCTGACATCGCCGCTGAGAAAGATGTTGTCGGTCAGGCTGAGCGCGCTGAAGGAAAAGCCGGTGGAAAAATCCGGCGTCGCGTCGCGTTCGTTGCACCATTCGACAAAACAGTTGTCGATGTAATTGCCCGCCACCGTCGACGAGGTGACATTATCGGCCAGGATCAGCCCGGCGCTGCGCACGCCGCCGGGCACCGAATCGCCCTGGAAGAAATGGTTGCCGGTGACGATGTTATTGGCCCCGCCCAGGATGGCGAAATGCAGGAACCGGGTGGCCCGGTTGTGCCGCAGCTTGACGTCATTGGCATTGGCGCTGATCGCGATCGACACCCGGTCTTCGACGTCCAGCGCATCCTCGTCCGACAGGAACTGGCACTCGTCCACCAGCAGCCCCTGGCAGCCCGACCCGATCGAGGTCAGCCCGCGATCCTTCGGCTTGGTGATCAGCGACTTGTGCAGCGCGAAGGCGACGCCGCTGGGCGCCATGCGGATGCCGCTGCACAGCCCGTTGCACTGCAGTTCGACCTCGTTCAGCTCGAACTTGCTGAGCTTGCTGAAGCCGGAAAAATCCAGCATGTATTTGAAATCCCGAAAGGTATAGGTCTGGGCGCCCGCGGCCCCGTACAGCGGCGCGCTCAGCGTCAGTTCCCCGGCCCCGATATTGCGCTCCTTGACATAGATCTCGCGGCCCACCCCGGTGCCCTCGACCAGCGCGCCAACCGGGATATTGGCGACATTCACCACATTGCTCAGCGTCTTGTCGTTGCCGGCGCTGTAGGTGGCCTGCGAGGTGACGGTCTCGGTGTCCCAGGAGGCGCCGCCGCTGGCGTTCAGCTGCCCGTTCCGGATCACCCGGCGGGTGGTATAGCTGGTCTTGTTGGGCACTGCCGCCGCCAGGTCGACCGGGCCGGTGAGCGTCACCTTGCGCCCGCCCAGGTCAAGCGAATCGTGATCGGCATTGTTCAGCAGCGCCTGGAACGCCTTTCTGAACGCCAGTTCCTCGCTGCCAAAGGCGGCGATATAGCTGGGCAGGTCACAATTGCGGGTCAGCAGCAGCATCTTGTCCTCGGGCATCATCACCGTGCCCTCGAACTCCACCGGCACGTCGAAGGTGACGCTGTCATCCAGGTAATAGCTGCCTGCCGGCACCAGTACCCGCCGCCCGGCCGCCGCCGTATTGGCGGCGGTAAAGGCGGCGGTATTGTCGAAAATCCCGTCGCCATAGGCGCCGTAATCGCGCACATCGACCAGGCTCAGCATGTCACGCAGGAAATACGAGGTGACATCCTCGATCACGATATCGTCGATCCGCACGATGCCGCCGCTCGGCCCGGTCAGGTCCAGCCCGAAATGCCCGTACAGCGCCGCGGCACCCCAGGGCATATCCACCCCGCCGCGCCTGCCGGCGCCGACAATCGCGCGGATCTCGACCACCTCGCCATAGGTGGTCAGCGTGGTCGCAGGCCCGGTTTCGGCCACCCCCTCCACATGCGCGCCACCGGCGCCGCCGGCCCAGGCGGCGATGCGCAGGCCCGGCAGGTTGCCACTGATCGCCTTCACCCGCACCCTGATCTGCAGATAGCAACCGGGCAGCAGCGGCGTTTCCCCCATATAGCGGATCTTCTGCACAGCGTCGGTTTTCTGCAGTTCCAGGCAGCCGGAAAAATCCTGGTCCGCCGGCACCAGCGCCACGTTCATGTCGCCGTCATAGGTGTCGGATCCCGGCGTGCCATTGCCGCTGGACCAGACGTCCAGCCCCGCCTCGAAGGCCGGCGGCATCAGCAGCACGCCATCGGTGATCGCCTTGTTCATCTCAAACCCTTTCCCGGATCGCCTGTGCAGGCCATCTCGCTAAGGCAAAAGGGTAAAGGTCGCCTCAGACCACCGTGACGGTCGGGCGGATCAGGCGCTGACCGCGGGCGGTTGCAACGGGGTCACGGCATTGATTTTCCAGCCGCTCTCGGTCTCGATCATCTGGTAGCCCAGGTAATGCACCCGGCCCTGCGCATCGGTCACCTGCACCGTCTGCCACAGCGCGCCGTCGATCTCGCGCAGCTCCAGGAACTGCACGTCCGACGGCCGCCAGACCATCGGATAACCGTTGCGCACCATGGCGCCGAAATTTTGCGGCGTGCGGAATATGCCGCGGATTGTCGGGCTGGCATAGCTGAAGGCGCGGTCGACATCATCGGCCTTGAACGCCTCCATCTGGGCGCCGATGGTCGCTTCGATCTCGGCATTCTGCGCCGCCACCGGCGCGGCCAGGCCCAGTATCAGCAGCCAGGCAATCAACAGGGTGCGCATGATCTCCTCCCGAATGTTTCGGGAAGAGATAGCGCCCGGCCGGATCGGATCAATCAATCGATCAGGGCAGGATCGAATCCACACCATTGCCGCGCGGCCGGTTAGAACCGCCCGCGCGTTCCCCCGTCATCCCCGCGCAAGTCGGAACCGGCCGGTGCGCGGCATGGGGAAAACCCCGTCCTAGCGCGAGAATTTCTTGTATTTCAACCGCTTGGGCTCCAGCGCGTCGGCGCCCAGGCGGCGTTTCTTGTCTTCCTCGTAATCGGCGAAATTGCCCTCGAACCATTCCACATGGGCCTCGCCCTCGAAGGCGAGGATATGGGTGCAGATGCGGTCGAGGAAAAAGCGGTCGTGGCTGATCACCACGGCGCAGCCGGCGAAATCGACCAGCGCGTCTTCCAGCGCGCGCAGGGTTTCGACGTCCAGGTCGTTGGTCGGTTCGTCCAACAGCAGCACGTTGCCGCCCGATTTCAGCAGCCGCGCCATATGCACCCGGTTGCGTTCACCGCCCGACAGCAGGCCGACCTTTTTCTGCTGGTCGCCGCCGCGGAAGTTGAAGGCCGAGCAATAGGCGCGCGAATTCATGCTGGCATCGCCCAGTTCGATCACCTCGGCGCCGCCGGTGATTGCCTCCCACACGGTATCACCGGCCTGCAGGTCGTCGCGCGACTGGTCGACATAGGCCAGATCCACGGTATCGCCCACCTCGATGCTGCCGGAATCCGGGCTTTCCTGCCCGGTCAGCATCTTGAACAGGGTCGATTTGCCGGCGCCGTTGGGGCCGATCACGCCGACGATGCCGCCCGGCGGCAGGGCAAAGGACAGGCCCTCGATCAGCAGCTTGTCGCCCATCGCCTTTTTCAGCCCGTCAACCTCGATCACCTTGCCGCCCAGCCGCTTGCCGCTGGGAATGACGATCTGGGCGCGGGTCAGCTTTTCGCGCTCGGACTGGCTGGCCAGCTCGTTATAGGCTTGGATCCGCGCCTTCGACTTGGCCTGCCGCGCCTTGGCGCCCTGGCGCATCCATTCCAGTTCGCGTTCCAGCGTCTTGGCGCGCGACTTGTCCTCGCGGGCCTCCTGCTCCAGCCGCTTGGCCTTCTGTTCCAGCCAGGCGGAATAATTGCCCTCGTAGGGGATGCCGCGGCCACGGTCGAGTTCCAGGATCCAGCCGGTGATGTCATCCAGGAAATAGCGGTCATGGGTGACGATCAGGATGGTGCCCTTGTACTCGATCAGGTGTTTCTGCAGCCAGGCGATGGTTTCGGCGTCCAGGTGGTTGGTCGGTTCGTCCAACAGCAGCATGTCGGGCGCTTCCAGAAGCAGCTTGCACAGCGCCACGCGGCGGCGTTCCCCGCCCGAGAGGGTCGCTACATCGGCGTCGTCCGGCGGGCAGCGCAGCGCCTCCATGGCGACGTCGATCTGGCTGTCCAGATCCCACAGGTTCTCGGAATCGATCTGATCCTGCAGCGCCGCCATCTCGTCGGCGGTCTCGTCGGAATAGTTCATCGCCAGCTCGTTGAAGCGGTCCAGCTTGGCCTTTTTCGCCGCCACGCCCAGCATCACGTTGTCACGTACCGACAGGCTTTCATCCAGCTGCGGCTCCTGCGGGAGATAGCCCACCTTGGCGCCCTCGGCCGACCACGCCTCGCCCGAGAAATCGGTGTCGATTCCGGCCATGATGCGCATCAGCGTGGACTTACCGGCGCCGTTGACGCCGACCACCCCGATCTTCACCCCCGGCAGGAAGTTCAGGTTGATGTTTTCAAAACATTTCTTGCCGCCCGGATAGGTCTTGGAGACCTCGTGCATGTGATAGACGTATTGATAGGCTGCCATGATCTTCCCCTTTGCCGGACCGCGATCCGGCCCTCATCTAGTCGAGGCAAGGGCAAACCGCAATCAGTCAGCCGGCGGTTTCACCGCTTCCAGCGGGCACGGGTGCTGTTGGGGATCGGCCACAGGGTTTTGCTGTTGTCGAAATGGTGGCAGCGGGCCCCTTCCGAGTTGCGGCCCTGGCGGTGATTGAGGCAGGTCGCCAGCGCGGCGATGATGTTCGGATCGGTCGTCACCGCCAGGTCGACCTCGTCGCCGGTCAGGTGCCGGCTCAGCGCCGACCAGTCCGCCTTGGCCTCCAGCAGCGCGATGAACCCGTCGCGGTCCTTCTCCTGCTTGCGCTCGTCCAGTTGCAGGCGCAGCGCCTCCTTCCGGGCCAGCCAGGCATTGTCCTTGCCGCGGCGCAGGTGGCTCTGCCAATTGGTATACAGCGCCAGCGCCTGCGCCCGCCGGCTGCGCTGGCCCGACAGGATGGCGATGGGGGCGGCGTAGAACCCGGAAACCTCGGTCAGGATGGCCAGGATCTTGCGGTCGATGCCGGTGGTCTTGCCGGTAATCGTGGCGCCCGGCTGCGGCGGCGCTGCGGACGGCGCGGTGGTTGGCGCAGTGGGTGCCGCCGCCGGGAATTTCTGCCGCGCCCGGCGCGCCACGATGCGGGCGATTTTCGGCGCCGCCACCTCGGGCGGTTCGCGCTTCTGCTGGCTGGCGGCAAACAAGCTGGCGAACAACCCGCGGACAAAGGTGTCGATCGCGTCCAGATCGGCGCCGTCGGGCGCCGCATCGCACAGTTCGGCGATCATCGCCGCGCAGGCAGCATCGCGGATTTCCAGGGCGCGGGGGTCGGGCGTTGGGTCCATGGCGGCGGTCCGGGACAGGGGCGCGACCTTGATACCGGCCAACGCGCGAGCCGTCAAAACCGCAGTTTTGCCAGCGCCGGCCCGGCACCTGCCAGGGGCGCGCGGGATTGACAATCGCGCGAGTCCCGGCAGAACACCAGAAACTGCCCTTGGGGAGACAGACTTGAACAACCGGCCATTTGCGCGGCCCGGCCAGGCCGTGGGCCTGCTGGGCGGGTCTTTCGACCCGGCCCATCCGGGCCATGCCCATATCACCCGAGAGGCGCTGAAACGGTTCGGGCTCGACCGGGTCTGGTGGCTGGTCTCGCCCGGCAACCCGCTGAAATCGCGCGGCCCGGCGCCGCTGGCCGACCGGATGGCGCGGGCGCGGGACATCATGCAGGATCCGCGCGTCACCATCACCGATATCGAGGCCGACCTGGGCACCCGCGCCACCGCCGATACCATCGCGGCGCTGCTGGCGCTGTATCCCGGCGTGCGCTTTGTCTGGCTGATGGGGGCCGACAACCTGGCCCAACTGCATCTCTGGCAGGATTGGCGCTTTATCATGGACAGCGTGCCAGTGGGCGTGCTGGCGCGGCCGGGCGACCGTATCTCGGCGCGGATGTCGCCGGCAGCGCGGATCTACCGGCGCTACCGGATCAGCGGCGCGGCCAGCCACCTGCTCGGCCATGCCACCGCGCCGGCCTGGTGTTTCGTCAATGTGCCGATGGTCGATCTCAGCTCGACCGCGATCCGCGCCCGCGGCGGCTGGTCAGCGCCGCACGAGCGCCGAGGCCAGCCCGGCGCCGATGATCACCAGCAGCCCCGCCCAGGTCAGCAGGTCGGGCAGATCGCCGAACACCGCCCAGCCCAGCGCGGTGGCCGATAGCAGCTGGAAATAGACGAAGGGCGCCAGCACCGTGGCCGCCGCCCTGGCATAGGCGATGAACAACAGCAGGTTGGCCGCCGCCGAAAAGGCGGCGCTTCCAAAGGTCAGCGCCGCGGTCGCCGGGGTGATCGGCGGCAGATGCGCCAGCCCCGGCAGCAGCAGGATCACCGCGCTGAGCGCCAGCTGGGTAAAGATCATCTGTCGGGGATGGCCCGCCCCGGACAGCCAGCGCGATGCGGTCAGGAAGGCGCCATAGAAACAGCCCGCGATCACCGCCCAGATCAACCCGCCCGACCCGCCGAAACCGGGCCGCACCACCAGCAGCACGCCGCAGAACCCGACCAGCATCAGCAACGCGCGCCGCGGCTGCACCGGCTCGTGCAGAAAGATCACCGCCAACACATAGCTGACGATCGGACCGATGAAGAAGGCGGCGAAGACATCGGCCAGCGGCTCGGTCCGCAGCGCGGTCTGGATCGACAAGACGCCGGCGGCGATCAGCCCCGCGCGCAGCCAGATGCGCCAGTCGCGCAGCAGCCGGGCGCTGCCGCGCAGGCCAAACGGCAGCGTCAGCACAGCCCCGATGGCAAAGCGCGACCAGGCCACGAAGACCGGGTCGGCCCCCTGCGCGCCGGTCAGCAGCTTGCCGCACAGATCGCCTGCCGGCACGCTCGACATGGCGATGAACATGATCAGGATCGCCTGCCACATGGCGCCAGGCACTAGCACGGCCACAGTTCGGCAAAAAGCCGCAAAGCGCCGCTTGTCCGACGTCACTTGCTGCGGTTAAGTGCGGCCATGCAGGTCAAGTTCACGCGCCGTTTCATCCTTGCCGGTCTCGGGGCCTGGGCCGCCGGGGCGGCGCATGCCGACCCGCTGGCCACCTCGCTGCGGCCGCGCCTGCGCCAGACCGGCGCTCGGCAGGTGTCGCAGCCCGAGTCGATGCTGTCCCAGGCCGGCACCAGCGGCGATGTCGCCTGGTCGGTGGCCGATGTCAAAACCGGCCTGCGGCTGGAGGCGGTGAATGGCGGCCTGGCCCTGCCCCCCGCCAGCGTCGCCAAGACGCTGACCGCGCTTTACGCGCTGGAAAGCCTGGGGTCCGAGCACCGGTTCAAAACCCGCGTCTATGCCGCCGGCGCGGTCCGCAACGGCATCCTCACCGGCGACCTGATCCTTGCCGGCGGCGGCGACCCGACGCTGGACACCGATGCGCTGGCCGCGCTGGCGGCCCAGCTGAAAGCCGCCGGGCTGCACGAGGTGCGCGGCGATTTCCTGGTCTATGACGGCGCCCTGCCCTTTGTGCGCAGCATCGATGCCGGCCAGCCCGACCATGTCGGCTACAGCCCGGCGGTCAGCGGCATCGCGCTGAATTACAACCGGGTCCATTTCGAATGGAAACGCGCCGCTTCGGGCTGGGCGATCAGCATGGATGCCCGCACCGAGCGTTACCGCCCCGAGGTGCAGATGGCGCGGATGCGCGTCGTCGACCGCAAGACGCCGGTCTATACCTATGCCAATAACGGCGCCGCCGACAGCTGGACGGTGGCGTCGCAGGCCCTGGGCAATGGTGGCGCGCGCTGGCTGCCGGTGCGGCGCCCGGCCGACTATGCCGGCGACGTGTTCCGCACCCTGGCCCGGTCGAACGGCATCGTGCTGAAACCGGCCAAGGTGACCGGCCGGCTGCCCGGCGGTGCGGTGGC
>NZ_PGTB01000079.1 GCF_002786325.1 Pseudooceanicola lipolyticus | reverse complement strand
GCCTGCGGCGCGGGGCGGACCGGCTCTTCGGCCAGGGCGCGCGGGCTGGTGGCGTTTTCAAGCGCGGCAACGCGCGGCGCTTCGGCCTTCTCCGACAGCGCCAGCCGGCGATAGGCCAGCGTGTGCAGCGGGTGATCGGTCAGGTCCTGGTATTTCGCCAGGAACCCGGCCCAGGCCTCGCGGGTGTCGGTCAGTTCGGCGGTGGCAAAGTCGCGGATGATGGCGCTGTCATCCACCGCGCGGGCGGGCTGCGCCGGGGCGGGGCGGGCGCTGTTGGGGTTGATCACGTATTCGCCGCCGCCCAGCGAGGAATAGACAAAGGGTGCCGAGCCGGGCACCGAGCGGCGCATCTCGTCGCGCACCTTGCCCAGGATGATGCGCACATCCGCCGGCGGTTCGTCCAGCGCGGTCAGGAACGCGGTGGTAAAGGGGGAATTGCCGCCTTCCTCGCCATCCGGCGTTACCGCGCCGGCGGCGGCGGCATAGGCGATCAGGGTGTCGGCATCGGCGCTGGTGACACTGGCCAGGCCGCGGGCGATGTTGCGGCCCGGGTTCTCCGCATCCAGCCGCACGATAAAGGGATTGTCGCGGCAGGCGTCCAGCACCACCATCTTCATCTGTTTCGCGCCCGAGAGCTGCGCCAGCATGTCGTCCAGCTCGA
Organism: Pseudooceanicola lipolyticus; assembly: GCF_002786325.1. Classification (GTDB taxonomy): domain Bacteria; phylum Pseudomonadota; class Alphaproteobacteria; order Rhodobacterales; family Rhodobacteraceae; genus Pseudooceanicola_C; species Pseudooceanicola_C lipolyticus. The sequence continues at coordinate 17,151 of NZ_PGTB01000079.1, read as the reverse complement.
CCATTTCCAGCCGCGCGTCGCGCGCATCGGTGACACGGGCATCAACCGGGATCAGGTAGTTGCGCCCGCCAATCTCGATCCCGTGGCCGGCATAATAGATCATCGCGATCTCGGCCGCATCGGCGCGGTCGCGGAAGTTGCGCAGCGTGTCGAACATGTCCGACCGCCTCAGATCCTTGGCCAGCACCACGTTGAAGCCCTGCGCCACCAGCGCGCGCGCCACCGCATCGGCGTCGCGCGTCGGGTTGGGCAGCGTGGCCACGTTGCGATATTGCGAGTTCCCGATCACCAGCGCGACCTTTTCGGCGGCGGCCAGGCCCGGAACCAGGAAGAAAAGCAGGAACAGAAGCTGTCTCATAATGCCGCAGTTTACCACAGGTCAGCCTGCAGTCTGTGACACAGATCGCAAAACCGGGCAAATTTTGCCGCCTATGGTGCGGATTCGACCTCGACGGTCTGCAGCAGGGCGCCGCTGCGCCGGCTGAAGATCAGGATGCGGCTGCCACCCTCGGTGACCACGGCGTACCAGTCCGGGGTCAGGGTAAAGGCCTCGGCGGTCAGCCCGGCGGGCAGGGTGATGCCGTCTGGCACCACCGCCGGCGGTTGGGAGAAACGGATGACAAGCAGGCCGACAATCACTAAAAGCCCGCCAATCATCACCGCCGTCAGCACCGTCACCAGCCGCCGCAGGAAACGCAGGTTCGGCGGTTCGGGCATCGGCCCCTTGGGATCTGTCATGGCCACCCGCCGAATTGCATTCACCATCGCGGCCAATCCGCCGCCCCGCCTTGATAAGGCGCTTTCGCGCGATGTGCCAGCCGAAGCGGCGCTGTCGCGCACCCGGCTGGCCCGGTTGATCGCCGAGGGCGCGGTGATGGTGGGCGGCCACCCCGCCACCGATGCCAAGGCGCGGGTCGAGGAGGGGGCCGAGGTGGTGATCGCGGTGCAGCAGGCCGAGGAAAGCGATATTGCCCCGCAGGCGATCCCGTTGCAGGTGGTCTACGAGGATGCCGACCTGATCGTTGTCAACAAGCCTTCCGGAATGGTGGTGCATCCGGCGCCGGGCTCGCCCCAGGGCACGCTGGTCAACGCGCTGCTGCACCATTGCGGTGCGGATCTGTCCGGCGTCGGCGGGGTAAAGCGCCCCGGCATCGTGCACCGGATCGACAAGGACACCAGCGGCCTGCTGGTCGCCGCCAAAAGCGATGCCGCCCATCACGGGCTGGCGGCGCTGTTCGAAGCGCATGATGTCGAACGCTATTACCGCGCGCTCTGCTACGGCGTGCCCGACGCTGCCGATCCGCGCCTGCGCGGCGTGCGCGGGGCAGCCTTCGAACCCGGCAACATTCTGCGCATCACCACCCAGCTGGCCCGCCACCGCAGCGACCGGCAGAAACAGGCGGTGGTGCCGCAGGGCGGGCGCCGCGCGGTCACGCGAGTGCGGGTGATGCAGGGTTTTGGCGCGCCGCCGGTCGTGGCGCTGACCGAATGTTGGCTGGAAACCGGCCGCACCCATCAGATCCGGGTGCATATGGCCCATGCCGGCCATGCGTTGGTGGGCGATCCGGTTTACGGCGGCCGGCGCCGGGTGGCCAAAGGCGCGCTGAGTGCCGAGGCCGAGGCGGCGATCCGCGGCTTTCCCCGCCAGGCGCTGCACGCCGCGGTGCTGGGCTTTGTGCATCCGGTCACCGGAGCATCCCTGCGCTTCGAGGCGCCGCTGCCCGCGGATATGGCCGGGTTGCTGGCGGCGCTGGATCCGGGTGGGGATCCGCAGGCGCCAAGCTAACCCCTCCGGCGCGCCGCTGTCGTCAAGGGTGCCCCGCAGAAACGGCCGGGGGCATGTGCGCACCTGCACAGGTCGCCCCCTTTCCTAGCGAAATGTTAATCTCGATATAGACATCAACGCCTTGAAACGGGCCGCCAATGCCCCATATCAATGTTAAACCCTTAAACATGGGAGGGACGGATATGTCAAATTATGCAAATCTTCCGGCACCTTCGCCCGAAGGCGGGCTGAACCGGTACCTGCAGGAAATTCGCAAGTTTCCGCTGCTGGAGCCGGAAGAGGAATATATGCTGGCCAAGCGCTGGGTCGAACAGCAGGACACCGAGGCGGCGCATAAGATGGTGACCTCGCATCTGCGGCTGGCCGCCAAGATCGCCATGGGCTATCGCGGCTATGGTCTGCCCCAGGCCGAGGTGATCTCCGAGGCCAATGTCGGCCTGATGCAGGCGGTCAAGCGGTTCGACCCGGAAAAAGGCTTCCGGCTGGCGACCTATGCCATGTGGTGGATCCGCGCCTCGATCCAGGAATATATCCTGCGGTCCTGGTCGCTGGTGAAACTGGGCACTACCTCGGCGCAGAAAAAGCTGTTCTTCAATCTGCGCAAGGCCAAGGCCAAGATCGGCGCGCTGGAAGAGGGCGACCTGCATCCCGACAACGTCAAACAGATCGCCACCGATCTGGGCGTGACCGAGGACGAGGTGATCTCGATGAACCGGCGGATGTCGGGCGGCGATGCGTCGCTGAACGCCACCATCGGCGCCGAGGGCGAAGGCTCGATGCAATGGCAGGACTGGCTGGAAGACGAAGATGCCGACCAGGCCGGCGATTACGAGGCGCGTGACGAGCTGGAGGCGCGGCGCGAATTGCTGGCGCAGGCGCTCGACGTGCTGAACGATCGGGAAAAAGACATCCTGACCCAGCGCCGCCTGGCCGACGAAACGGTGACGCTGGAGGATCTCAGCACCCAATACGGCGTCAGCCGCGAGCGGATCCGCCAGATCGAGGTGCGCGCCTTCGAAAAGCTGCAAAAGCGGATGCGCGATCTGGCCCGCGACCGCGGCATGATGGCCAAGGCCGAGGCCTGACCTTACAGAAATACAGAAATGCCGCCGGGCCGGTCCCGGCGGCATTTGTTTTGTCAGGGGCCTTGCACGTTGCCCTGACCGTCAACTCGGCCGCGAGCGAGGCCAGAAGGCCTTACCCCTCCATCGCCTCCAGCTCGTCGATCATGCCCGAGATCATGTTCAGCCCCTTGTCCCAGAATTTCGGGTCCGAGGCATCCAGCCCGAAGGGCGCCAGCAGCTCTTTGTGGTGCTTCGACCCGCCGGCTTTCAGCATCTCGAAATACTTGTCCTGAAAGCCCGGCTCGCCCTCGGCATAGACCGAGTAGAGCGCGTTCACCAGCCCGTCGCCGAAGGCATAGGCATAGACGTAGAACGGCGAGTGGATGAAATGCGGGATATAGGACCAGAAGGTCTCGTAGCCCTCCATGAACTCAAAGGCCGGCCCCAGGCTTTCGCCCTGCACGCTCATCCACAGCGCGTTGATGTCATCCGGGGTCAGTTCGCCGTTGCGCCGCGCCGCGTGCAGCTTGCATTCGAAATCGTAGAACGCGATCTGGCGCACCACGGTGTTGATCATGTCCTCGACCTTGCCGGCCAGCAGCACCTTGCGCTGATCGGCGCTGGCGGCGGCGTCCAGCAACTTGCGGAAGGTCAGCATCTCGCCGAACACGCTGGCGGTCTCGGCCAGGGTCAGCGGCGTCGCGGCCAGCATCTCGCCCTGGCCGGCGGCCAGCACCTGGTGCACGCCGTGGCCCAGCTCATGCGCCAGGGTCATCACGTCGCGCGGCTTGCCCAGGTAGTTCAGCAGCACATAGGGGTGCACCTCGGTCACCGTGGGATGGGCAAAGGCGCCGGGTGCCTTGCCCGGCTTGACCCCGGCATCGATCCAGCCCTTGCGGAAAAACGGCTCGGCCAGTTCGGCCATGCGCGGATCAAAGGCGCCATAGGCCTCCATCACCGTCTTTTCCGCCTTGTCCCAGGCGATCACCGTCTTGTCCTGCATCGGCAGCGGCGCGTTGCGGTCCCAGACCTGCATCTTGTCCAGGCCCAGCCATTTCCGCTTCAGCTCGTAATAGCGGTGGCTCAGCTTGGGATAGGCGGCAACCACGGCGCTGCGCAGCGCCTCGACCACCTCGGGTTCGACATCGTTGCTCAGGTGCCGGCCCATCTGCGCCGAGGGCATCCCGCGCCAGCGGTCGATGATCTCTTTCTCCTTGGCCTGGGTGTTGTGCACGCGGGCGAAGGTCTTGATATTGGACTGGAACACCTCGGCCAGCGCCCGTGCCGCGGTTTCGCGCTTGGAGCGGTCGGAATCGGTGAGGAAGTTCAGCGTCGCCTCGATCCCCAGCGTCTCGCCGGCGACGTCGAATTCCAGCCCGGCGATGGTTTCGTCGAACAGCTTTTCCCAGGCATCGCCGACCACGCCCAGATCGTGCAGGAATTTCTCCAGCTCGTCGGACAGCTGATAGGGCTTCATCTTGCGGATGCGGTCGAACACCGGCTTGTAGCGGGCCAGATCGGCATTGGCGGCGAAATGCGCCTCCAGCACGCCGTCATCCAGCCGGTTCAGTTCCAGCGTGAAGAACACCAGCGGCGTGGTGTAATTGGTGATCTTCTCCTGGCAGTCCGACAGGAACTTGGCGCGCGCCGCATCGGTGGTCTGCTGGTAATAGCGCAGCCCGGCAAAGGACATGATGCGCCCGGCCACGGTGTTGATCCGCTCGTCGCGCAACACGCAGGTCAGCAGCCCGGCGGCATCCAGCGTTGCCAGCTTGCCTTCGTAATCGGCGGCAAATTCGGCACAGGCATTTTCCAGCCAGTCCAGATCGCGCTTCAGCTCGGGCGCGTCCTCGGAGGTGTAGAGGTCGGTCAGATCCCATTCCGGCAAATTGCCGAGATCCTTGCCGCCGGGGGCGGCGTTGGCGTCACGAACGGGAAAGGGCAGCTGGAACATGGGGCACCTCGTCTGTTTCCAGCGACACTTAATGCCTTGCCCCTCGCGCGACAACCGGCGGAACGGGCTGGCACCGCCCGAAGGCCGGGTTTTCCCCGGTCCCGCCCTAGCCGTAGACGCGCAGCAACTCTTTCAGGTCGTCCAGCGTATTGGCCTCCTGCACCGGCTTGTCCCGGCGCCAGCGTGCCATGCGCGGAAAACGCAGCGCGACGCCGGATTTGTGCCGCGGGCTTTCGTGGATACCCTCAAATGCGATCTCGAACACATGCTCGGGGGTGACCTGGCGCACCGGGCCAAACCGCTGCTGGGTGTTGCGCCGTACCCAGGCGGTGATCTCGCGGAACTCGTCGTCGGACAGGCCGGAATAGGCCTTGGTGAACGGCACCAGGTCATTGCCGTTCCAGACCGCGAAGGTGAAATCGGTGAACAGGTTGGCCCGCCGCCCGTGGCCGGACTGGGCATAGATCATCACCGCGTCCACGGTCAGCGGGTCCAGCTTCCATTTCCACCAGTCGCCCTTTCGGCGGCCGGTGCCGTAGGCGCTGTCGCGGCGTTTCAGCATCAAGCCTTCGGCGCGGGCCTCGCGGGCCCCGGCGCGGGTGTGGGCCAGCGCCGCCCAATCGGCAAATGCGATCTCGGGCGACAGGCGCAGCGGCGCGTCGGGCGGCAGATCGGCAACCAGCGTTGCCAGCAGCGCCCGCCGTTCCACCAGCGGGCGGGCGCGGATATCGGCGCCCTGCCATTCCAGCAGGTCATAGGCGTAGAGGATCACCGGCGCATCGCGAAGCAGCTTTTTCGACACGCTCTTGCGGCCGATGCGTTTCTGCAGCGCATTGAAGGGTAGCGGCGCCGCCTCCGCCCAGGCCAGCACCTCGCCGTCGATCACCGTGCCGTCGGGGACGAAATCGGGCGCACGGGTGAATTCGGGGAAAGTGGCGCTGATCAGCTCCTCGCCCCGCGACCACAGGAAATACTGGCCTTCGCGGATCACCAGCTGGCCGCGGATGCCGTCCCATTTCCATTCGGCATGCCAGTCCGCCGGATCGCCCAGCGTCTCCGGCGCCTCCTCCAGCCCGTAGGCCAGGTAGAACGGGTAGGGGCGCGAGGCATCGGCGGCGCTGTTCTCGGCCTCGATCAACTGGTGCCAGGTGGTGGTCTGGGCGGTCCAGTCGCCCATCAGCCGATGCGCCAGTTCCGCCTCGTCGCGGCCGGTGGCCTGGGCCAGCGCGCGGGTCATCAGCTTCTGGCTGACGCCGATGCGAAAGCCGCCGGTGATCAGCTTGTTGAACAGAAAGCGTTCGTCGCGGTCCAGCTGGTCCCAGGCGGCCAGGATGCGCGCCTTGCGCGCCTCTTCGGGCAGCGCCGCCAGCGCCATCAGCTCGGCCATCCAGTCCGACAGGCTCTGATCGCTGCCGCCCGCTGCCGGCGGCAGGATCAGGGTGATGGTTTCGGCCAGATCGCCGACGATCGGGTAACATTCCTCGACCAGCCACAGCGGCAGGCCGGCGCGTTCGGCCGCCCATTCGCGCAGCCGCGTTGTGGTGACCGCCCGGCGCGGGCGGCGGCCGGAAAACAGCGCAATGGTCCAGACCCGGTCGGCTTCGGGCGCCTCGGTGAAATAGTCGGCCAGCGCCGCCACCTTCGCGCCGGTGCGGGTGGTGGCGTCGATGGCGCGGAACAGCCGGGCGAACCGTTTCATTCCGCCTCTCCGCTCTCGGCGATCTCGCCGGCATATTCGGTGCTGACGATATGGGCGTCATAGCCGCATTCGCCCAGCCAGCGGCTGAAGATCTCGGTATAGCCATGGGTGACGAAAATCCGCTCGGCCCCGGTGGCGCGGATCGCCTCGGTCAGCCCGGCCCAGTCGGCATGGTCGGACACCACAAAGCCGCGGTCTACCGAGCGCCGCCGCCGCACCCCGCGCAGCTGCATCCAGCCGCTGGCAAACCCGGTCGACACCGCGCCAAAGCGGCGCATCCACGGCGTGCCCATGGCGGCGGGCGGCGCCAGCACGATGGCGCCGGGATGGGCCTTGGCATCCAGTTCGGGGGTTACCTGGATCGTCTGCGGTAGCTGGTAGCCCCGCGCGCGCAGCACCTCGGTGGTGGCCTCGACCGCGCCGTGGGTCAGGATCGGGCCGTCCTCCAGCAACGCCAGCAGCCGCTGTGCCTTGCCCAGCGAATAGGCGCCCAGCACCGGGGTGATCCCCGCCGCGGCGCTGGCCCGCCACCAGCCGTTGATCTCGGCGGCGACCTCGGCCTGCGACTGCCAGCGGAACACCGGCAGGCCAAAGGTGCTTTCGGTGATGAAGGCATCGCAGCGCAGCGGTTCGAAGGCTTCGCACAACCCGTCCGCCTCGGTCTTGTAATCGCCCGACACCACCCAGACCTCGCCCGCCACCTCGACCCGGATCTGCGCCGAGCCCGGAACATGCCCCGCCGGGTGAAATGACACCGCCGCGCCGCCAATCCGGCGGGCCTCGCCATAGCCGATGGTGTCCAGCGCGATGTCGCCCAGCCGGTGGCGCAGCACCGGTGCGGCGGCGGCGGTCGCCAGATAGCGGGCATGGCCCGGGCGCGCATGGTCGGCATGGCCATGGGTGATCAGCGCCCGGTCCACCGGGCGCCAGGGATCGATATAGAAATCCCCGGCGGGGCAATAAATGCCCCGATCGGTAAAGCTGAGAACCGGTGCGCGTGTCATCGCCGCAGCCTAAGGTGCGTCCGGGTGACCGCGCAACTGGCACCGGGGAAAGCCGCCGTCGTGTGATCTGTGGTGGGAACGTCCCGACAGGTCCGCGACCGCCTCAGGCGCGTTTTGCCGCGTCGGTCTGGCCCACACGCCCGGCCCACAGGTCGGCCATCCGGTCCAGCACGCTGTTGCGCAGGGCGGGGCGCTCCATCAGCACCTCGTGCTGGGCCCCGGGCACCATCACCAATTCGCCCCGCGGCCAGCGCCGCATCCGTTCGTGCACGGCGGCGGTGTCGATGATCCGCTCGTCTTCGCCCAGGAAGGTCAGGCAGGGCAGGTCGGGCGCGGTCTGGCGCATCAGGTATTTGCACTCTTGCAGCCCCTCGCGCAGCCAGATCAGGCTGGGCCCGCCCAAGGCCAGGCCGGGCTGCGCGCCCAGCTGGCTTTGCATCATCAGGTACATGTCCCGGTCGGTGGTCAACATGTTGCCCTCGAACGGGTTGTCCAGCACATAGGGGGCATAGGTGGTGGTGGGCGGCAACCGGGTGCCCATGCCAACCAGGCTGGCCACCCGCGGCAGCGCCCAGCCCAGCGGGCGCATCAGCGCCGACATCGAGATGCCCCACATCGGCCCGGTGAAGGTGCAGCTTTTGACCGGCAGCCCCTCCAGCACCGCGCGCAGCCCGATGGCGCCGCCCATCGAATGGCCGATCAGGTGCCAGGGTTCGGGCGCGCCCAGCCTGCGGGCAATCTCCAGCGCCGCGGCAACGTCTTTCTGATAATCGGGAAACCGCGTCACATGGCCGACGCGCCGGTCGTCGATCAGCCGGTCGGCCAGGCCCTGGCCACGCCAGTCGATGGACACCATGGCATAGCCGCGCGCGGCCAGTTCGCCGGCGGTGATGCCGTATTTCTCGAGATATTCGGTGCGGCCCGGGAACAGCAGCACCGTGCCCTTGGCCTCGGCCAGCGGCCAGAACGCTATGCGGATGCGCACACCGTCCTGGCTGGTCGCCCAATGGGCCTCGGCCTGGGGGCCGCCGGCGATGTCGTGAAAATAGGGCGCCGGCAGCAACGCCATCAGGCCAGCGCTGCGGCCAGCTTCATCGCCAGACCCATGTCGCCATCGACCGACAGCTTGCCGGTCATAAAGGCGCTGGTCGGGTTCAACTCGCCCTCGAAAATCGACCGAAAAGTGTCGGCATCGGCGTTCAGCGTCACGTCGGCCTCTTCATCGCCCACCCGCGCGCCATTGCTGTCCAGCATGATCGCGCCAACATCGGTGATGGCGAATTTCGCGGTGCCGTCGATATCGGCGCCCTCGACCCGGTTGTTCAGTTCCGCAGCCGCCTGCTCAAGAAAATCGCTCATGATCCTCCCTCATCTAAAATTGACGCGCTTGGGACTGGCTAATGCGGCGCGTCGCGTTACACTCTGTACTACTATGAGCGTTCGTTGTCCCAATCTCAAAGGTATCGTGGCGGCACTTGCTGTCCTAGTCACGTATTCCCTACCCGTGACCGCGCAGAGCGCGGATCTGCAGGACGAAGCCGAATTGCTGACGGCCCTGGCCACCGCCGACGATGCCGAGGCCAAGCGGCTGGATCGCCAGCTGACGGCGGTGTGGAGCAAAAGCGGCTCGGCCGCGATTGACCTGCTGCTCAAGCGCGGCCGCGATGCGCTGGAAGTGGGCGACATTCCCACCGCGATCGAACACCTGACCGCGCTGACCGACCATGCGCCCGGTTTTGCCGAGGGCTGGCACGCCCGCGCCTCGGCCTATTTCGGCGCCGAACTCTTTGGCCCGGCCATGGCCGATCTGGAACGGGCGCTGACGCTGAACCCCAACAACTACAACGCCATATTCGGGCTGGGCGCGATTCTGGAAACCTTCGGCAAGGACGGCCTGGCCTACGAGGCCTACCAGCGCGCGCTGGCTTTACATCCGCATCATGAAGGTGCCATTCAGGCCACCGAGCGTCTGAAGACGCAGATCGAGGGCCGGTCCCTGTAAGGCGGCCGGCACAAACGAGGCGGATCGCACATGGCGACCGGGGCATCACGGGTCGTGGCCGTTCTTGGCCCGACCAACACGGGCAAGACCCATTACGCGATCGAGCGGATGCTGGGCCATCGCACCGGGGTCATCGGCCTGCCGCTGCGTTTGCTGGCGCGCGAGGTCTATGACCGCATCGTGGCGATTCGCGGCCCTTCGGTGGTGGCGCTGGTCACCGGCGAGGAACGCATCGTGCCGCCGCGCACGCAATATTGGGTCTGCACGGTCGAGGCGATGCCCGAGGGCATGGGCTGCGATTTTGTGGCCATCGACGAGATCCAGCTTTGCGCCGATCCCGAACGCGGCCATGTCTTCACCGACCGGCTGCTGCGCGCCCGCGGCTTGCACGAAACGCTGTTCCTGGGTGCGGACACCATGCGCGGCCCGATCAACGCGCTGGTGCCCGAGGCGCAGTTCATGCGCCGCGAGCGGATGTCGCAGCTGGTTTATACCGGCGCGAAAAAGATCACCCGGATGCCGCCGCGCAGCGCCATCGTCGGCTTCTCGGTGGAAAGTGTCTATGCCATTGCCGAGCTGATTCGCCGCCAGAAGGGCGGCGCGGCGGTGGTGATGGGCGCGCTCAGCCCGCGTACCCGCAACGCGCAGGTCGCGCTCTATCAGAATGGCGAGGTCGATTATCTGGTCGCCACCGATGCCATCGGCATGGGGCTGAACCTGGATATCGACCATGTCGCCTTTTCGTCGCTGACCAAGTTCGACGGCCGCCGCATGCGCCCGCTGGCGCCCAACGAACTGGCGCAGATCGCCGGCCGGGCCGGGCGCGGCATGTCCAACGGCACCTTCGGCGTCACCGGCGAGGCGCGGCCGCTGGACGAGGGCATGGCGCAGGCGATCATGGAGCATCGCTTCACCCCGCTGAGGCGGCTGAACTGGCGCAATTCCGACCTGAAATTCGCCTCGGTCGAGGCACTGATCCATGCGCTGGAAATCGCTCCCGACCGCGAGGAACTGACCCGCGCCCGCGAGGCCGACGATCTGATGGCGCTGAAATCGCTCTCGGCCGTGGCCGAAGTGGCGGCGCGGGCCAGCGATGCGCCCTCGGTGCGGCTGCTGTGGGACGTCTGCCGCATTCCCGATTTCCGCGGCATCAGCCATTCGGAACATGCCGGGCTGCTGGAGGTGATTTTCGGCCACCTGCACCAGCGCGGCACGGTGCCGGATGACTGGTTGGCGCGGCAGATTCGCCGAATCGACCGAACCGATGGCGACATCGATGCGTTAAGCCGCAGACTGGCATTTATTCGCACATGGACCTATGTCGCGCAGCGCAAGGGCTGGACAGGTGATGAAAGCCATTGGCGCGATGAAACCCGCGCGGTAGAAGACAGGGTGTCGGATGCGCTGCACGAACGTCTGACGCAGAGATTTGTGGACCGCCGCACTTCCGTATTGCTGCGGCGGCTCAAGCAGAAGGAGGCCCTTTTGGCCGAAGTGAACGACAAGGGGGAGGTGACGGTCGAGGGCGAATTCGTCGGCCGTCTGGAGGGATTCCGCTTTAGCCCCGACAAGGGCGCCGGCGGGGCCGAGGACAAGGCCATTCGCGCCGCCTCGCTGCAGGCGCTCGCGCCGCAATTCCACCTGCGCGCCGACCGGTTCTATAACGCGCCGGATACCGAGATCGATTATACCGAACAGGGCGGCCTGATGTGGGGCGACAGCGCGGTCGGCAAGCTGGTTGCCGGATCCGAGCCGCTGAAGCCGCAGGTGCAGGTCTTTGTCGACGATGTTGCCGGGCCGGAGGTGGCGCAGAAGGTCCAGCGCCGGCTGCAACATTTTATCGACCGCAAGATCGCCGCGCTGTTCGAACCGCTGCTGACACTGCAGCGCGACGAGGCGCTGACTGGGCTGGCGCGGGGCTTTGCCTTCCGCATGGTCGAGGGGCTGGGCATCCTGCCGCGTGCCGCCGTGGCGCAAGAGGTCAAGGACCTGGATCAGGATGCGCGCGGCAGCCTGCGCAAACATGGCATCCGCTTTGGCCAGTTCACCGTGTTCATGCCGCTGCTGCTGAAACCGGCGCCGACGCGTCTGCGCCTGGTGCTGTGGTCGCTGGCCGGCGGGCTGGACGAATTCCCCGAGGCGCCGCCGCCGGGGCTGGTCACCGTGCCCGCCGTCAAGGACGCGCCCGAAGGCTATCACGCCATGTGCGGGTATCGCGAGGCCGGCGAGCGGGCGATTCGAATCGACATGCTGGAACGGCTTGCCGACCTGCTGCGGGTGCAGGACAGCCGCGCCGGGTTCGAGGCCACGCCCGACATGCTGTCGATCACCGGTATGACGCTGGAACAGTTTTCCGGCCTGATGGAGGGGCTGGGCTATCGTGCCGAACGCGGCGAGCGTGAAAAGCAGCGCCCGGTGGATGCGGTGGTGCCAGAGGCCGCGGCCGACCCGGCCGAGGCTCTGGCGGTGGAAGACACCCCGGCCGATCTGCCCGAGGGCGCCGACCTGATCCCCGATGCCGGTGTCGCGCCCGAGGCCGAAACGCCTGCCGAGCCCGCACCCGAGGCGGTGGCTGAACGCATCGAGGACGGCCAGCCCTCGGAAACCGAACTGCCCATCGGTGCGCCCGCAGACGCGGCTGTGGAGGGCCCCGAGATCGAGGTGTTCTATACCTTCACCTGGGGGCGCCGGACCCAGCAGAACGCCCGGCCCAAGGGCCAGCGCACCGGCAAGCCCAAGCCGCAACAGGGCGCCCGGCCGCAAGGCAAGGGCGGCAAGCCGCGCGGCAAACAGGGCAAGCCGCCGAACAAGGGGGGCAAAACCTTTTCAGCCCGCCCGCCGCGCGACGACAAGAAGATCGACCCTGACAACCCCTTTGCCGCCGCCTTGATGGGGCTGAGGGACAACAAGTAACGCATGGCGGGCGGTGCGGACAAACTCCGCCTCGACAAATGGCTGTGGCAGGCGCGGTTCTTCAAGACCCGCACCCTGGCCGCCCGGCAGGTCAGCGGCGGCCATGTCCGCCTGAACGGCACGCGGGTGGAAAAACCCGCCCATGCGGTGACACCTGGCGACGTGCTGACCTTCACCCAGGCCCGGCAGGTGCGGGTGGTACGCGTGCTGGCGCTGGGCGACCGGCGAGGCCCGGCGCCCGAGGCGCAGCTGCTGTACGAGGACCTGGCGCCGCCCGAACCAACCGCGCGCGGCGGCGGCGAGCGCCCAACCAAACGCGACCGCCGCGCGCTGGACGCGATCCGGCGCGGCACCGACCCCTCCTGAAGCGGAACAGCGGCCTGCCGGAGGCACATTTTAAGTCAGGATTTTCCGCAACCGCGCAGCTACGGCGTGCGCTCGGTCTTTCTGAGGGCCGACCGCTTGAATGACCGGCGGCACTGATTTAGCTAGTCGGTCATCGCGTGCAAGGAAAGACGCTCATGACCTATATCGTCAACGACAAGTGCATCGCCTGCAAATATACCGACTGCGTCGAGGTCTGTCCGGTGGACTGCTTCTACGAGGGGGAGAACATGCTGGTGATCCACCCCGACGAATGTATCGATTGCGGCGTCTGCGAACCGGAATGCCCCGCCGATGCAATTCGTCCCGACACCGATCCGGACACCGAGCAATGGGTCGAGTTCAACCGCAAATACGCCGAGATGTGGCCGGTGATCATCAGCCGCAAGGATCCGCTGCCCAACGCGGAAGAGCGCGACGGCGAAACCGGCAAGCTGGAGAAATACTTCTCCGAGAATCCGGGCGAGGGCGGCTGACGATTCGCCGCGAAAACCAGGCCTGCCGGTCCCCCGTGGGCCGGCGGATCGGCATATATATGCAAGGCGTTTGCGTGTCTGACGCTACGTCCGCTTTCGGACGGGCGAATTATGTGATATATTTCTTTCACAAATGATGGAAACAACCGGTCCGTTCCTGTGGTTCGCTCACGCAGGGGCGTCATTATAGACGACACTATCGCTGCCCGGCGGGACATGAATTGCCCCGGCGAGGCGCTCTTGTCGCCCTGACGCACCGGTCAGTAAGGAAGACTTTGAATGACAAAATCGAAGAAGCTGGATTTCCGCCCGAACGATTACGTGGTCTACCCCGCCCACGGCGTCGGTCAGATCATTTCGATCGAAGAGCAGGAAGTCGCCGGCATCACGCTGGAACTGTTCGTGATATCCTTCGAAAAAGACAAGATGACCCTGCGGGTGCCGACCAACAAGGCCACCGAGGTCGGGATGCGTTCGCTCAGCTCGCCCGACGTGATCAGCCAGGCGATGAAGACGCTCAAGGGCAAGGCCAAGGTCAAGCGCGCAATGTGGTCGCGCCGGGCGCAGGAATATGAACAAAAGATCAATTCCGGTGACCTGATCTCGATCGCAGAGGTGGTTCGCGACCTGCACCGCACCGACGACCAGCGCGAGCAGTCCTATTCCGAGCGGCAGCTTTATGAGGCCGCGCTGGAACGTCTGACCCGCGAAGTGGCGGCGGTTGGCGGCAGCGACGAGATCGAGGCGGCCAAGCAGGTCGACAACGTGCTGACCTCGCGCGCGGCGTAACCCGCCCGAACTTGCAGATTGATGCAGGGCCGGCCCGGTCAGGGTCGGCCCTTTTTCGTGCCGCGCCACCGGCCGGCACCGTGATTGCATGAAATTCCATTGACCACGGCGCGCAGCAAACGGGCAAAGGGCCGGCTGACCTGCGGGATTTTTCACGAATTCCGTGATAATTTGTGGATCTCGGTTTCTCTATAAAATATGCAAATGGATATATTGTCCCCACGCAGTAGGTATCCCCATGGCGGAACGGTCGTTCAAAAAGGAAGTCAAACAGCTTCGAATCGGTGAAGGCGAGGAATTTCGCGGCGAGGGCATCCTGGCCATCACCAAGGCGCTGCTGGAAAACGGCGTTGGCTATGTCGGCGGCTATCAGGGCGCGCCGATCAGCCACTTGATGGATGTTCTGGCCGATGCCCAGGACCTGCTGGGCGAACTCGGCATCCGCTTCGAGGCCAACGCCTCCGAGGCGGCGGCGACGGCGATGCTGGCGGCCTCGGTGCATTATCCGATCCGCGGCGCGGTCACCTACAAGGGGCCGGTGGGGGTCAATGTGGCCTCCGACGCGCTGGCCAACCTGGCTTCGGGCGGGGTGAAGGGGGGTGCGCTGATCATCGTCGGCGAGGATTACGGCGAAGGCTCGTCCATCATGCAGGAGCGCAGCCACGCCTTTGCCACCAAGTCGATGATCTGGCTGCTGGACCCGCGCCCGAACCTGCCGTCGCTGACTCAGGCGGTGCGCCATGGCTTTGAATTGTCCGAGGCGTCGAACACGCCGGTGATGATGCTGATGCGCATCCGCAGCTGCCATGTGCACGGGTCTTTCACCGCGCGCGACAACGTGGCGCCGGCGCTGAACGTGCGCGACGCGCTGTCCAATCCGCAGCGCGACACCAAACGCATCGTGCTGCCGCCCTATTCCTACATGCACGAACAGGAGAAGGTCACCCAACGCCTTCCCGCGGCGCTGGACTATATCCGCGCCAACCAGCTGAACGAGACCTTCGGCCCCGAAAACGGCAAGGTCGGCATCGCCCTGCAAGGCGGCATGTACAACGCGGTGATCCGCGGGTTGCAACGGCTGGGCCTGGCCGATGTTCACGGCGATACCGATGTTCCCCTTTACGTGATGAACGTCGCATATCCTGTTGTCGAAGATGAGTTTTTCGATTTCTGCGAAGGCAAGGACGCGGTCCTGATCGTGGAAGAGGGGTTCCCCAATTATATCGAGGAAACCCTGCGCGCCGCGCTGCATCGCGAAGGCCGGACCGGGGTGAAGATCGCCGGCAAGGGGGTGTTTCCCACCGCCGGTGAACTGACCGGCAAGGTGATGATGCAAAGCCTCGAAGCCTTCCTGCGCGAACATGCCGCCGCGCTGCTGCCGGCGCAGACCCGCGCGCCGAACCGGCCCGACGAACTGGCCGAGGTGCCGGATCTGTCCAAGGTGGTGCCGATGCGGCCGCCGGGATTCTGCACCGGCTGCCCGGAGCGGCCGATCTTTGCCGCGATGAAACTGGTCGAGGAAGAACTGGGCCGCCACCAGGTGGCCTGCGACATAGGCTGCCACCTGTTTTCGATCATGCCGCCGTTCTATATCGGCGGCACCACCATGGGCTATGGCCTCGGGCCGGCCTCGAATGCCGCCTTTGACGGCGGCGGCGAAAAGCGCTCGATCAGCATCATCGGCGATGGCGGCTTCTGGCATAACGGCCTGTCCTCCTCGATCGGCAACGCGGTGTTCAACAAGTCCGACGGCGTCACCATCGTGGTCGACAACTACTATTCCGCCGCCACCGGCGGGCAGGACATCCTGTCCAGCCGCGCCGACAACAGTTCCAAGGCCACGAAACACCCGATCACCGGCGCTGTGGAGGGCGTCGGGGTGAAATGGGTGCGCCAGATCGACCGCACCTATGATGTCGGCAAGATGCGCGACACGCTGAAAGAGGCGCTGACCACCGATCACGAGGGGCCGAAGGTGATCGTCGCCTCGTCGGAATGTATGCTGAACCGCCAGCGCCGCGAACGGCCGCTGCGCGAACAGGCGATCAAGGAAGGCCGCCGGGTGGAAAAGCCCAAATTCGGCGTCGATGAAGATGTCTGCACCGGCGATCACGCCTGTATGCGCCTGTCGGGCTGTCCGTCGCTGACGCTGAAACTGCCCGACGACCCGCTCAGGGATGACCCCATCGCGCATATCGACCAGTCCTGCGTCGGCTGCGGCAATTGCGGCGAGGTCGCCGATACCGCGGTGTTGTGCCCGTCCTTTTACCGCGCCGACCTGGTGCACAACCCGTCGCGGCTGGAACGCTGGTGGGCCGGGGTGAACGCCCGGGCGATCGCCTGGCTGCAACGGCGGCGCGAATCGCGCCGTCTGGTCTGGACCGAGATGCCGGAGGTGGCGGAATGAACGATCTGGCACAGGTGCTGGAGGCCCGGCCGCGCGACGCGCGGGTGGACCAGATCATCAAGCTGGCAATCCTCGCCGTGGGCGGGCAGGGCGGCGGCGTGCTGTCGGGCTGGATCGTGGCGCTGGCCGAACGCAACGGCTATGCGGTGCAGTCCACCTCGGTCGCCGGCGTGGCCCAGCGCACCGGCGCGACGATCTACTATGTCGAGATGCTGCCGAAAAGCGACCGCGCGCCGGTGTTTTCCTTGGCCCCGGCCGAAGGCGATGTCGATGTGCTGATCGCCGCCGAGATGATGGAGGCCGGGCGCGCCATCATGCGCGGCTTCGTCACGCCGGACCGGACGCTGCTGATCGCCTCCAGCCACCGCAACCTGGCGACGCTGGAAAAGGAAGTGCCCGGCAGCGGCATTTCCGACAGCGGCGAGGTGCGCAAGGCCGCCGCCGCCGCCGCGCGCGATGTCATCCTGTTCGATATGGAGGCGATGGCGCAGAAGGCCGGCAGCGTGATCTCGGCCAGCCTGTTCGGGGCGCTGGCCGGCTCCGGCGCGCTGCCCTTCGATGCCGAAAGCTATCGCGAAACCATCCGCGCCTCGGGGCGCGGGGTCGAAAAATCGCTGGCCGCCTTCGAACTGGCACGGGCGGCGGCCGAGGCCCGCGCGGCCGATCCGGCGCC
>NZ_PGTB01000078.1 GCF_002786325.1 Pseudooceanicola lipolyticus | reverse complement strand
TCGGGCCGATGGCTGACCAGCGCCGCCGCAGCCCCCTTGTCCAGCGCCTGGGCGACAAAATCATGACCGTCGCGCGCCGCCTCCAGCGCCACGAACAGGTCGCCACGCGCCAGCGTGCGGGTGTCGATTGACACGCCGGTCACCGCCCAGTCGCCCTGGGCCCGGCCACCGGTGGCGGCGGCGGCCTCGGCCGCGGTCCACAAAGTCATGCCAGCCCCCCGTCCAGCGCCGCCACCGCAACGCTGGCCTGTTCGCTGTCGTCAAACGGCAGGATGTCATCGCCGACGATCTGCCCGGTTTCATGCCCCTTGCCGGCGATCAGCAGCGCGTCGCCCGGCCCCAGCGCGTCGACACCGCGCAGGATCGCCTCGGCGCGGTCGCCGACCTCGGTGGCGTTGGGCACCCCGGCCATCACCGCGGCACGGATCAGCGCCGGATCCTCGCTGCGCGGGTTGTCGTCGGTGACGAAGACGATATCGGCATTTTCCGCCGCCGCCTGCCCCATCAGCGGCCGCTTGCCGGCATCGCGGTCACCGCCGGCGCCGACAATGGCGATCAGCCGGCCCATCACATGCGGGCGCAACGCCTTCAGCGCCGTCGCCACCGCATCGGGGGTATGGGCGTAATCGACAAACACCGCCGCGCCATTGGCGCGGGTCGCGGCCAGCTGCATCCGGCCGCGCACGGTGGTCAGCTGCGGCAGGGTGTGGAACACCTCTTCGGGATCCTCGCCGCTGGCAATGACCAGGCCGCAGGCCAGCAGCACGTTTTCCGCCTGGAACCCGCCGATCAGTTCCAGCCGGGTCTGATAGCTGTGCCCATCCCAGGCAAAGCGCAGGTCCTGCCCGGTGGCGTCGAAACGCTGGTTCAGCAGGCTCAGGTCGCCCAAGCCGTGGCCGGTGGTGATGATGCGCTGGCCGCGCGCGGCGGCGATGGCGCGCATTTCCGAGCCGCGCGGATCGTCCAGGTTGATCACCGCGGTGCCGTCTTCGGGCAGCACCCGGCGGAACAGCCCGGCCTTGGCGGCGAAATATTCGTCAAAGCTGGCGTGGTAATCCAGGTGGTCCTGAGTAAAGTTGCTGAACCCCGCCGCCGTCAGATGTACCCCGTCCAGCCGGCACTGGGCCAACCCGTGGCTCGATGCCTCCATCGCCGCGTGGGTGACGCCCTGGGCCGCCGCCGCCGCCAGGGTGCGATGCAGCGTGATCGGTTCCGGCGTGGTGTGTTTCAGCGGCGCGGTCCAGGCGCCTTCCACCCCGGTGGTGCCGATATTCACCGCCTCGCGGCCCAGCGCCGCCCAGATCTGGCGCACGAAGGTGGCCACCGAGGTCTTGCCATTGGTGCCGGTCACCGCCACCACGGTGGTGGGCTGCGCCCCGAACCACAGCGCCGCGGTATAGGCCAGCGCCTGGCGCGGCTCGTCAGTGACGATCAGCGCGGCCGAGGAGGCGGCCAGTTCCGCCGCGGCGATGCCCGCGCCTTCGGAATCGGTGAGGATCGCCGCCGCGCCCATGCGCAGGGCATATTGGATGAATTCGCCACCATGCAGCCGCGTGCCCGGCAACGCGGCGAACAGGTGCCCCGGTTTCACCTCGCGGCTGTCCACCGACAGGCCGGTGATTTCGGGATCGCGCCCGCCCCGCGCGGTCAGGGCAAGCTGGCTCAGCCGTTTTGCCGAAATCTCCGCCACGCTGCTGCCCCCGCTGTCTGACTAATCCGCAGCCAGCGTTATACCAGCGAGCACCTTGGGTTCAATGTCTGGCCGCAGGCCCAGCAGCGGGGCGATGCGCGCGATCATTTCCGCCGCCACCGGCACCGCCGTCCAGCCGGCGGTGCGGCGCGGTTCCGAGCCGGAATTTTCCGACGGTTCGTCCAGTGTCACCACCAGCACGTATTTCGGGTCATAGGCCGGGAACATGGTGGCGAAGGTGGCAATCACCTTGTCCTCGTAATACCCGCCGCTGGGCTTGGGCTTGTCCGCGGTGCCGGTCTTGCCGGCCACGGCATAGCCCGGCACCTCGCCGAACGAGGCGGTGCCGCTGGTCACCACCAGCCGCAGCATCGCCCGTGACGCGGCCGCGGCGTTTTCCGACATCACCCGCGGCCCGTATTGCGGGCCTTCGCGTTTCAGGATCGTCGGGCTGACATAATGGCCGCCATTGGCAATCGCCGCATAAGCGGTGGCCAGGTGCAGCGGGCTGGCCGACAGGCCGTGCCCGTAGGAAATAGTCATCGTCGACAGTTCCGACCAGTTCTTCGGCAGCAACGGCTGCGCCCCCGAGGACTCGACCAGTTCGAAGGGGGTCGGGTCGAGAAAGCCCAGCCCGTTCAGAAACGCGCGCTGGCCGTCGGCACCGATTTCCTGGGCGATCCGGGCCGAGCCGATATTGGAGGATTTGACGATCACCTCGGTGGCCGACAACTCCTTGCCGTAATAATGGAAGTCGCGGATCGCGAAGCGGCCCCAGCGCAGCGGGCCGCGAATGTCGATCAGCGTGTCGGGCGTGATCAGCCCCAGGTCCAGCGCCTGCGCCACCGCGAAGATCTTGAAGGTCGAGCCCAATTCGTACAGCCCCTGCACCGCCCGGTTGAACAGCGGGCTGACCGAGGGATCGTTGCCCGAGGTCGGCGGCCGCGGCCGGTCGTTGGGGTCGAAATCGGGCAGGCTGACCATCGAGACCACCTCGCCCGTATGCACATCCATCAGCACCGCCGTGGCGCCGCGCGCATTCATCAGCCGCATGCCGCCCCACAGCACCCGTTCCGCCGCCGCCTGCACCGTCAGGTCCAGCGACAGTTGCAGCGGCTTGCCGGCATTGGCCGGGTCGCGCAGATAACCGTCGAACTGGCGTTCGACCCCGGCCACGCCGATCACCTCGGCCGCATTCACCCCTTCCTTGCCAAAAGAGGCACCGCCAAGGACATGGGCAGCCAGCCTGCCATTGGGATAAAGCCGCATTTCGCGCGGCCCGAACATCAGGCCGGGATCGCCCAGATCATGCACCGCCTGTTTCTGCTCGGGGCTGATCTTTTTCTTGATCCAGAGGAATTTTCGCTTGCCGGTAAAGTCCCTTATCAGACGTTCTTCATTCAGGTCGGGGAAGATTTCCACGAGCCCTTTCGCCGCCTGCACCGGGTCGACCATCTGCGGCGGCTGGGCATAAAGCGAATGGGTTTCGAAATTGGTCGCCAGGATGCGGCCCTGCCGGTCGACGATATCGCCGCGCTGTGCGGCGATCGGCGTGCCCGCGGCGCTGGCCATCGGCTCGGTCGGGTCCGAAGTGGCCAGCATGCCCATGCGGGCGCCAACCACCAGGAATGCGCTGAAAAAGAACAGCCCCAACACCAGCAACCGCCCCTCGGCGCGGGCGCGGCTGCGGTCCTGGATCTGCTTGTGCCGCGCGCGAATATTCTCGCGCTCGATCGCGTCCGGGTTCTCGCCCTTGTCACGGGCGGGCAGGATGCGGGCCAGCGGGCGCAGCGGCGTGCGGATCATCGGTCGCTTGCCCCTGCCATGGCCGACACCTCGATCGTGTTCTCGATGCTCAGCAGCGGTTCCTGCGGAAAGCTGACCTCGTCGATGCGGCCGAACTGATCCGGGCGCAGCGGCAGCAGGCCCAGCCGGTCGAAATTGATCTCGGCCAGTTCCATCAGCCGGTCGGGCCGGTTCAGATAGGCCCATTCGGCGCGCAGCACGCTCAGCCGCACCTGCGCCTCGCCGATCTGGCGCTGCAGATCACGGGTTTCGCGCAGCACCTGCTGAGTGGCGTAGTTTTCGCGATAGGCCCAGAAGGCCAGCGCAAAGACGCCCAGGGCGGTGAATACGAAGATCAGGCTTCTCACGATCTGAACTCCTTCAACTCCGGCATCGCGATGTCGCGGCGGCTGACCTCGCCCGCCGGCGCGGCGGTGCGCCGCCCGACCCGCAGCCGCGCCGAGCGCGCGCGGGGGTTCTGCTCAAGCTCTTCGGCATCGGCGGAAATCGCCTTGCGCGACACCAGCTCGAACCGGGGCGCGTCGGCCTCCTGTTCCGGGGCATAGCGGTTGGCCCGCCCGGTGCGGCCCGACCGCGCGGCAAGAAAGCGTTTGACCATGCGGTCCTCGACCGAATGGAAGGTGACCACCGCCAGCCGCCCGCCGGGTTTCAGTGCCCGTTCCGCCGCCATCAGCCCCTGGTACAATTCTTCATATTCGGCATTCACCGCGATGCGCAGCGCCTGGAAACTGCGTGTCGCCGGGTGCGACTGGCCGGGTTTGGCGCGCGGCAGGCAACTTTCGACCAGTTCGGCCAATCTCAGCGTGGTGGTGATCGGCGCCTCGGCCCGGGCCCTGACGATGGCGCGGGCGATGCGGCGGCTGGCGCGCTCCTCGCCATAGAGAAAGAGAATGTCGGCCAGTTGCTCTTCCGAGGCGGAATTCACCAGGTCGGCCGCCGAGACCCCCTCTTGCGACATGCGCATGTCGAGCGGGCCGTCGCGCAGGAAGGAAAAGCCGCGCTCGGCCTCGTCCAGCTGCATCGAGGACACGCCGAGATCCAGCACCACGCCGTCCAGGTCCTGCGCATAGGTGTCCATCCTGGAAAAGACACCCGGTTGCATCACAAGCCGGTCGCCGTAGTCAGCAGCCCAGGCCTGCGCCATTTCAAAGGCCAGCGGGTCGCGATCGACCGCGACAACCCGCGCCGCGCCGGCATCGAGCAATCCGCGGGTGTAGCCTCCAGCACCAAAGGTGCCATCGAGCCAGATGCCCGCAACCGGCGCGACTTGCGCCAGCAATGGGCGTAGAAGAACAGGGATATGAGGATCAGAGTCATCGGTTCCGCTCCCGCTTGCCATAGCATCACGCCTCACCCGCGCCCGCAGGCGCGCCATCGAGGAATTCCATCGGGTCGAAGTCGTCCGGCAGGTCTTCCAGCCAGGCTTCGGTCTTGGCCAATTCTTCGGTCTCGTAGGTGTCGGGGTTCCAGATCTGGAAGGTGTCGCCGGCGGCGATAAAAAACGCCTCGTCGTCGAGGTCGATCTTGGCCCGCAGCTTGGCCGGCAGCACCAGCCGTCCGGTTTCATCCACGTTGGTCGGATGGCTCTGCCCGTGAAATAGCCGCTGCAACATCTTGCGCTGCATCGAACCGCGCGGCAGCGCGTCGATCTTGCCGTCGACCTCTTCGATCGCCTCGATGGTGAAACATTCCAGGTAATTGCGGCGGTGATCGCCATAGACAATGACCAGTTCGGGGTTCTGACCGGGCTGCCAGTTCGGGTCACCCTGCTCGAGCACGCGGCGAAACGAGGCCGGGATAGACACCCTGCCCTTCGCATCCACCTTGTGCCGGCTTTCGCCCCTGAACCTGCGGCTCACCTGCCCTGTCCTTTGTCCGCGCCCCCGCGAAAATTTCTGCCCCCCGAATGGGAAAACGGCGGGTTGATCTGCTGCCAATGATCAACCCGCCGCCCTCGTCCCGCCTAGCGGGGCGGTCCAGCAGCGCGCGCCACCTGGGGGGATGTCTGCTCGCCCGCGCGCCGGATCCTTTGGTCTGATGAAGCCGAGTGCCTGTATGAAACCTGCTTGTTTTGGTCTCGGGGTCGTTGGGTGCCCCTGTTTTCGTCCTCATCCGATGTACAAAGGGATGCCATGGGAATTCATGGACATCAACACTTTTTTCACCTGGCAGAGAGTGCGAACTGCGAAACAGGGCCTTATAAAGATGTCATGCAGGGGCTTCCCACCCCCGTATTTCGCAATATGCGGTATTTTATTTCTAGAATAGCCCCATATATAGACAACCCGGGCGTGGCGAAAAAAGTTCCCCTAAATTCCCACAATTTTCGGCCCGATTTGGACCACGAGTGAAGTGTTTATGATTTGTTCTTAATTTGGCTTCGAATTTCGCACCCATCCAGCCCTCTCGAGCCCCCAAGAACTGCCTTTGATTCGGGAATTTGCCGCACCGGCCCCACGGGCCGTCCCAAACGTGGCCCATGAATTCCCATGAATGCGGCCGCCGCCCACGAAATCCCAGGCATAGCCCATCGGCGACCATCTCCGCAGACGAATCTTGCCGCCCAGCGAGTCGTGACCACCACCGATTCCCCACAAGGAACGCTTGCTTTGCCCGCCCCCTCCGGGATCACCGCCATGAGCCCGCGGCGGCACCGCCCGGCCGGCGCTTTACAAATAAGACCAATTTTTCAGCAGGCCGGCGATTTATTCCGCAGCTCAAATAAAGTGACCCAGGGTCAAGCCGCCATGAGCCTTCCCCTTCGGCTAAGTGCCTGCAATTCAAACAAACGACTCATGCACTTTCTGCATGGCAGCATTGAAAATGTACCTATTGTGCACCCGCAGCATTTGGCTATCTTGAGGTCAGTTGAAGCGCTAACAGGCGCCAGCGAGTAAAACGGTAAGGTAACAAGTTAGAAGGTTAAGTCCCCTCCGGACGCTCCGACATCGCCAGGTCTCTGGCGGTTTTCGCGGGAAGCCCCGCTCGATTAAGTCGGAACAGGTGGGGATCACATAGGGCGCTGAACAGGCCGGCGCCCCGCCCGAACAAGAGCAGCGGGCGAACGAGAGTGTAGCGGAACGCGCTACATTGCCAGCCTGAAGACATAGGGTTCAGACCCTCCACTCCTCCTCCCGGAGGGTCTGTTCTTAGCGGCGGCATCACTCTCCTCCCCGATGTCGCCGCCTTTTACACCCCGGCCCACATGGCCGGACACGGAACATCAGGGGCCTTCTCCTCCTCCCTAGGTCCCGATGTAGCAAGAGAGCGGTGGCACCTCTCCTCCTCCCCGGTGCCACCGCTTTCACCAAATTCCGGGCGGTGCGGCCTTTGCCCCGCCCACGACATACCGGCCCTGTTCCGCCGGACCGACACATCAGGGGCCTTCTCCTCCTCCCTAGGTCCCGATGTAGCAAGAGAGCGGTGGCACCTCTCCTCCTCCCCGGTGCCACCGCTTTCACCAAATTCCGGGCGGCGCGGCCTTTGCCCCGCCCACGACATACCGGCCCTGTTCCGCCGGACCGACACATCAGGGGCCTTCTCCTCCTCCCTAGGTCCCGATGTAGCAAGAGAGCGGTGGCACCTCTCCTCCTCCCCGGTGCCACCGCTTTCACCAAATTCCGGGCGGTGCGGCCTTTGCCCCGTCCATCACATACCGGCCTTGATAGCCGGACCGGGACACCACAGGGCCTTCTCCTCCTCCCTAGGCCTTCGGTGTATCAAGAAAGCGGTGGCGCCTCTCCTCCTCCCTGGCGTTGCCGCTTTCGCCCCATTCCGAGCGGTGCGGCCTTTGCCCCGCCCATCACATACCGGTCAGTCGATGACCGGGCAGACACATCAGGGGCCTTCTCCTCCTCCCTAGGTCCCGATGTAGCAAGGAACGGCGGCACCTCTCCTCCTCCCTGGTGCCGCCGTTTTCTTTTGCCGGACCGGAACGCCGAAAGACGCCGCAAGCGGCGCTGTTCACATGGGAATCCTGCGGGATGGGTTACGCGCCCGGCCGGGGGACGAGCCTCAGAACGGGATGTCGTCGCTGGCCGAGACGAAACGGGCGACAACCTTCTTGATGCCCGCCTTCTCGAAGTGGATCTCCAGCTTGTCGCCCTCGATCCCGATCACCGCGCCATAGCCGAATTTCTGGTGGAACACCCGCTCGCCCTCGGTAAAGGCCGAAACGGCATCGAGGTCGATCACCGTGTTGCGGCTTTCGCTGGGCTGGGACAGCCCGCGCTGACCCGAACGCGCCTGCAGCCGTTTCCAGCCCGGTGAATTATAGCCATCGGCCTGCGCCACCCGTTCTTCCAGCCCCGACCGCGCCGGCGTTGGCGCCGCCGCGCCATAGCCGCCGCCATACAGGCCCGGCGGCGTCAGCACCTCGACATGTTCTTCCGGCAGTTCGTCGATAAAGCGCGACGGCAGCGCCGATTGCCACTGGCCGAACACCCGGCGGTTGCCGGCGAAGGAAATCGTGCTGAGTTCTTCGGCGCGGGTGATGCCGACATAGGCCAGCCGCCGCTCTTCCTCGAGCCCCTTGACCCCGCTTTCATCCATGCTGCGCTGGGACGGGAACAACCCGTCCTCCCAGCCCGGCAGGAACACGGCGGGAAATTCCAGGCCCTTGGCCGCGTGCAGCGTCATGACGCTGACCTTTTCCTCGGATTCGGCCTGCTCGTTGTCCATGATCAGGCTGACATGTTCCAGAAAGCCCTGCAGGTTCTCGAATCCTTCCAGCGCCTTGACCAGTTCCTTCAGGTTTTCCAGCCGGCCCGGCGCCTCGGGCGTCTTGTCGTTCTGCCACATCGCGGTATAGCCGGATTCGTCCAGGATGATCTCGGCCAGTTCCACATGATTAACCTCGGGGCTGCCCACCATGCGGCCCCAGCGGTCGAGATCGTCGACCAGCCGGCGCAGCTCGGCACCGCCCTTGCCCTTGATCTCGCCCGCCTCGACGGCAAGCCGCGCGCCTTCGACCAGGCTGACGCCGTTCTGCCGGGCGGTCACCTGGATGGTTTGCTGCGCCTTGTCGCCCAGCCCCCGCTTGGGGGTGTTGACGATGCGTTCAAAGGCCAGGTCGTCCTCGGGCGACACCACCACGCGGAAATAGGCCATGGCATCGCGGATCTCCATCCGCTCGTAGAATCGCGGCCCGCCAATCACCCGATAGGGCAAGCCGATGGTCAGGAACCGGTCCTCGAAGGCGCGCATCTGGTGCGAGGCGCGGACCAGGATGGCAATCTCGTTCAGGCCGAAGGACCGCATCCCGCGGGTGCCGCGCTGCATCGATTCGATCTCTTCGCCGATCCAGCGCGCCTCTTCCTCGCCGTCCCAATGGCCGATCAGGCGCACCTTCTCGCCCTCGTCCGCCTCGGTCCACAATTCCTTGCCCAGCCGGCCCTGATTGCCGCGTATCACACCGGAGGCAGCAGCCAGGATATGCGGGGTCGAGCGGTAATTCTGTTCCAGCCGCACCACATGGGCGCCGGGAAAATCCTTTTCAAAGCGCAGGATATTGCCCACTTCCGCCCCGCGCCAGCCATAGATCGACTGGTCGTCATCGCCGACGCAGCAGATGTTCTTATGCGCCCCGGCCAGCAGCCGCAGCCAAAGATACTGAGCGACATTGGTGTCCTGATATTCGTCCACCAGGATATAGCGGAACCAGCGCTGGTACTGCTCCAGCACATCCACATGGCTCTGGAAAATCGTCACCATGTGCAGCAGCAGGTCGCCGAAATCGACGGCGTTCAGCTCTTTCAGCCGGGTCTGGTACTGGTCGTACAGCTCGGTACCGCGGTGGTTATAGGCGCCGGCCTCGGCCGCCGGGACCTTGTCGGGGGTCCAGGCACGGTTCTTCCAGCTGTCGATGATCGAGGCCAGCTGCCGCGCCGGCCAGCGCTTGTCATCGATATTCGCCGCCGAAATCAGCTGCTTGAGCAGGCGCAGCTGGTCATCGGTGTCGAGGATGGTGAAGTTCGATTTCAGCCCCACCAACTCGGCATGGCGGCGCAGCAGCTTGACACAGATGGCGTGGAAGGTGCCCAGCCAGGGCATTCCTTCGACATCGTGGCCCAGCATTTTGGCCACGCGGTTCTTCATCTCGCGCGCGGCCTTGTTGGTGAAGGTGACGGCAAGGATCTCGTTGGGCCGGGCCGACCCGGTGGCCAGCAGGTGCACGATGCGCGCGGTCAGCGCGCGGGTTTTGCCGGTGCCGGCCCCGGCCAGCATCAGCACCGGGCCTTCCAGCCGCTCCACCGCCTCGCGCTGGGCCGGGTTCAGCCCGTCGAGATAGGGCGCGGGCCGCGCTGCCATGGCGCGGGAGGACAAAGAGGCCCGTTCGAACGCCTCCATCTCATCGAAACTGCTCATGGCGAAAATCTAGCGCGGAACGCGCCGCTGTTAAAGAGTTGTTCGCATTTCGTTCCCGCATTTTAAGAATTTCTCCGCGCATAGGCGGTGTCTGGACAATTCCCGCCACCTGACGACAAATGCCGGGCAATGGACCTGCACAGCAAATATCCCGGCATCGACGACCTGCGCGCCGGCGCGCGGGCGCGGCTGCCGCGCTTTGTCTGGGAATATCTGGACAGCGCCACCGGCCACGAATCCACCAAGGCGCGCAACCGGCAGGCGCTCGACCGGGTGGGATTTATGCCCTCGATCCTGCATGGCGAACAGGCGGCGGACCTGTCCACGACCTTTCTGGGCCACGAATATCCCCTGCCCTTCGGCTTCGCGCCGGTCGGCATGTCGGGGCTGGTCTGGCCCGATGCCGAGGGCATCCTGGCCCGCGCCGCAGCCACCGCCGGACTCCCCTATTGCCTCAGCACCGTGGCCAGCCAGAGCCCCGAGGACGTGGCGCCGCATCTGGGCGAACAGGCCTGGTTCCAGATGTATCCGCCGCGCGACGAGGAGATCCGGCGCGACATGCTGGACCGTGCCCGCGCCGCCGGCTTCTCGACACTTATTCTCACCGTGGATGTGCCGGTGGCCTCGCGACGCGAACGTCAGACCCGGTCCGGCCTGACCAGCCCGCCGCGTCTGACGCCGCGACTGCTGGCGCAGGTGGCGTTGCGCCCGGCCTGGGCGCTGGGCATGGCGCGGCAGGGCATGCCGCATATGCGCGGGCTGGACAAATATGCCACCGGGCAGCGCAACCTGCCCTCGACCGCGCATATCGGCTATCTGCTGCGCACCTCGCCCGACTGGGAGTATGCACGCTGGCTGCGCGACAATTGGCAGGGACCGCTGCTGGTGAAAGGGGTGCTGCGGGCCGAGGATGCCGAACGGCTGGAATCGCTGGGCGCCGATGCGATCTGGGTGTCCAACCATGCCGGCCGCCAGTTCGACGGCGCACCTGCCACCATCGAGGTGCTGCCGCAGATCCGCGCCGCCACCCGGCTGCCGATCCTGTTCGACAGCGGTGTCGAAAGCGGGCTGGACATCCTGCGGGCGCTGGCGCTGGGGGCCGATTTCGTCATGCTGGCGCGCGCCGCGCATTTCGCGCTGGCGGCGCTGGGCCAGGCCGGGCCGGCGCATCTGATCGACATGCTGGGAAAGGATCTGGCCGCCAATATGGGCCAGCTGGGAGCGGCGAATTTGCAAGCGCTTCCCGAGCCGGTGCCGTTGTCCGGCTGAGCAATGCGGCATTTTGCACCTGCGGCATATTTACGCTGCGTCCGCGATTGCCTAATGTCTAAGCGCTGACTTTCTCACCGCCAGGACATCAAATGACCGAATTCAAGAAAATCCTCGTCGCCAACCGGGGCGAGATTGCCATTCGCATCATGCGGGCCGCCAACGAGATGGGGAAGAAAACCGTCGCGGTCTATGCCGAGGAGGACAAGCTGGGCCTGCACCGGTTCAAATCGGACGAGGCCTATCGCATCGGTGAAGGCCTGGGGCCGGTGGCAGCCTATCTGTCGATTGACGAGATGATCCGCGTCGCCCGCGAAAGCGGAGCGGACGCCATCCATCCGGGCTATGGCCTGCTGTCGGAGAATCCCGATTTTGTCGATGCCTGTGTCAAGGCCGGCATCACCTTTATCGGCCCGCGCGCCGAAACCATGCGCAAGCTGGGCGACAAGGCCAGCGCCCGCAAGGTCGCCATCGCGGCCGGCGTGCCGGTCATTCCCGCCACCGAGGTGCTGGGCGAAGATATGGCGGCGATCGAGAAAGAGGCCGCCGAGATCGGCTTTCCGCTGATGCTGAAAGCCTCCTGGGGCGGCGGCGGGCGCGGCATGCGGCCGATCCTCAAGCCCGAGGAACTGGCCGAAAAGGTCCGCGAGGGGCGCCGCGAAGCCGAAGCCGCCTTCGGCAATGGCGAAGGCTATCTGGAAAAGATGATCACCCGCGCGCGCCATGTCGAGGTGCAGATCCTCGGCGACAAGCATGGCGGCATGTACCACCTGTATGAACGCGACTGTTCGGTCCAGCGGCGCAACCAGAAGGTGGTGGAACGCGCCCCGGCGCCCTACCTGAGCGAGGACCAGCGCGCCGAGATTTGCGAGCTGGGCTACCGCATCTGCAAACACGTGAATTACGAATGCGCCGGCACGGTCGAGTTCCTGATGGATATGGAAACCGGCAAGTTCTACTTCATCGAGGTCAATCCCCGCGTGCAGGTGGAACATACCGTCACCGAAGAGGTGACCGGCATCGACATCGTCCGCGCCCAGATCCTGATTGCCGAAGGCAAAAGCATCGCCGAGGCCACCGGCAAGCCGGCGCAGGAGGATGTGACGCTGACCGGCCATGCCTTGCAATGCCGCGTCACCACCGAGGATCCGCAGAACAATTTCATCCCCGATTACGGCCGCATCACCGCCTATCGCTCGGCCACCGGCATGGGCATCCGGCTGGACGGCGGCACCGCCTATGCCGGCGGGGTGATCACCCGCTATTACGATTCGCTGCTGACCAAGATCACCGCCAAGGCGCCGACGCCGGAAATGGCGATTGCCCGGATGGACCGTGCCCTGCGCGAATTCCGCATCCGCGGCGTCAGCACCAATATCGCCTTTGTCGAGAACCTGCTGAAACACCCGACCTTCCTGTCGAATGAATACACCACCAAATTCATCGACGAGACGCCGGAACTGTTCAATTTCGGCAAGCGTCAGGACCGCGGCACCAAGGTTCTGACCTATATCGCCGACATCACCGTCAACGGCCATCCCGAAACCAAGGACCGGCCCAGACCTTCCGCCGATCTGAAAGTGGCCCGCCCGCCGAAACCGATGGGCGAGCCGATGATGGGCACCCGCAACCTGCTGGAACAGAAGGGTCCGCAGGCGGTGGCCGACTGGATGAAGGCGCAGAAACAGCTGCTGATTACCGACACCACCATGCGCGACGGGCACCAGTCGCTGCTGGCGACGCGGATGCGGTCGATCGACATGATCAAGGTGGCGCCCAGCTATTCGGCCAACCTGCCGCAGCTGTTCTCGGTTGAATGCTGGGGCGGCGCCACCTTCGACGTCGCCTATCGCTTTTTGCAGGAATGCCCCTGGCAGCGCCTGCGCGACCTGCGCGAGGCGATGCCCAACCTGATGACGCAGATGCTGCTGCGCGGCGCCAACGGCGTGGGCTATACCAACTATCCCGACAACGTGGTGAAGGATTTCGTGCGCGTCGCCGCCGAGACCGGCATCGACGTGTTCCGGGTGTTCGATTCGCTGAACTGGGTCGAAAACATGCGCGTGGCGATGGACGCGGTGCTGGAGACCGGCAAGATCTGCGAGGGCACGGTCTGCTATACTGGTGACATCCTCGACCCCGACCGCGCCAAGTATGACCTGAAATACTATGTGAAGATGAGCCAGGATCTGCGCGATGCCGGGGCGCATGTGCTGGGCCTCAAGGATATGGCCGGGCTGCTGAAACCCGCTGCCGCGCGGGTGCTGATCCGGGCGCTGAAGGAAGAGGTCGGCCTGCCGATCCACCTGCACACCCATGACACCGCCGGGGTGGCCTGTGCCACCATCCTCGCCGCCTCCGAGGCCGGGGTGGACGCGGTGGACTGCGCGATGGACGCGTTCTCGGGCAACACCTCGCAGGCGACGCTGGGCTCGGTGGTCGAGGCGCTGCGCCACACCGACCGCGACACCGGGCTGGACATCGCCGCGATCCGCAAGATCTCGGATTACTGGGAATCGGTGCGCGGCCAGTATGCCGCCTTCGAGTCGGGCATGCAGGCGCCGGCCTCCGAAGTCTATCTGCACGAGATGCCGGGCGGCCAGTTCACCAACCTCAAGGCGCAGGCGCGCTCGATGGGGCTGGAAGACCGCTGGCACGAGGTGGCGCAGATGTATGCCGATGTGAACAAGATGTTCGGCGATATCGTCAAGGTCACCCCCTCGTCCAAGGTGGTGGGCGACATGGCGCTGATGATGGTCAGCCAGGGCCTGACCCGCGCGCAGGTCGAGGATCCGGCGGTGGAAGTCTCCTTCCCCGACTCGGTCATCGACATGATGCGCGGCAATCTGGGCCAGCCGCCGGGCGGCTTTCCCGACACCATCCTGAAGAAGGTGCTGAAGGGCGAGAAACCCAACCTGGATCGTCCCGGCAAACATGTTGCGCCGGTCGACCTGGAAGAGGCCCGCGCCAAGCTGTCGAAGGAACTGGAAGGCAAGGCGATCGATGACGAGGACCTGAACGGCTATCTGATGTATCCCAAGGTGTTCCTCGACTACATGGGCCGTCACCGCATCTATGGACCGGTGCGCACCCTGCCCACCCATACCTTCTTTTACGGCATGGAGCCGGGCGAGGAGATCTCGGCCGAGATCGACCCCGGCAAGACGCTGGAAATCCGCCTGCAGGCGATCGGCGACACCGACGAGAATGGCGAAGTGCGGGTGTTCTTCGAACTCAACGGCCAGCCCCGCGTGATCCGGGTGCCCAACCGCCTGGTCAAGTCGCAGACGGTGCAGCGGCCCAAGGCCGAGGCCGGCAATGCCAACCATGTCGGCGCGCCGATGCCCGGCGTGGTGGCCAGCATCGGGGTGCAGGCGGGCCAGAAGGTCAAGGCCGGCGCGCTGCTGCTGACCATCGAGGCGATGAAGATGGAAACCGGCCTGCATGCCGAACGTGACGCGGTGGTCAAGGCGGTGCATGTCCAGCCCGGCGGCCAGATCGACGCCAAGGACCTTCTGATCGAGCTGGAATAACCAGCCCGGCCGCGCGGCCCCTGTCCGCGCGGCCTTCAACCCAGGATCAGCACCCCCAGGATCAGCAGGCTCAGCACCGCGATCTTCAGCGTTTCCAGCAGTCTCATCCGCTCTCTCCTGTCCGGCTTCGGTGCCGATAGAACGGCCCTTAACGCCCATTCCGTCGCCGGTTCAGAAAATTCTCGCCGCAGTTCATTTTCCACTTGCAGAGCCCGCCGCTTGTTTATATCTCCCCCTCACCCAACGGACGCGGGCGTAGCTCAGGGGTAGAGCATTACCTTGCCAAGGTAAGGGTCGTGAGTTCGAATCTCATCGCCCGCTCCAATTTCACAGACGATCTGATCAAGTGCAGACCCCACCCTGGGGGCCGCCACCGGCGCGCGCCGGGTGTTGCCGCCTCGCGGGGTCATGCGGGCATCCAACCGCGCATCGGAACGCCGCTTCGGCGCCCTCAGCCGTCGTCGCGCGGGTGCAGACCGCACCACTGGGCGATGAATAGGACCATCGACTGCGTCACCTTGCGCAGCGACACCAAGTCGACCCGTTCGTCAAAGCCGTGGATCCGCTCGGCCTTGGGCCCGTAGACCAGGGCCGGCATCTTGCCGTAAAGGCCGAAGAACCGCGCGTCGGTGGTGGCGGTGGAGGCGACCGTGTCCAGCTTGCCGCCGAACACCGCCTCATGCGCCGCCGAAAGCGCCGCAACCGGCGCCTCGGCCTGCTCCAGCCGATAGCCCTCGGCTTCGAAACCGTTATAGCTCACCTGGGGCGGGTTGTTGCGCAGGAACGGGATGTCGCGGGCGGCACGGGATATCCTGTCTTCGATCTCGGCCTTGGCATCGGCGATCTGCTGGCCCGGAAAAATCGCCACGCGCACGTCGAATTCGCACCAGGACGGGACCGAGGACGCCCAGTCGCCGCCGGCGATCTTGCCCACGTTCAGGTTGATGGGATGGGGCACGTCGGCATAGTCGGGATCGTCGGCCTTGCGCGCATTCCAATCCGCCTCCAGCCCCTTCAGCGCCTGTATCACCTGGTAGGCGGCCATGATGGCATTCGCCCCCTCGCCCGCATCGGCCACATGAACCGGCACGCCCTGCACCCGCACGCGGAACCAGATCACCCCGATCTGCGCCCGGATCAGGCATTCATGCAACGGTTCGGGGATCAGCACCGCATCGGCCCGATAGCCCCGTTCCAGGCAGGCCAGCGCACCGTTGCCGGTGCATTCCTCTTCGACCACGCTTTGCACACAGATATCGGCGGCCGGGGCAAAGCCGGCGCGGTCGATCGCGTCCAGCGCTGCAAGGCAGGCCACCAGCCCCGCCTTCATGTCGCCCACCCCCCGGCCATAAAGCCAGTCGCCATCGCGCCGCGGCGCATAGGGCGGGCTGGTCCACATCTCCAGCGGCCCCTCGGGCACCACGTCGATATGCCCGTTGAGGATCAGGGATTTTCCCGTCGGCGCCGTGGCCCGCCGGGTGCCGACAACGTTCCAGGCATTGTCGTAATTCACGTGGACCGGGGAAAAGCCCGGCAGGTGCCGGATGCGGTCCAGGTCGATGCGGAAACGGTCGACGTCCAGGCCACGCGCCTGCATCTGCCGGGCCATGAAATCCTGCGCCGGCGCCTCTTCGCCGCGCAGCGAGGCAAAGCTCGTCAGTTCCGCGGTCAGCGCGACTTGCGCCTCGAATCCGGCACCGACGGCCTCCAGCAGGGCGGTTCGGGTCTGATCGTCAGTCATGGTACGTCCCTTTTGGCGGGCAGATGGGCGGACAGAAATTCCAGCACGGTGGCCTGCACCGCGGTGTCGAAGCTCAGCCAGTGTTTCCGGGCCAGATGGTTTGGCGGCGGGTAGACCACCGAGCGCATCGGGGCATCGGCAGGCATGAACGCGCCGCAATCGCCGCGCAGCACCGGGGCGCGGAACCACGGGTCCAGCCCCCCCACCAAGGCCAGCACCGGCTGATCGGCGGGGGCGTTCAGCCCGCGATATTCCGGCCAGCCGGCGTGGCAGGTCCAGCCCTCGATCACTCTCAGCGCCACCTCGGGCGCCTCGATGGTGGCCACGGTGATGCCGCCCTCGGAATGGCCCATCAGGGCAATCGGCAGGTCGCGTGTCGCCGGCAGGGCGCGCAGACGGGTGATGGCGTGGCGCAGCTCGGCCTGGCGCCAGCCGAGGACGGCGCGGTGCAGGCCGCCGCGCGGAATCGCGGGGTCGCAGCTGACCGGTTTCTCAGCGCGGGCAAAGCTGTCGGGGGCAACCACCAGATAGCCCGCCCCGGCGAGGAACCGGGCCGACACGGTGGTGATCCGGCCCAACCCGTCGCAGCCATGGGCATACAGCACCACCGCGCGGGTTTGGATATGCGCGGGGAGTTCGGCCGGGGTGATCGCGGTGACGGTCCCGGGCAGCCAGACCTGCGCCTGTTGCCAGGTGCGGTCGACCTCGGACTGTGCGGTGGCCGCGCCCGCCGCCAACATCAGCATCAGCAGCGCGGCGCGGATCATGCCAGGGCGTCCATCAGGGCGCGGCTGTACGGGTGTTCCGGCGTGCCATAGAAGGTTTCGGCCGGGGCGCTTTCCACGACCTCGCCCTTCAGCATCACCGCGATGCGGTGACAGACATAGCGGGTTGCCGCCATGTCATGCGAGATGAACAACGCGGCAAAGCCCAGCCGCGCCTGCAGATCCGAAATCAGGTTCAGCACCTGCGCCTGCACCGACACATCAAGCGCGCTCACCGCCTCGTCGAACAGGATAAAGCGCGGTTCGGTGATCAAGGCGCGCGCGATCGCCACTCGCTGCCGCTGGCCGCCCGACAGCTGGCCGGGATAGCGGTCGGCAAATTCCGGCGACAGGCCGACCTGGTCCAGCATCCGGGCCACCGCCTCGCGCCGCTGTGTCACCGGCGCACCGAGGGTTTTCAGCGGCTCGGCCACCGAAACGCCGCAGCGCAGCCGCGGGTTCAGCGCCCATTCCGGATGCTGCAGCACCACGGACAGCTGGCCGCGCCGCTGGCGCAGGCGTCCGAAGGCCTGCCCGTCGAAACGCACGGTGCCGCTGGATGGGCGCAGCAGGCCCAGGCAGACCCGCCCCAGCGTGGTCTTGCCCGATCCGCTTTCCCCCACCAGGCCCAGCGTCTCGCCGGGGGCGATGGACAGCGACACGCCGCGCAGGGCATGGACGGCGTCGCCACCGATTAGGCGGCGCCGGAAGGTCACCGCGATGTTTTCAAGATCGATAACCGGAATCTGCATCGGCTCAGGCCCTCCGCGCACGGCCGGCGGCGGCAAGCGCGGCTTCGGCGAAGTGGCAGATCACCCGCCGGCCGGCAACCTCGCGCGGTTCCGGGCGCTCGTCGTGGCAACGCTGCTGCGCCAGGGCGCAGC
>NZ_PGTB01000077.1 GCF_002786325.1 Pseudooceanicola lipolyticus | reverse complement strand
CGGCGGTGACGGCGAGGCCGGCCAGGAACTGGCGACGCGACGGCATCAGTCGCCATCGGCCGAGTTGAAGCCGACCGACACGCCAAGCGCCGGGGCGATCTCGGCCGCGGCGGCGCGGGCGATCGCGGCAACTTGCGTCTGCAGCGCCTCGACCCGGATCCGCCCGGTCGGATTGGCGACGCCGGCCAGCACCGGGTCGTCCAGCGCTTCGGCTGTCTCCAGCGCCTGGGCAAAAGCGGCGTCGGTTTCGGGAATCGGCTGATCCGACAGGGCCCGCGCCAATCCGCGCAGCGCCTCAAGCGACAATATGACGTTGCGCAGCGATCGGCCCGCGCGGCGCGCCTCGGCCACCTGCGGTTTCGGCGCGTCAAAGCTGCCCATGGGCCGGCCGAGGCGCTGTTGTGCCACGAATGCCAGCCCCGAGGCCAGCGCGGTATAAAGCGCCTGGTCCGCCTCGCGCGCACTGAGAAAGCGGCTATTGCCTTCGGCCCCGGCGCTTTGCAGCGTTTCGGCGAATTCCGTGCGCCAGGCGGCGTCGACCTCATGCGCCATGCGCGCGAGGTCAGCCGCGATGGCGCGGGCCAGGCGGCAGGTGTAGCTGTCGGCGCCGTAGCCTGCGTAAGCCGCGTCAAAAAGCAGCCGTTCCAGCGCGAACAGCCCGCGACCCGCGACCGAAACCTCGGCAAAGCCCTTCGGATCCGCCACCACCGGATCCTGATCGGCGACCAGCCCGGCGACGGTGCGGCCGACCAGTCCGCGCGCATCGGGCCAGAACCCGATGGCCAGGCCGCGGCCCTGTTCTTCCAGCGGTCCCAGCGACAGATGCGCGATCCCGAGCCAGGCATCGAAGGCGTCGTGATATGCCGGCCGCAGCGATTCGGCGGTGCAATCGCGGCTGGCGGCGCGGTCGAGGGCGCCCGCGGCTTCGGTGAAGGCGGCAGTGCCGGGCAAGGCGTGGCTGTCGATGACTTCGGCGATTCCGGCGATGGCCGGCGCGGCGGCCAGATACAGGGTGGCGGCGAGGAACAGGCGCATCACAGGCTCTCCAAATAGCGGATCAGGGCGGCGCGGTCGGATTTCGGCAGAGCAACCACGGCATCGCGCGCCGCCTGCGCTTCGCCGCCATGCCACAGCACCGCTTCCAGCAGCGACCGCGCCCGGCCGTCATGCAGGAACTGGGTATGGCCGTTTACCTGTTCGGTCATACCGATGCCCCACAGCGGCGCGGTGCGCCATTCGCGCCCCGAGGCACGCCCCTCGGGGCGGTGGTCGGCCAATCCTTCGCCCATGTCGTGCAACAACAGGTCGGTCATCGGCCAGATCAGCTGAAAGCTTTGTTCGGGCTGGTCGCGCAGCCGGTGGGTGACGAATTTCGGCCGGTGGCAGGCGGCGCAACCGGTCGCATGGAACATCTTTTTGCCGCGCAGCACCTCGGGATTGTCGACATCGCGCCGCGCCGGCACGGCCAGGTTGCGGCTGTAGAAGGTCACCAGGTCAAGGCCCTCGGCGTCGATCTCGGTGCCACGGGTGTCGCCATCGCCATGCGGCGCGGTGCGGCAGGCCTGCTGGCGGGCGGTGCATTCGCCCCATGGATCGGGAAATACCGGCGACGAGATGCCGATATCGCCGGCAAAGGCGCTGGCCGATTGTTCGCGAATGGTCGGAGACCCCGCCTTCCAGCCGAACCGGCCCAGCATCGGACGGCGATGTTCGAACGACCAGACCACCTGGGCGCGGCCCGAAATCCCGTCGCCATCGGTATCCTCGGGATCGGCCAGGGCCAGAATATCCTCGGCCGGTATCGCCTCCAGCAGGCCCAGTCCGATCATCGGCGGCGCGACACGGGGGCTGAGCAT
Source organism: Pseudooceanicola lipolyticus (assembly GCF_002786325.1). GTDB lineage: Bacteria > Pseudomonadota > Alphaproteobacteria > Rhodobacterales > Rhodobacteraceae > Pseudooceanicola_C > Pseudooceanicola_C lipolyticus. The sequence goes on along the minus strand of NZ_PGTB01000077.1, from coordinate 16,578 downwards.
GGCCCCCGCGGCCAGCGGGCCGTAACCCAGATCCTCGGCGCTGTAGCTGGGGCGCCGCAGATGCGCGACTTCCCCGTCCGACAGCGCCACCTCGAAGTGTTCATAGCGCACGGCCAGGCGGTATTCGGCCGGGTGCCCGGCGGTGGCGAAATCCTGAAGCTGACCGCCATAGACCGGGTCGGGCCGGGTGCGCGGGGCCGCGGCGCCGGCCGAGAGCAGGAAGGCTTCGATCTCGCTCATCGGCTCGTCCGGGGGCGCCGGGATGGAGAGACGCAGGAACATCGAGACAGAATCGTCCTGCGGCCCTTCCGGCGGATGGCCGCGCCCGTCCTTGAGGTGGCAGCGCTGGCACGAGCGCGCGTTATAGAGCGGGCCCAGACCGTCCGAGGCCAGCGTCGAGGCGGGTGCGGAAATCCAGAGTTTCTTGAAAAGCCCGTTGCCGACCTTGAACTCCAGCTCGCGTTCGAAATCGATATTGCCCGAGGGTTGCGAGAAGGCATCGGTTGTGCTGCGCGCCCGCACGGTTGCCGCACCAGCCGGGTTCGCCTCGAACGGTTCGGCTTTGTCAAAGCTGGCCGGCGGCGCGGTTATCGCGGCGATGCGCGTGCGCTCGGCCTCGCTCCGTGGCAGGCTGCTCAGATGCGGCTGGGTCAGTTCGGGCATCAGCCGTTCAAAGGCCGGGGCCGGTCCGGCACAGATGCCGAGCCCGACGCCGAGCGCGAGGAGGGCGATTGATCCGCGAGGGCGCTCGGAAAGCAGGCGCGACATGGTTCGCTTCGTTCTCCCCGCGCAGTGGCACGTGCCGCTATCGAAGGCCGGGGCCCGCGCCCCGGCCTTGTTTATTTACTGAAAGACGGCGTTCGGATTGTCCAGGCTGTCGGAGCCTTCAAAGGCGATCTGGTCGACGCCAAGCGCCGTCACCGCCCGCTCGATGCCGCGGGTCTGTTCGACCAGCGCATCGACCGCGCCCATGATCAGCGCCTCACCGGCCTGGTTGCCGCGCGCCAGCATCATGTCATAGCTGAACCCCGCCTCGGCCGCGGTCTTGATCTGACCCAGTTCGATCATGGTGGCGTTCAGCTTGTCGCGCAGATCGGCGTCCACCTCCGCATCGGCGGCGGCGACCAGGTCCGCAAGCGCCGGGCCGGACACGATGCTGCCATCGACGCGCAGATATTCGCCGAGATAGACGTTCCGAACGCCCAACCCATCGTAATAGTGGCTGTTATGGGTGTTGTCGGAAAAACAGTCATGCTCTTCCTCGGGGTCGTTCAGCATCACACCCAGCTTCATCCGTTCGCCCGCCTGCTCGCCATAAGACAGCGAGCCCATTCCGGTCAGCATCGCGTTGATCCCGGCGTTTTCATCCGCAAGCACGGTGACGCGGGCGGCGCCGCCCTCGGCCCATTGCGCCGCCATCCATTCCAGATCGCTGACCAGAAGGTCGGTCGCGGCCTTGAGATACTGGCCGCGGCGGTCGCAATGGCCGTTGGTGCAGCTGTCGCCGGCGGCGTAATCGGTCCAGGGGCGGTTGCCGGTGCCAAAATCCGTGCCGTTCAGGTCCTGCCCCCAAAGCAGGAATTCGATGGCATGGTAACCGGTGGCGACATTGGCCTCGACCGCGCCGGCCTCGTGCAGCTGCCCTTCCAGCAGCGCCGGGGTGATCGCGCTGGCATCAACCGCTTCGCCTCCCAAGGTAAAGCTGGGATTGGCCACCACGTTCAGCACCGCCAGCTGGTTCTCGTCGGTCGCGCCGCCATAGGATGCATCGACATAGTCGATCAGCCCCTCGTCCAGCGGCCAGGCATTCACCTTGCCTTCCCAGTCATCGACGATGGCATTGCCAAAGCGGTAGACCTCGGTCTGCTGATAGGGCACCCGCGCGGCACGCCAGGCCGCCCTGGCCGCGTGCAGGGCCTCGGCCGATGGGGCCGCGATCAACTGGTCGATGGCCCGTTGCAGCGCCCGCGCCGTCACCAGGCTGTCTTCATAGCCGGCCTGGGCGATATCGGCATAGGTCTCCAGCACCTCGGCCTTGGTCACCGCCAGCGCGGGGGTGGCGACAGATGCCATCAGCATGACGGCCATGGGTGTTCCTAGACGCATCCGGTTTCCTTCCGTGAAATGGTCCTGCCCGCGCTTGGCATCCGAGGCAGGTTGGATGCCTAGTAGATGACTGATTTTGTCGGGATAAGCAATGGAGCGGCTTCGCCGATCAGCGCAAACGCGATTGCGCCATTGTTTGTGGCCCTGCCTCGCCCGGTCTCTGCCGGCACAAAGCCACAGCCGGACCCGCGTGTCATACCGCAACGCATGCGACCACAGGCGCAAACACGCCGCTACGGCGCCCGCTCTGATCTGCCGCGCGATTCCGCGATCAGGCCCTGGCGCATTTTCCGGCGGCGATGCCAAAACAGCGGTCAGCTTGGGGTGGTGACAGAGGTTTTGAGGGGGATGGCGGAGACGATGGGATTCGAACCCACGAGACGGTTTCCCGCCTACTCCCTTAGCAGGGGAGCGCCTTCGACCACTCGGCCACGTCTCCGCCGACCCGTGTAGCGGCAAGTCCGGAGCGGGACAAGGCGAAATTCCGGCCTGGCGGTGCGGGGGCGCCGCAGAACGGGGAGGCGGTGCGGCAGAATGGCCGCAGCTGCGTGGCGCCGGGGCCACGGGACGGGGTGGGCGCTTGAATTCAGGGGGTCGACCACGCAAGGGTGGGGCAGAGGCGCGCAAGACGCAGGCGGATTATGATCGTAGCAGATTCCATCGGCTTTGCCGGTACCCACAGCATCGCCGGGATTCTCGGCGCGGTGCCGGGGTTCGACGTGGTGCATGGCACCCAGAGTTTCGAGCAGCGCGGGCCGATCGGCACCGGCTCGCAGACCCCGGATGGTTTTGCCGAAAGCATGGTGCAGGCGATGCGCGCCGGGCGCCGGCCGATCGCGGTGCACACCAATTTCCTGCCCGGCGCGATGAAACCGGCCTGCGAGCGGCGCGGCATCCGCTATCGGCTGATCGCGCGCGACCCGGTCAAGCAGATCGAAAGCTGCTATGCCTGGGCGCTGAAAAAGACGCTGGATGCCTCGCCGAACATGCTGGTGACCTCGCTCAAGACCTCGCTGAACACGGTGCAGTCGATGAACCTGGCGCCGACATTGCCCAATGTCACCTATGCCTTCGCGGTGCAGCATATCTGTTCGTTCAACCTGGCGGCCCTGCGCCAGGGGGCCGAGGTGCTGCGCATGGAGGAACTGCTGGGGGACGAGCAAAGCTTTCGCACCGCCTTCGATGTGCCGGTCGAGGCCGAGCTGGAGCATTTCAGCGGCACGCCGCAGCACCTGGCCTCGCATCGCAGCCGGCCGGAACTGGACATCGTGGCGGCGCCCGCGCGGGCGGTGATCCGCGAGCGCATCCGTGTCGGCGTGCCGGCGCCGATGGTCAGCCTTGCCGAGATCACCGAGGCGCTGGGCTACTGACCCGGTTCAGGTGTTGAACAGGAAGTGCATGACGTCGCCGTCGCGCACCGTATAGGTCTTGCCCTCGGCACGCATCTTGCCGGCCTCCTTGGCGCCCTGTTCGCCACCCAGGGCGACAAAATCCTCGTAAGCGATGGTTTCGGCGCGGATGAAGCCCTTTTCGAAATCGCCATGGATCACCCCGGCCGCCTGCGGCGCCTGGGTGCCGGCGCGGATGGTCCAGGCGCGGGCCTCCTTGGGACCGACGGTGAAATAGGTCTCCAGGTGCAGCAGGTCATAGCCGGCGCGGATCAGCCGGTCGAGCCCGGGTTCGCTCAACCCCATCTCGTCCAGGAACATCTGCGCCTCCTCCGGGTCCAGCTGGCTGATCTCTTCCTCGATCCTGGCGCTGATGATGACATGGGCATTGCCCTCGGCGGCGGCCATCTCGGCCACCCGGGCGGACTGGGCATTGCCTTCGGCGGCCTCGGCCTCGGCGACGTTGCAGACATATAGCACCGGCTTGGTGGTCAGCAGTTGAAGCTGCTTCCAGGCGCGGGCATCCTCGGCATCGACCTTGACCAGCCGGGCCGGTTTGCCCTGTTCCAGCATCTCCATCGCCGATTTCAGCAGGCGTTCCTGCTGTACCGCCTCCTTGTCGCCGCCGCGCACCTTGCGCACCAGACCCTGCAGGCGCTTGTCGATCGATTCCATGTCGGACAGCATCAGCTCGGTCTCGATGGTTTCGGCATCGGCCACCGGGTCGACCCGGCCTTCCACATGGGTGACGTCGCCGTCTTCGAAACAGCGCAGCACATGGGCGATGGCATCGACCTCGCGGATATTGGCGAGGAACTGGTTGCCCAGCCCTTCGCCCTTCGACGCGCCTTTGACCAGCCCGGCAATGTCGACAAAGGTCATCCGGGTGGGGATGACCTGGCGCGACTTGGCGATCTCGGCCAGTTTGTCCAGCCGGGCGTCGGGCACCGCCACCTCGCCGACATTGGGCTCGATGGTGCAGAACGGAAAGTTCGCCGCCTGCGCCGCGGCAGTGCGGGTCAGCGCGTTGAACAGCGTGGACTTGCCGACATTGGGAAGCCCGACGATTCCCATTTTAAAGCCCATGTCAAACCCCCGGCTTTTGCGTTTGGGCGCTTCTACCAGTCTTGGCCACAGGCGCAAGAAGCGCAGCGGCGCCACAGATCGGCCGTGGACGAGGCAGGCACGAGTCTTCCCCGTTGAAAGTGGCCGCCTTCGGGGGCAGGAATATGCATTAAAACAGCCAGCACAGGGGCTTACGCATGAGATCGCTTTGGATTGCCGTTTTCCTGGTGATGATGTCGGGCGCGGCGGGGGCACAATCGGTGGTTGTCGGGCTGGGATATGCCGATTTCAGTTATTACCAGTCGCGCGACACCGTGACGGCCAATCTCGAATACCGCTACAGCCCGTTCTACCAGGGTCGCGCGGTCAACCTGTCCTGGGGGTTCGGCCTGGGGCTGGATGCCGATCACGACTATTTCCTCGGCGCCGGATTGATCGCCGAATGGCCGCTGCGCCAGAACTGGTTCGTCGAGTTCAGCCTGATGCCCAGCTACTACGAGGCCGATAAATACGAAAACCGGCTGGGCGGCGATCTGCAATTCCGGTCGCTGCTGGCCTTGGGCCGGACGCTCAGATCGGGCGACGCGGTGTCGCTGGCGCTGGCCCATGCCTCGAACGCCTCGCTCAACGAATTCAATCCCGGCGTGAACTCGCTTTTGGCGCGCTATCATGTCCGCTTCTGACCGGGCCGAGGGCAGGGCGAAGGCGCATTGATTTCCGCCGGGACATTTGGCATGGCAGGCGGGATCAGGGAAGGACAGCCGCATGACCCGTATCGACGACACCTTTGCCAGACTGAAGGCGCAGGGAAAGAAAGCCTTTGTCGCCTACGTGATGGCGGGGGATCCCGATTTCGACACCTCGCTGGAGGTGGTCAAGGGGCTGCCGGGCGCCGGGGTCGACATCATCGAGCTGGGCCTGCCCTTTACCGATCCGATGGCAGACGGGCCGACGATCCAGCTGGCCGGGCAGCGCGCGCTGGAAGGCGGCATGACGCTGGACAAGACGCTGGAACTGGCGCGGCTGTTCCGCGAAACCGATGACAGCACCCCGATCGTGATGATGGGCTATTACAACCCGATTTACAGCCGCGGGGTGCCCAAGTTCCTGGAACAGGCCAAGGCGGCGGGGATCGATGGGCTGATCATCGTCGACCTGCCCCCGGAAGAGGACGAGGAACTGTGCCTGCCGGCGCAGGCCGCGGGGCTGAACTTTATCCGGCTGGCGACGCCGACCACCGATGACAAGCGGCTGCCGCGGGTGCTGCAGAACACTTCGGGCTTTGTCTACTACGTCTCGATCACCGGCATCACCGGCTCGGCCGAGGCGCAGGCCACCGATGTCGGCCCCGAAGTGGCGCGGATCAAGGCCAAGACCGACCTGCCGGTGATCGTCGGCTTTGGCATCAAGACGCCCGAGGCCAGCCGCTCGATCGCCGGTGTCGCGGATGGCGCGGTGGTGGGCTCGGCAATTGTCGGCCAGATCGCCGAGGGGCGGCCGGTTGCCGAGATCCTCGACTTTGTCGGTTCGCTGGCGGCGGGGGCGCACCAGGCCTGAGCTGCCGCATTTTTGCCGGGGAAACGCCCTGCCTCCGACATCCGGGAATGCCAGCATGCACCATCCGTCACTTGGTTTGGATGGAAGTGTGATGTGTTTGCGTTACGGGATTTGCGGCGCCCTGTTGACCGCCGCACTGGCATTGCCCGCTTCGGCAGGGTCGCGCGTTTATGCCGGGGACGAGGCGGCGGCGCTGCGCTGTGCCGCAGAATTCAGCTATAGCGCGCATGTGCTCTCGCGCCAGGGGTTGATGTCGGATCATCACCGGCAGGTGGCGACGAAAACCACCTATTACCTGCTGGAACATCATGTCAGCGGCAGTTTCGAGGACAAGCTGGGCGCCTATGAGGGCGTGCTGGCCGGCATGCCGCTGGACGATCCGGACCGGGTGCGTGCCTCGGTTCTCCGGATGGCCGAATGCGAGAAGCGGTTCCTGCAGCAGCGCCCGTGATTGCCTGACCGCGCCACTGTTGCTAAGCGTTGCGGACCTGACACAAGTTAAGGCTGCGCAGATGCCGGTGATCACGACCATCGACGACCTCAAACGTCTTCACGAACGCCGCGTGCCGCGGATGTTCTACGACTATGCCGAAAGCGGCAGCTGGACCGAGCAGACCTTTCGCGACAACACCAGCGATTTTGCCCGCATCCGGCTGCGCCAGAAGGTGGCGGTGGATATGAGCGGGCGCAGCACCGCCAGCAAGATGATCGGCCAGGACGTGGCGATGCCGGTGGCGCTTGCCCCGGTGGGGCTGACCGGGATGCAGCATGCCGATGGCGAGATCAAGGCGGCGCAGGCGGCCGCGGCCTTTGGCGTGCCCTTCACCCTGTCGACCATGTCGATCAACTCGATCGAGGACGTGGCGGAAGCGACGGACAAGCCGTTCTGGTTCCAGCTCTATACCATGAAAGACGCCGATTATGTCCGCCGGCTGATCGAACGGGCCCGCGCGGCGAAATGTTCCGCGCTGGTGATCACGCTGGACCTGCAGATCTTGGGCCAGCGCCACAAGGACCTGAAAAACGGCCTGAGCGCGCCGCCCAAGCTGACCCCGAAAACCGTCGCCAACCTGCTGACCAAATGGTCCTGGGGGATCGGGATGCTGGGTGCCAAGCGGCGCCATTTCGGCAATATCGTCGGCCATGTGCAGGGTGTATCCGACACTGCGGCGCTGGGCGCCTGGACGGCGGAACAGTTCGATCTGACGCTGGACTGGAACAAGATCGCCAAGCTGATGGAGATGTGGGACGGCAAGGTGATCCTGAAGGGCATCCTGGATCCCGAAGACGCCAAAATGGCGGCCAAGCTGGGCGCCGATGCGATCATCGTGTCCAACCATGGCGGCCGGCAGCTGGACGGCGCGCTTAGCAGCATCCGCATGTTGCGGCCGATCCTCGACGCGGTCGGCGGCGAGACCGAGGTGCATCTGGACAGCGGCATCCGATCAGGTCAGGACGTGCTGAAGGCGCTGGCGATGGGCGCCAAGGGCACCATGATCGGCCGCGCCTTTGTCTATGGGCTGGGCGCGATGGGGCGCAAGGGCGTCGAAACCGCGCTGTCGGTGATCCACAAGGAGCTGGACACCACCATGGCGCTGTGCGGCGAGACGGATGTGAACGATCTGGGCCGGCACAACCTGTTGATCCCCGATGACTTCGAAGGCCGCTGGCAGGCCTGATGCTGATCTTTTCGGCGCAGTCGCTGGTGTTTATCGCCGTGCCCAAAACCGGGACCACCGCGATCGAGATGGCGCTGCGCCCGAAGGCAGACATCCTGTTCCTGAAGCGGCGCAAACACATCACCGCGCAGCGGTTTCACAACCGGTTCGCACCGTTTCTATCAAAGGAATTCGGGCTGGAGCTGGAGCGCTTCGCGGTGATCCGCGAGCCCTTGGAGCAGATCCGCAGCTGGTACCGCTATCGCGCGCGCGAGGCGCGGCAGGGCTCGGAATTCTCGACCGAGGGGGTCAGTTTCGATGAATTCGTGCGGCAGGTGATCTCGGACGATCCGCCGCCCCATGCCGCGATCGGCAGCCAGATGGGGATGCTGGCCAATGGCCGCGATGCGTTGATGGTGCATCACCTGTTCGCCCATGAAACGCCGCCCCGGCTGCTGGGGTTTCTGGAATCGCGGTTCGGCGAGCCAATCACGCTGAAACCCAAGAATGTCTCGCCCCTGATCGAGGCCGAGCTGGAACCGGCCACGCTGGTCAGGCTCAAACAGGCGCGCGCCGCCGAATTCGAGCTTTATGCGCGGGTCCGGGATGCGGATGGCTATCTGAAACACCAGCTGTCCTAGGGCGGCGGCCGCGGGGCGGGCGGGGCGAAGCGCCGGCGCAGGCGCAAGAAAAACCCTTTTCAAGGGCAGGGAACCGGTCTATACGCGCGGCTTCACGCGGGCATACAGCCTTGGAGGATGCCCGCTCTTATGATGGAGATTAAGATATGGCTGGAGAGATCCCTGATCTCGTAGCCCTGGAACGGACGGGGACAGGCAAGGGCGCCGCTCGTCAGGCACGCCGCGATGGCATGGTTCCGGGGATCGTATTCGGTGGCGACAAAGACCCGCTGGCGATCAATATTCCCTTCAACGAGCTGCTGAAAAAGCTGAAAGCCGGGCGGTTCAAGTCGACCCTGTTCAACATGCAGGTCGAAGGGCATGACGACGTGCGGGTGATCTGCCGCGACGTGCAGCGCGACGTGGTCAAGGACCTGCCGGTGCATGTCGATTTCATGCGCCTGCGCCGCACCACCAAGATCAACCTGTTCATCGCGGTTGAAGTGACCGGCGAAGAAAACTGCCCCGGCCTGCGCAAGGGCGGCGTGATGACGCTGGTTCGCCCCGAGGTGGAACTGATGGTCACTGCCGGCGATATCCCGGATCACGTTACCATCGACCTGTCCGGCCTGCAGATCGGCGACACGATCACCATTTCCGACGTGACGCTGCCCGAGGGCGTGAAGCCGACGATCGACCGCGACTTCGTGATCGCCAATATCTCGGCGCCGTCGGGTCTGCGCTCGTCCAGTGACGACGAAGAGCCGGAAGCCGAGGTTGAAGAGGCTGCCGAAGAATAAGACCCCGTTAACGGGTGTTGGGAAAACGGGGCCGGGTTCGGCCCCGTTTTTCGTTTTACCCGGCCGTCTGGCCTTTTTTGCCCCTGCGGGGCATGGTGCGCGCGAAACGGTGAAAGCGAGATCCGCATGAAACTGATCGTCGGCCTTGGCAATCCCGGGGCAAAATACGCCCGCAACCGGCATAATATCGGCTTTATGGCGGTGGACCGGATTGCCGCCGATCACGGCTTTGGGCCTTGGCGGGCCAAGTTCCAGGGCCAGATCTCCGAGGGCCGCCTGGGCAGCGCGAAGGTGCTGCTGCTGAAGCCGGAAACCTTTATGAACCTCTCCGGCCAGTCGGTGGGCGAGGCGATGCGGTTTTACAAGCTGACGCCCGAGGATGTCATCGTCATCCATGACGAGATCGACCTGGCGCCGGGCAAGTGCCGGGTGAAACAGGGCGGCGGCCATGCCGGGCATAACGGGTTGCGGTCGCTGCACGGCCATATCGGCGACAGCTATGGCCGGGTGCGCCTGGGGGTCGGCCATCCCGGCCGCAAAGAGGCGGTGCCGGGCTATGTGCTGCACGACTTTGCCAAGGCCGACGAAGACTGGCTGGACGACCTGCTGCGCGGCCTCTCGGACGGCGCGGCCGATCTGGTGGCGGGCGACTCCGGGCGGTTCATGAATGCCGTGGCGCTGCGAACCGCGCCGCCGCGCTCATCAGGCAAGGCGCCGGAGCCGGAAGCGGCGAAACAGGCGCCCGCGCCGGTGGCCGAGGCGCCGGACGCGCGCTCGCCGCTGCAGAAACTGGTCGACAAGTTCCGCTGAGCCGGGCCGCCGCGCGGCAAGGACGGCGCCGGGCGGGGCATGGCATTTGCACCGGGCGGCTGTATATTGAGAGTCGACCGCAGCAGCATAGGGTTGGATGAACGCCATGGAGCCGGATGAGGCGATCAATGTCCTGGGACGCCCGTTAAGCCCCTGTTCGATGGATCCGGTCACCGGGTTTTTCCGCGATGGCCATTGCAACACCTGCCGCGCCGACCAGGGCAGCCACACCGTCTGCGCGGTGATGACGGCGGAATTCCTCGCCTATTCGAAATATGTCGGCAACGACCTGTCGACGCCGCGCCCGGAATTTCAATTTGCCGGCCTGAACCCCGGCGACCAATGGTGCCTGTGCGCGGCGCGGTTCCTGCAGGCCGCCGACGAGGGCTGTGCGCCGCGGGTGAACCTGCAGGCGACGCATCGCCGCGCGCTGGACATCGTGCCGCTGCACGTTCTGGAGGCCCATGGCGTCTGAGCCGGCGGTTGACCTTGGGTGGTGTTTGGCCTCAAGTGGCGGCGCCAGCGCCCGGTTTGCCGCCAGCCAGCCCCCCTGACATTCCCAAGAACGAGAACGCCATGAGTTTTATCGCCATGAACCGATTCAAGATCCGTCACGGATCGGAAGCGCAGTTCGAAACCGTCTGGAAAGAGCGGGAAAGCCGCCTGAACGAAATGACCGGGTTTCGCGAATTCCGCCTACTGAAAGGCCCCGACGGCGATGGGTATTGCCTGTATTCCAGCCACGTGATCTGGGACAGCCGCGCCGATTTCGAGAGCTGGACCAAGTCCGACCAGTTCCGCGAGGCGCATCGGAACGCCGGCAACAGCAGCACCCGCGACGCGATGGTCGAACCGCCCAGCTTCGAAGGCTTCGAAACGGTCCTGCACCAGAGTTGACGGAAACGGCCGGCCCGGGCTGTCCGGACCGGCCGTTTCAAAGGGGTCGGCCTGTGGGGAGGGCTTAGTCCTTTTCCGCCATCTCGAAGCCCAGCGCCCGGGCCACGGTAAAGATGTCCTTGTCGCCCCGGCCGCACATGTTCATCACGATGATATGGTCGCCGGGCAGGTCCGGCGCGATCTTCATCACATGGGCCAGCGCATGGCTGGGCTCGAGCGCCGGGATGATGCCTTCCAGCGTGCAGCACAGCTGGAACGCCTCCAGCGCCTCCTTGTCGGTGATGGCGACATATTCGGCCCGGCCGACATCGTGCAGCCAGGCATGTTCGGGGCCGATGCCGGGGTAATCGAGCCCGGCGGAGATCGAGAAGCCTTCCAGGATCTGGCCGTCGTCATCCTGCAGCAGATAGGTGCGGTTGCCGTGCAGCACGCCGGGGCGGCCACCGGTCAGCGAGGCGCAATGCTCCATCTTCTCGTTCACGCCCTTGCCGCCGGCCTCGACGCCGATGATCTTCACCGCTGCCTCGTCGAGGAAGGGATAGAACAGGCCCATCGCATTCGAGCCGCCGCCGATGGCGGCGATGATGGTATCGGGCAGGCGGCCTTCGCCCTCCTGCTCGGCCAGTTGCCAGCGCACCTCCTTGCCGATCACCGATTGGAAATCGCGCACCATGGCGGGGTAGGGGTGCGGCCCGGCGACGGTGCCGATGCAGTAGAAGGTGTCGCGCACATTGGTCACCCAGTCGCGCAGCGCGTCGTTCATCGCATCTTTCAGCGTGCCGCGGCCCGAGGTCACCGGGATCACCTCGGCGCCCAGCAGGCGCATGCGGAAGACATTGGGCTTTTGCCGCTCGACATCATGCGCGCCCATATAGACCACGCATTTCAGCCCGAATTTGGCACAGACCGTGGCGGTGGCAACGCCATGTTGCCCGGCGCCGGTTTCGGCGATGATCCGGGTCTTGCCCATGCGGCGGGCCAGGATGATCTGGCCCAGCACGTTGTTGATCTTATGCGCGCCGGTATGGTTCAGCTCGTCGCGCTTGAGGTAGATCTTGGCCCCGCCCAGATGTTCGGTCAGGCGGCTGGCATGGTAGAGCGGCGAGGGGCGGCCGACATAGTGTTTCCACAAGTCGTCCATCTCGTCCCAGAAGCTCTGGTCGGTCTTGGCGATCCGGTACTGTTCCTCCAATTCGAGGATCAGCGGCATCAGGGTTTCCGAAACGAACCGCCCGCCGAAATCGCCAAAGCGCCCGCGCTCGTCGGGGCCGGTCATGAAGGAGTTGTAAAGATCGTTCATCGTCTCTCTCCGTTGCCATCCGTGCAGGGCATACCGCGTGTACGGTGAATGGCGGGCCGGGTAAACACGGCTTTTCGAAAAGCCGTGACAAATTCCGTCGACGGAATTTGGCGCGCGAAGGCCCGGTCCCCTCCGGACCACCTTGGGGTAACATGGCTTTTCGAAAAGCCATGGCAAATTCCGTCGACGGAATTTCCCCGCCGCGGGCGGTCAGACGCGGCGGCGCACCGGTTCCCGGTTGCAAAACACCACGAACTGGCCGGCATTTTCCACCACCGTCCAGCCGCGTCGGCCCATCTCGTCGAAAAACGCCTCGCGTCCGACAATTCGCTCTACATCACGCACCTTGCGGCGCACGACGCCGCCCGTTGCCGCCGAACGTGCGGAAAACACGCCGGTCATCCAGCGCTCGGCAGTCAGGTGTTCCGGGATCGGGCTCATACCTGGAAGGTGCAGATACAGGATTAATTTCCGGTTAAGTCCGGCACCCGTCCCGCGTCCCGCGCGGCAGAGCCAAAGGCGCGGATCAGCCCGCCATCCTTGACGCCGGGCGCGGTTTCGACGCCGGAGGACACATCGACCTGCCGCGCGCCGGTCATTCGTACCGCCTCGGCCAGGTTCCCGGCGGTCAGCCCGCCGGCCAGCACCCAGGGCACCGGCCAGCGGCGCCCGGCGATCAGGCGCCAGTCGAAGGCCAATCCGTTGCCGCCCGGCAGTGCCGCGTCCTTCGGCGGCTTGGCATCGACCAGGATCTGATCGGCCACCTGCGCGTAGCGGTCCAGCGCCGCCAGGTCCGCTGCGGCGGCGACACCCACCGCCTTCATCACCGGCAGGCGATGGCGGGTGCGCAATTCCGCCACCCGTTCCGGGGTTTCCCGTCCGTGCAGTTGCAGCATGTCCAGCGGCACCGCCTCCAGGATCGCCTCCAGCGTGGCGTCATCGGCATCGACGGTCAGCGCCACCTTTGCCACCCCCGGCGGCACCGTCAGCGCCAATGCACGTGCCGCGGCCGGATCGAGGCTGCGGGGCGACTTGGCAAAGAAGACAAAGCCGACATAGGCGGCGCCTGCTTCTACCGCCGCAGACACGTCATCGGGCCGGGTCAGGCCGCAGAATTTTACCTTGATATCGTGTTCCATGGTCCGGCGGTTCCGGCGGGCTGTCTCAAAGGGTCAGCTGGCTTCGTCCAGGATGGCGAGCACCTCGTCCTTGCCCTTGTGCTTGTGATCCTTCAGCTGGTTCACCTCGCGTTTCAGCTGCACCACCTCGCGTGATTTGCGGCTGGCATCGCGGCGATGCTTGTGTTCCCGCAGCCATTCCCAGACAAATCCCAGGATCAGCCCCACGGCGATCCCGCCCAGAACCACCACGAACAGCGGCAGCGTGATTGACCAGTTCAGGCCCAGCAGGCCGGACAGTTCCTCCGGCACCAGCCGCAGGGTCACCGCTTCGCGATTGGCCATCGAGAGCGAGATCAGCACGACACCCAGCGCGGCAAGGAAGGCATAGCGGATATAGCGCATCAGTCGGCTTTCCCGTTCAGCCGGTCGCGCAGAAGCTTACCGGTTTTGAAAAACGGCACGTGTTTCTCTTCGACATGGACGGTTTCGCCGGTGCGCGGATTGCGCCCGACGCGAGAATCCCGCTTCTTCACCGAGAAGGCGCCGAAACCGCGCAGTTCCACGCGGTCGCCGCGCGCCATGGCGCCGGTGACCTCTTCGAAGACCGTATTCACGATCCGTTCGACATCGCGCTGGTAGAGATGCGGGTTCTCGTCAGCTATTTTCTGAATCAATTCGGACCGGATCATGTGATGCCCCTCCCAAGGCAGCGTTGGCGAGCAGTCGGTAGTCACTCAATATAAGAGCATCGAAACCGTTCCGAAACCAGAACTATAAGATTATGCACGGAATTTTCCCGGCGGCCTGGCGGGATTCCCGTATGCGGCGACGCCGATCGCGGAAATCCTGTGCCGCCGGCCCCCGCTGTGACAGGTTTTGAGGCTGCCGCCGGCACCGTTGATTCGGGCGGCCCGCGCCGCCAAACCCGGCGGTTTCCCGACCCAGTGGGCCGCCAGCGGCGCGGCGGTGTCGGGTATCTGGGCAAGGCTGGCGCCAGTCCGCGCGCGCCGTTTCGGGCCACGGCCCAGGATGATCGTCAGTGGCCGTCTGGCCGATCAGGGAGGGAGGTTCGATCGAGTTCTCCCAGCAAATTTTTTGAGGGGGAGAACGGTGCGGCATAAAAAAGCCCCGCCACCTTTCGGCGGCGGGGCGCGTCAATGCGGTGAAGCGGTCAGGCTTCAGTCATCGCCCTTCAGGGCGGCGCCGAGGATGTCGCCCAGCGAGGCGCCCGAATCCGAGCTGCCATACTGTTCCACGGCTTCCTTCTCTTCGGCGATCTCGCGTGCCTTGATCGACAGGCCCAGGCGACGGGTCTTGTTGTCGACATTGGTCACGCGGACATCGACCTTGTCACCGACCGAGAAACGCTCGGGGCGCTGTTCGGCGCGGTCGCGGCTGAGGTCCGAGCGGCGGATGAAGGACTTCATGCCTTCGTATTCCACCTCGATCCCGCCATCTTCGATCGCGGTCACGTTCACGGTGATCACCGAGCCACGGCGCACGCCGCCAACGGCTTCGGCGAACTTGTCACCGCCCACGGCCTTGATCGACAGCGAGATGCGTTCCTTCTCGACATCCACTTCCGAGACGACGGCCTTGACCACATCGCCCTTGCGGTAGTTCTGGATCGCGTCTTCGCCGCGCTCGTCCCAGGACAGGTCGGACAGGTGAACCATGCCGTCGATATCGCCATCGAGACCGATGAACAGACCGAATTCGGTGATGTTCTTGACCTCGCCTTCGACCTCGGTGCCCTCGGGATGGGTTTCCGCGAAGACCTCCCACGGGTTGCGCATGGTCTGCTTCAGGCCCAGGCTGACGCGGCGCTTGGCCCCGTCGATCTCCAGCACCATGACATCGACTTCCTGGCTGGTCGACACGATCTTGCCGGGATGCACGTTCTTCTTGGTCCAGGACATTTCCGAGACGTGCACCAGCCCCTCGACCCCCGGTTCCAGCTCCACGAAGGCGCCGTAATCGGTGATGTTGGTCACGCGGCCCTTGTGCACCGAGCCCAGCGGGAACTTGGCGCCGACCAGATCCCACGGATCTTCCTGCAGCTGCTTCATGCCCAGGCTGATGCGGTGGGTTTCCTTGTTGATCTTGATGACCTGAACCTTGACGGTTTCGCCGATCGACAGGATCTCGGAGGGGTGGTTCACCCGGCGCCAGGCCATGTCGGTGACGTGCAGCAGGCCGTCGACACCGCCCAGATCCACGAAGGCGCCGTATTCGGTGATGTTTTTCACAACACCGTCCACTGCTTGGCCTTCGGTCAGGTTGGCGATGACCTCGGCGCGCTGTTCGGCGCGGCTTTCTTCCAGGATGGCACGGCGCGACACCACGATATTGCCGCGGCGGCGGTCCATCTTCAGAACCTGGAACGGCTGCTTCAGGCCCATCAGCGGGCCAGCGTCGCGCACCGGGCGCACATCGACCTGCGAGCCGGGCAGGAAGGCCACGGCACCGCCCAGGTCGACGGTAAAGCCGCCTTTGACGCGGCCGAAGATGGCGCCTTCGACGCGCTCTTCGTTAGCATAGGCCTTTTCCAGACGGTCCCAGGCTTCTTCGCGGCGGGCCATTTCACGGCTGATCACCGCTTCGCCACGGGCGTTCTCGACCTGGCGCAGGAACACCTCGACCTCGTCGCCGACATGGATGTCGGGCGCTTCGCCGGGGTTCGCAAATTCCTTGAGTTCGACGCGGCCTTCCATCTTGTAACCGACGTCGATGATGGCTTGTCCCGCCTCGATGGCGATGACCTTGCCTTTGACAACAGACCCTTCGTCGGGCGTGTCCATTTCGAAGCTTTCGTTCAGGAGGGCTTCGAATTCCTCCATCGATGCGTTTTGAGCCATGTGGCTATGGGTGTCCTTTTTCACGGTTTTTCTGGCCGAACGGTTGTCTCCGCCGGTCTTTCGGGTTTCGTTGGTCAGGTGGTCTCCAAAACAAAGAGGGCCGGAGCGTTCCGACCCTGCCCGTATTGAAGTCCTTCGGTGTTTACACCTTGTCGACGCGCGCCTGATACCGGCTTTGCCCCCGTTATGCAAGGGGTTTGGGGCTGCTGCGCCAAGGTCCGCGCGTGTCGAGCCAAGCGCCGGTTCAGCCGCGGCGCGCCGCGACGGTCGCCACCGCGGCTGCCACCGCAGCTTCGATGTCGAGCTCGGAGGTATCCAGTACCACCGCATCCTCGGCCGGGCGCAGCGGTGCGGCGCTGCGGCTGCTGTCGCGCTCGTCGCGCGCCTTGACATCGGCC